>JAICTU010000772.1 GCA_025936205.1 Polyangiaceae bacterium | reverse complement strand
CGACCTGGACGCGGTGGTCGTGAGCCTTGAGCGCTGGCTGGTGCGGCGCAATCCCTTCGACCGAGTCGCGGCGTTGAGCCAGGGGCAACGCTGCCGGATCGAGGCCGACGTGGACCAGCGTTCGGGGCTGCCCTGGGCGATCGTGAGCGACGGCGCGCGTGCGCGCCTGGTGCCGCTGCACGGCGCGCGCGTCGGGGATCGGCGCAGCCGCCCGCTCGCCACTCAGCAAGCAGTGCGGCAGGCGCTCGACTGGAGCACCGCCACCCTGGTCGTGGAGCCCGCCTCCGGATGAGGACGCTGACCCTGATCCGCTGGGGCGTGGTCGCCGCCGTGCTGCTCGGCTCGGGCGCGGCGCTCTGGGGCGTGCTGCGCGATCCACTCTCGCGCGCTGCTCACACCGAGATCCCCGCGGATGAGCTACTGGCTTACGATCTCGCGCCGCCGAGCTCGGTGGAGATCGGGCTCTTGCCGAAGGCAGCGGAGCTGTCGCTCAGCTCCTGGTGTGTGGTCGGCATGGCGTTGCCGGATCAACGCTTCGTGTACGGCGTGGACGCCGACTGGTTGGGCGCCGGTGCGCGGGTGCTGGGGCGCTCGGAGCTCTCGTTCGAGAGCCGCGTCTCGGGAGACGCAGAAGCCCGAGATGCCTCCGAATGGGCAGCACGGCTCGCGTATTCGACGGATGCCGTCACTGACTCGCGCACGCTGCGCGTGTTGATCCCGCAGTTTTCTGGCGAGCGCCCGCAGTCGGTGAAGCTGTCGGCGCATGCGGGCCCCCTGCAGCATGTGCTGGTGCGCACGACATTTCCCGAAGCGCGCGGCGCGCTGGAGGCAGAGGCCGTGGAGCGCAGTTTGACGCCGGCCGAGCGCGAAGAGCTGGACCGCGATCGCACCTCGTTGCCTTTCGATGAGCTGCCCGGGTCCTTTCGCTCGGCAGCGCTCTCGCACTGGCAGCGCCGGCTGGACGCGTCGGGGGTGGCTGGCAGGGATTACCAGGTCACGCGGCTCCTGATTGGCCGCGGGCGTGCTCCGGCCGGGCTGGAGCTGGCCCAGCGCGCTCCGCAGTTGGTGCGGCGCTCGCGCGCGCTGGCCTTCAACGTGTTCGGCGCAGTGGAGCTGGAGCTCGAGGCGCCGACCGGCGCGGCGCTCAGCTGGAGCGATGGGCGAGAAAACAGCTCGGAGTTGAGCGTGATGGGCAATGAGGGGCGGCAGAAGCTGATCGTGGGCTGTCCGGACGTCGCCAGCACGCTGATCCTGCGCAGCGCCGAACCGAGCGACGTCCCCGTGCGCGTCACGCTGGCGCGCGAGAGCGGTGCTGCAGCGATCGGTGGCGCGCAGTCAGCAGGCGATCGGCTGGAGATCGCGCCCTTCTGGCTGCGCAGCCCCTATTACCGGCTCGATCCCGAGGAGCCGATCGCGCTCGAGGTCGCCCCGGGCCAGAACGTACTGGGGGTGACGGTGCGCGCCTACGCGGATCGTCCGCGCGGCTGGCTGGAGGCGTCGCTGGGCTCCTTCACCACGCGCTCCGAGCTGGAGCTGACGGCGTCGGAGTTCGAGCGCTGGGGAGATGGGGAGAGCGCGAGCGACGAGCGGGAGCTTTTTCTACAACTGCCGCCCGGGGTGGCTCGGGTCGAGCTGCGCGGCGACTCGGCGCTCTATGTCGCACCCTTCACCTATGATCCGCAGATCGAGGAGGATCGCCTGGCCGGCCCCTTCCAGCGCGCGCTGCCGGAAGGTTGGCAGTGGCGCTACGCCGGATACGACCTGCGCCACCGGGTGAGCATCCGCGGCCTCGACCACGAGCAACTGGTGACGGACGGGCGTACGCTCGAGCTGCGCGCTCAAGCGCGGGTGGTCGAGCCGCCGCCGCGGCCCCCCCAACCCGAGGTGGCGCTGGAGCCGCGCGGCAGCGACGTGCGCAGGCACCTGGTGATGCCGCTGGTGCGCGCCGCGGGCAAGCCCGCGCGCGACAGCGCCTGGGTGGCGCTCGATCGCGCGCGGCACGTGCTGGTGGCGAGCTCTGGCGCCCGCGCGGGTCGCGCAAAGCTGCGTTATCGGATCCTGCCCGAGCATCTCGGGCAGACGCTGGCGCTCTCGGTGGACGGCACTCCGCGGCTCAGCGAGCAACCGGTGACCACCGCCGCCGATGTCGACCTGACGCTGGCGCCCGGAGAGCACCTGTTCGAGCTGAGCGGCCTGGGCGCGGGGGATGCGGCGTTGCTGGAAGCAGCAGCAGCCCCGCGCGAGCCGCTGCTCCGGCAGCGCATCACCTACCGCGTGCAGCCCGGCGCCGCGCTCGAGTATCGCGTGGAGAAGCAGGCCGCCGAGGGGCGACTGATCGTTTTCGCGTATGCGGAGCAGCCCGGCAATGTGGCGCTCTCCTATGCGCTCGGCGCCAAGACGAGCCGGGAGTTTGCGGCTTCGTACAGCACGCTCTCCGGTCGCCTCGAAGGTCCGGCGCTGGCCTTGCCCGGAGCCTGGTTCTGGGAGAGCACCGAGCCGCTGCAGCTCGCCGAGTTTCGTGACGGCGTGACGCTGGGTGCGGATCTGCAGCGCGGCGCGCTGACGTTGAAGCTGAAGAACGAGAGCCGCGGCCGCTTGTGGCTGACGCTCGTGCTGGTGGGACAAGGCCCGGGCCCGGCCGATGGTGTCGAGCATATCTGGGCCCTGGAGGATCGATGAGTCGAGTTCAGATTGCGCTCCTGGTTCTCGTGCTGGCGCTGGCCGCGCTGGTGCTCGGCT
>JAICTU010000141.1 GCA_025936205.1 Polyangiaceae bacterium | reverse complement strand
CTCGTGCTGCCGGCGCCGGCAGCGCCCGCGCCCCCGGTAGCCCGCCCACCGCCCGCTGCCCCTGCGGCTCCAGTGCCTCCCGAGCAGGGCTTGCGCTGGGCCGGTGGCGCTGGAGCTCGCTGGCTGCAGGGCGTAGCGCCGGAGCCGCTGATCGGCGGCGAGCTGTGGCTTCGAGCGAGCTGGGAGCGCGGTTCGCTGCTGTCGCCGGAGCTGGGCGCGAGCCTGGCTCATGATCGCGTGAGCGGCGTCGAGCGCCCGGAGGGCAGCGCGGACTTCGCGCTCAGCGCCGCCGGCCTCGAGCTGTGTCCGCTGCGGCTCGGGAGTGCTCGGTTGCGGCTGCAGCCGTGCATCGCGTCCACGTTCGGCTGGCTGCAGGCGACCGGCAGCCGCACCTTTCGTGCGCACACCGATTCCAGCCCGTGGTGGACGCTCGGTGGCGGCGCACAGGCGATGGCGATCGTGGGCAAGCTGGCCCTGCGCGTGACCGTCACCGCCGCGCATCCGTTCGAGCGCGAGGGCTATCGCTTTCATGCCGCCGACTGCAGGAGCGGCGACTGCGACGAGCCGGTCTTTCATCGGGTGGCATCGCTGGTCTGGTCGCTCGGCGCGGGCGCGGGGCTGAGCTTCTGATGTTCGCGGCGTGGCGTTCCCGTCGAGTCGAAGCGCTGGGTTGCGCCGCCCTGCTCGTCGTGCTCTGCGCCTGCAGCTCCGAGGACGTGGTCACGCTCGGGCGAGCGGTGCCGGACCCCCAGTTCGGCGAAGAGGGAGGGCGCCCGCTCGCCAACATCAACAGCGCCGTGGCGGATCAGACGCCGACCCTGACCGAGGATCTGCTGGACATCTACTTCACCTCGTACCGCTCTGGACCCGGACAGGGAGACATCTGGCATGCCCACCGCGCCTCGCGCGAGGAGGCGTTCGCAGCCGCCACGCTGGAGAGTGACTTGAGCACCCCCTCGCGCGAAGTCAGCCCCGCCATCTCGCGCGATGGTCTTACCCTGTACCTGGCCTCGGATCGCCCGGGCAGCAGCGGCGGGCTCGACATCTGGAAGAGCGCGCGCCCCTCGCGCGTCGCCGCTTGGGGCGAGTTGCAGCTCGTTCCCGACCTGAACAGCATGAGCGACGATTTTCCGCGTCCGCTCGCGCAACAGGAGCTCGTGATGCCACTGGCGTCGAAGCGCAACGGCGGCGTGACGCAGATTTTCCTGGCCAGGCGCGCCTCGCGCGACGCGCCGTTCGAGGTCGAGCCCCTGGGGCTGCAGTCGGCAGCCGGCATGGCGGGCGGGTTTCTGAGCGAAGACGGGCGGCTGTTGTTTTTTCATCGTGGCGCGGACGGAGGCGACCTCTATCTGTCCTGGCGCCACTCGACGGCGGAGCCCTTCGACCAGGACCCGCTGGCCCTGGATGCAGTGAACAGCCTGTCCGTGGAACGAGACCCCTGGGTGAGCAGCGATCAAACCCGCATCTTCTTCTCCAGCGATCGCCAGCCCGAGACCAGCCTCGACATCTTTGCGACCACGCTCGACCTGCCGGTCTTCGAGTGAAGGTTCAGCCGGGAAGGCGCGGCGCGCGATAGCGAAAGGAGAGCGCGCCGCTGTCCGCGCGGATCAGAATGCCCGCCGTGGTGAGCGGGGGCCGCGGGTCGTCGCGCACCAGGCTGCCGCGTTCGAGCTCGAGCAGCTCCTGCGCCCAGGGCAGCTGCAGCTGGAAGTCCGCGAGCGTGGTGCTCTTTGCCCGCACGCGCTCACCGTCGTGATACAGCTCCAGGCGGCCCGCTTCGCCCCCGCGAGCATCGGGCACGCATACCTCGCGCGACCCCTTGCCCTCCAACCAGCCACAGATCAGCCGCACCCGCTGGCTCCACTCGTACTCCACCTCGCGCTCGCTGATGCCGACACAGACCAGGCCATTGGGGCGCAGCCAGAGCGGGACCTGGAAGAAATTGAGCTCGTCGAAGTGCCAGCTCCCGCCCTCGCGAACCTCGCCATCGAGCAGGTGGGTCCAGCGCCCGCCGGGCAAGTAGTATTCCGCGCGGCGGTCCGCAAAGACCGGCGCGACCAGCAGGTGGTCGCCGAGCAGATACTGTCGATCGAGCGTGCGGCAGCTGGGATCATCGGGAAACTCCAGCACGAGCGCGCGCAACAGCGGCTGGTTCTCGTGGTGCGCCTGCAGCGCCGCCGCGAACAGATAGGGCATGAGCCGGCACTTCAGCGCCGTGAAGTGCCGCAGCACGTCGCACGCTTCCTGGTCGTAGTTCCACGGCACGCGGAAGCTGCGGTTGCCGTGCAGCCGGCTGTGCGAGGAGAGCAGCCCGAAGGCCAGCCAGCGCTTGTAGACCGCGGCGCTGGCCTGGGTCGTGAAGCCGCCGATGTCGTGGCTCCAGAAGCCGAAGCCCGAGAGTCCCAGGCTGAGCCCGGCCCGCAACGTCTCCGCCATCGACGCGTAGCTGCCCGAGCAGTCTCCGCCCCAGTGCACGGGGAAGCGCTGGCAGGTGGCGGTTGCCGCGCGCGCGAACAGGCAGGCTTGTTCCGGCCCGCGCACGGAGACGAGCAGCTCGTGCACCGCGCGGTTGTAAAGGAACGAGTAGTAGTTGCGCATCCGCTCGGGATCGGAGCCGTCGAAGTAGCGCACGTCCGTCGGCAGCTCGTCGCCGCCATCCGTCTTGAAGCAGTCCACGCCCATGCCGAGCAGCGGTCGCAGCTGCTCGCAGTACCAGCGCGCTGCGGCGGGGTTGCTGAAGTCCAGCCAGGCAAGGCCGGCCTGCCACTGCGAGCCTTGCCAGACGTCGCCGTTCGGGCGCCGCAGCAGGTAACCCAGGCGCGCAGCCTCCGCGAACAGGTGCGAGCGCTCAGCGATGGCGGGGTGGATCCAGACGCACACGCGCAGCCCTCGCGCGTGCAGGCGTGCCAGCATGCCTTCAGGATCGGGAAACAGCGCCTCGTTCCAGCGGAAGTCCACCCAGTGATGGGGCTTCATCCAGAAGCAGTCGAAGTGAAACACGTGCAGAGGCAGATTGCGCTGCGCCATCCCGTCGAGCAGCTCGTGCACCGTGGCCTCGTCGTAGTCGGTGGTGAACGAAGTGGTGAGCCAGAGCCCGAACGACCAGGCGGGGGGCAGGGCGGGCCTGCCGCTCAGCTCTCCCAGGCGGGCGAGCACTTGCTTCAGCGAGGGACCGAGCAGTACGAAATAGTCGAGCTCTTCTCCCGGTACGGTGAACTGCGCGCGCGCCACGTGCGCGGTGCCGATCTCGAAGCGGAGCTGCGCCGTGCTGTTCACGAGCACGCCGTAGCCCCGGCTGCTCAGGAAGAACGGCACGTTCTTGTATGCCTTGTCCGAGCACGTACCCACGTCGGAGTTCCACAGCTCGACGCTCTGGCCGTTGCGGGTGAAGGCCTGAAAGCGCTCACCCAGGCCGTACAGCTGCTCTCCCACGCCCAGCGTGAGCTGCTCGCGCAGCGACGCGCCTTCCGGCGTTTGGCTCAGCGCCAGGGCCTGAAAGGGGCTGCCAGTGATGCGCTCGCCGGTGTCCGCGTTCAAAAACTCCAGGCCCCACGGGGCGCGGTCGATGCGCAACGCGAGCGCTCCCGAGCGCAGCGTGATGCCTGCAGCATCGGCCCGGGGCGCCGGCAGCAGAGGGCGCGCGTCGGTGGCCAGCTCGAAGCTCGGGGCGGCGGGGCCCTCTCCGGCGGTGATTCGCCCGGTGTGGTGCGAGACCTGGACGCGCAGCACATTGTCCAGCGGTGCGCTGATGCGCACACGGAACCTCTGGCCGTCGAGCGGCGCGCCAGGCGAGGCCTCCAGCCGGCTCGAGACTCCCAGCAGCAGCTCGCGATCGCCCGGCTCGACGCCGTCCACCCGGCTCAGATACGTCCAGTTCATCGCTCGCGATCTCGTATATCAAACGCGATCGGCTCGCGTGTAGAGTGCAGCGCGCAGCGGGCCACGAAGTGGAGACGTATTTCTACCTGGAGATCACGCTCCCGCACCGGGAACGAGATTGGCTCGCCCAGCAGCTCGGGTTACGCGGCTTCCCCGCCTTCGAGGAGCGAGCGCGGCCCGGGGGGGCGTGCCTGGTGATCTACGCGCAGAGCCGCGCCGAGCTCGAGCGGGTCGCGGCGGAGCTGCGTGCGGATGCCCGGGCAGGGAGCCCCGGGCTCTCGCTGGGCTGCCGGATCGAGCGGGCGCCGGAGGACTGGGCACTCGCCTGGACCGAGCACCTGAAGCCCGTGCAGCTGACGCCGTCCCTGATGCTGCACCCGAGCCTGCCACCAGCCGTCCCCGACGCGCGCGCGCTGTATCTGGAGCCCGCCTTCGCCTTCGGGTTTGGCGAGCATGCCTCCACCCGGCTCCTGGCGAGCTGGGTCGAGGCTCGCTGTCGCGCGCATCCGGGCTGTTCTTTGCTCGACGTTGGTTGCGGCACCGGCGTGCTGGCGCTGGTCGCATGCAAGAGCGGCGCCGGCAGGGTGCTGGGCGTCGATACGTCGGGGCCCGCCGTGCAGGCCGCGCGCAGCAACAGCTCGCTCAACCGCCTGTCCGCCACGTTCCTGCAGCAAGACGCGGGCGAGCTGGACGAGCCGTTCGACTACGTCGTCGCCAACATCGAGGCGCCCATCCTGATGGCCGCCAGCACGGCGATCGCCCGCTGCGCCCGCTCCGCGAAAGCCCTGGCCCTCTCCGGCTTCATCCACGAGCAAGTCCCAGAGCTGGTGCAGCACTACGCCCAGCTCGGCATAGCGCTGCACCAGGAAGCCTGCGAAGAAGACTGGTGCCTACTGTCGAGCGTCACTCACAGGCGCTGACCTCGAGCCGATGGCGCCAATCGTCGTCCTCGCTCGAGCTCTGCGCATCGCCCTCGACCAGGCACATGCCCGCCGACACCGCGAGATTCGCGGAGGGGTCCGCCGAGCTCTCCAGGTGCAGCGTGCCCGCTTGCACAGCGACCTGATCGTCGTCGGCGACGATCACGGGCTGATCGCCATCGAACCAGAAGTGCCAATTGTCGTTCAGCAGGTGGGCCTGGATGCCCTGCACCTGATCGGCGATGTGCTGGAAGGCGAGCGCCACCTTCAGATCAAAGCCCGGCGAGATGCTGATCCTGGTGCCGTCGCCCTCGGGCTCCAGCACCAGGTTCATGTGCCGACCCTTCGCGGCGTTGAGGTCGAGCGAGGCCAGCGTCTGGCCGTCGTTCTTGATGAACGAGGTCTTGTCGCCGAAGCCGAGCCCGTTGAGCTTCAGCTGGTCGCTATCGGCAACGTACTCGAGCGAGCCTTGCAGCCCGGCGAGGAACATCTCCACGGCACCGTGGTAGGTCCGCGGGGCAGGGTCCGGCGCGGGAGCAGGGGCGGCAAAACCACTGTCGCCCGAGCTGCTCACGGCCTCATCCGAGCCGAAGGAGTCCGCGAACAGGCGCAGCGGGCCGAGCACGCGCAGCGCGCCCAGATCCATGCTGGCGAGCAGACGGCGCGCGTTGCCGTCGAGGCGCAGCTGCAGCGCCGGTGAGGTCGCCCCGACCGAGACGTTCAGCTTGTCGCCATCGGCGTTCAGCACGGCCTCGACGGCCTGAAGCACGTTGAGCTCCAGGGAGTAGTCGCGCGCCTGGTTCTCCACGAGCTGGAGCTCGAGCACGCCCGAGAGCTTCTCGAGCGCGTCGGCGTCCTCGCCGAACTCGCGCGCGGTGTCGAGCGCCTCTCCGAGGTTCAGCTTCAGGCCCAGGCTGTGCTGGTGCAGCTCGAACACCAGCGGCTCGTTGTGTTCGGCGCCCACGACGACCGTCATGTCCACGTCGCCTTCCGCGGGCGACGTCAGCCGCAGCCGCAGTTGCAGCTTGTTGGCCTGTTCGACGCAATCCGGGTCGTAGCTCGGCGGCGTGACGCTACCCGGCGCTGGTGGCGGGATCTCGTCCTCGCACCACACGTCGGGACCCAGGCGATACGTGGCCGAGGTCGAGGTCTCGCTCTCCAGGTTGGCCGGGATCAGGACCTTCTCGCGCAGCCTTTGCACCAGCTGTTGGGCGCTTTCCTTCAGGTCCGCGCGCGCCTGTTCGAGATCGCCCTCTTCGATCGAGCCACTGGTGCAGACCGTCTCGGCGGGCAGGCAGCCGCTGCTCGTGCAGGTCGCGCTGCTCTCACACGAAGCGCGTCCGCCCATCAGGCTCAGCGTCTGCGCGAGGCTGGTGGACTCGGAGAGGAAGTCCGCAGCGTCCAGCACACCGTCGAGCGCGCGTTCGGAGTTCTCGCTGGCGGTCAGCGCGGCCTGGTTGCTCGAGATCTCGACCAGTTGCGGGTCGCTCTTGCAGGCGAACAGACCCAACACCAAGCACGACGAGCTCCATCGAAATGCCGATTTGATCATTGCCAAAACCCTTCTCCCACGCACGCGTGCCGTTGCGGCACTGCTGCCATTGTCCAGCCTGGCTATAAGCAACTCGGATGCCAATTCGCGGGCATCTGGACCGGCACCACTCGCAACCTCGCGGCTGGAGCCAGGAACGGCTGCTGGCGCGCGCTCTGGAGCGTCGTTCTGCGCGTGCCAGCGCATCGATCGGAAGCAGCGACCTGTGAACGGCGAGTCACACCGTTGCGAGGGAGTGACGCCCCCCGATGCGACGGTACCGAAGCTCCCTGCCGGACTTCGTCTGTTCCTGCTACCTTCGCGCCGCATGTCGGAGACGATCTTTTCGCGCATCATCGCGGGGCAGATCCCGTGTCATCGGATCTATGAGGACGCACACGTACTGTCGTTCCTCGACATCGCGCCGCTCGCGCCTGGGCACACCGTGCTCATCCCGAAGGAGCCTGCCCGCACCTTGGACGAGCTCTCCGACGAGGCCGGCGCGGCCATCGGTCGGGCTCTGCCGCGCATCTGCCGGGCGCTCAAGCAGGTGACGGGGTGCGCAGCCTACAACGTGCTGCAGAACAACGAGACGCTCGCGCACCAGGCGATCTTCCACGTGCACTTCCACATCATTCCGAAGCCGGACGAGGCGCGCGGCCTGGGCTTGCGCTGGCGCACCGGCGAGCTCGAAGCAGACGCGGCGGACCTGGCCCGTATGCTCGCGGAAGCCGCCCAGCGCGGCTGATGGACGCGCGGCGACTGAGAGCGACGGTAGTAGTGCGGGGTGTCCCCGCGATCAGTGCCCGGGATTCAGCCGGGCGAGCTGGTTGAAGCGCTCGGCCAGCTCACGCGCTTCGATGATGTTGTCCTCGATCGAACAATACGTCCACGAGCCGTAGCGGCCCGCGCTGTGCACTCCGCGCAGGGCCAGAAGCGCCTTGTGTTCGGCAACGGCGGCGAGCGAAGACTGCGTGATGTGCACGTACGCCGGATCGAGGACCACGTGGTGCTCGGAGACCAGCTGCTGCCGATCGATCACGCCGACGCGCCGCAGATCGGCCAGCACGCGTGCGCGCGCCGCGGCCAGCTGCTCGGCGTCGAGCCGCACGCCGCTCGGATAGCCGACTTCGACGTACAGGCTCATGCGCGAGCTGTCGAAGATGTTGTCGTAGAAGCCCACGCGATAAAAGACCAGGTCCCGCTGCGGATAGTAGATCCAGTGAATGCCCTGCGGGCCCTTGGAGTCGAAACCCAGATTGAACACCAGGACCTGGTTGTGGCTGTACAGGCTCGGTTCAAACGGGATGCCGCACAGCTGCAGGAGGCGCGGGAAAGACACGCTGCTCAGCAGGTACTCGAACTCGATGCTGCGCTGCGAGGTGCGGGCCACCTTGCGCTCCAGATCGATGCTCAGCACCGGCTCCTGCAGCAAGATCCGGGCGGGATCCAAGCCATGCGCGAGGGCGTTCACGTACTGTGTGGCGCCGCCCTCGGGATAGGTGAAGGTCGCGTTGTAGGTGGCGGCTCGCTCGGCTCGCGCGCTGCGAGCCCCGAGCTCGCGCACGATCTCCTCGGCGCGGGCATGTGGAAAGAAGCGGCCCATCGCGTCCACGTCGAGCCGGCCGAGATCGGTCGCGTACAGCTTCTCGTTGTATGGCACCAGGAACTTCTCGCTGATGCCTTGCCCGAACCTGGAGTACAGCATCTCCTTGAAGTTGCGGGGCGCCGCCTCCGGACGCCTGAACAGGTCGGTCAGGCACTGCACGAACTCGTCGTGCGGAAGCTGGTCGATGTTGCGCTGGAACGGGAAGTCGATCAGCTTGCCGGCGTAGTGAATGCGCGCGTCGCGTTGCACGCGGCGCACGCGCTCCGGCCCGATCCGTTGCACCAGCTCGCGCTCGATCTCGGGCTTGCGGAAATGGAAGAAGTGCCCCGAATAGTCCCAGACGAACCCGTCCTGAATCACCGTGCGGCAGTACCCGCCAAGCTCGGCCTCGGCCTCGCAGATCAGGTAATCACGCTGCTCGAGCCGGCCGGCAAAGGCCAGGCCCGTGATGCCGCCGCCGACGATCAGGAATCGTGTCTTCTGCACTGCGGCGAAGCTAAATCAGCTGCAGGGAACCTGCAATTGCTGATTCGGCCGCTGCCGTCGGCGGCTCCAGTCGGCTGCTTTATTCGCCAGGCAGGAGGGCGCTGATGCGGGTGACGACGGTGTCTTCTTCGTCCTCGCCGAAGTCGCTGCTGATGCGCGGGGCGGCGCTGATCACGGGCTCCTCCTCCGCCCGCGGCGGCGCGCTCACCACCCGGTTGCGGCCTGCGTGCTTGGCCGCGTACAGCGCTTCGTCGGCGCGGGCCGCGAGCGCCGCGACGGGCTCCACGGCCCCGGCCAGGGCAGAGGCCACACCGATGCTGGAGGTGAACTTCAGCTTCTTGCCCTCGAACAGCGTCTCGCTGGCTTCCAGGGCACGCCGGATGCGTTCTGCGACCACGTTGGCGCCGACCGCGTTGGTGTTGGGCAACACCACGCTGAACTCTTCACCGCCGTAGCGCGCCGGCATGTCGCCTTTGCGGCATTGCTCCGTCAGCACGCGACCCATCGTGGCCAGCACGGCATCGCCGGCGGCGTGACCGTGGGTGTCGTTGAACTTCTTGAAGTGGTCGACGTCGAGCGCGACCAGGCTCAGCCAGTTCTTTTCGCGCCGTGCGCGGGACGCGCAGCGCACCAGCTCGTCCTCGAGCGCGCGCCGATTGGGCAAGCCGGTGAGCGCGTCCGTGTGCGCCATCGAGGCCAGCGTGTCGTTGGCCTTGCGCAGCTCGGCAGTGAGCGCTTCCTTCTCTTGCAGCAGCTCGCCCAGCTTGCGGATCACGCCCTCGTACTGCTGATTGATGTCCGCCAGCAGGCGGCCGGCGTCGTTGCGCAGCGCCTCGAGGTCGTGCAACTCGCCGACGTCGCTGTCCAGCGCCTGCGCCACCTCGGCAACCTGCCCGGGCAGGGCGTCCAGGATGCTGCACAGCTGCGCCTGGCCGAGGCCGATCTTGCGCGCCTGCTCGATCGCCGTCACGCGCGCTCGCTCGACGTCGGGGCTCTCGAACACCCCCGCCACGCATTCCGCGAGCCAAGCCACCTTGCCCAGCATCCCCGCCGGCGGCTCCGGCGCATGGTGATTGCGAATGGCGTCGACCGTCTCGGGCGAGAGCACGTAGCTGGCCGCCATGTCCGCGCCGACGCTGGGGTGAGGCGTGAGGCCCTCGGCCTGCTCGCGCAACACGCGGTGGTGTGCGGGGCTGGAGGCGATCGAGACCGCGAGCGTGAGGTTCTGTTGCGCGTGCTGCAAGAGCCCGGCGTCGAGGAACAAGCCGGTCGCGAAGCAGCTGTCGAGGTCCTTGAAGTTGAGCTCTGCCGCTACTTGCCGGCAGGCGACTGCGCGCCGCAGCGAGTTCGCCATCAGCACCCGGCACGACTCATCGCCGGGGCAAAAATTTGAGACCAGCAAGCTCAGCGCCACGGTGCGGACGCCGCGGATACCGAGCAGCGAGGCCGCCTGGTTGATGTCGGTCACGGCGCGAGCGCGCGCAAAGCCGGGGCTGTTGACCAGCGCCAGCAGCTTCATTGCGAAGGCGGCGTCGGCGTGGGCCAGCTTGGCCAGGGACTCGATGGTGACGTCGGTGCGCAGCGCCTCTTGTGCGATGCGAGCGGCAGCCGCCGACAGCACTTCTTCATCTTTGGCAGCGCGGGCGGTGTTGGAAGCAGGCGCGCGACCCGTGCGGGCGCGCGTGGTGCGCTGACTCACTCGTGGTGGTGGCAGAGCCATGGGGACTCGACGGACCTCCGGGACCGTACTCGCAACAGAACGGCACGCGGATCCAATAACTGAGCCGCGGCACTCCGCCTGGTCGCAAGCTACGGAACTCGCGCGCGTATTGCGTTCGTGCTTCCGCGCGCATTCCTGCCCACGGCGGTTCGAAAACTACATCCTGCGACAGGCGGGTCCCATGATGCGGCGCAGCGCGCGCCGCCGGCAAATGGCATTTTTGGAGCTATTTTTGAAGCTTCCGGGCACTCTCTGCGCGCTCGACGCTAGTCTCGCGTAAGCTGCCCGACGTACCAAAACGTAGCGTTCTCTTTCCGGCGACGCGTGGCGCGCTCGCCGAGGAGCCCGAGGCCTGATGAGACTCAGAGACGGTAGGTGGAGCCGCGCCTGTGTGTGCAGCCAGCTGTTGCTTTCCTGCAGCCCCAACGCCGAAGAGGAAAGAGCCCCGACCAACAATGCCCCGATCGTGCGCGAGAATACCGGGCCCGTGCTCTGCGGCGACGCTGAAGGCTGCGGCAACGATCCCGTCGACGAGAACGATCCCACGCACGTGACGACCGAGGGCCCGGGCACGGTGGTCTTCAGCCCCGACGAAGTGTCGAGCGGTGGCGGCATCCGGCTCTCGGACAAGATGGATCTCCTGTTCGTGGTCGATAATTCGGTCTCCATGGGAGACAAGCAGCAGATCTTCGCAGCCGCCATCCCCGATCTACTGGCGCGTCTGGTCAATCCGCCCTGCCTCGACAGCACGCTGCGCGAGCCTCCGATCCAGCTCGGTACGCCGGAAGAAAAGTGTCCGGTCGGCTACGCGCGCCAGTTCGCGCCGCTGAAGGACATCCATGTCGGGATCGTGACCTCCACCCTGGGTGCGCACGGCGCCGATTCGCCCATCGATGGCTGCCTGGACAGCCAGAGCGACCTCGCGCACCTCGTGGGCACGCTCCCGCGCGGCAAGGTGACGCCATCGTACCAGGATCTGGGATTTCTGGCCTGGGATCCCGGGCAGCGCGCCGCTCCACCGGGCGCAAGCGACCTGCAGCAGATCAGCTCTCATTTCGTCGACATGATCGACAGCGTGGGCGAGTCGGGCTGCGGCTTCGAGGCCCCGCTCGAAGCGATGTACCGCTTTCTGATGGACCCCGCGCCGCCTGCCTCGCTGCAACGCGTGCCGTGCAACAGCTCGGACCCGGCGGAGAACTGCGTGCGGCCGCAGGGCGTCGACCAGGCGCTGCTCCAGCAACGGGCGGCGTTCCTGCGCAAGGATTCGCTGGTGGCAATCCTGCTGATCGCGGACGAGGACGACTGCTCGATCCGAGACACCGACATCGGCTGGTGGCAGATGGACGCGGCGCGCGGCATGACGCGCGGCTCGAGCGCCTGCGAGACCGACCCGAACTCACCCTGCTGTTACTCGTGCTCGTTCGCCACGCCGGAGGGGCAGGGTTGCATCCCGCGCGAGCAGGACCCGGCGTGCTGTCCACCCGGCGCGGGCGGCGCGGGGTGCACCGAGATGAAGCCTCTGATCTCGCCGGAGGAAGAGCGCACCACGCTCGGCCCCAACCTGCGCTGCTACGACCAGAAGCGCAAATACGGCTACGACTATCTGTACCCGGTGCAGCGCTATGTGCTCGGGTTGACCTCGCCCTGGCTGCCCGAGGGCTTCGACGAACAAGGCCGTCCGTTGCTCGACGATCAGGGGC
Organism: Polyangiaceae bacterium; assembly: GCA_025936205.1. The sequence continues at coordinate 6,569 of JAICTU010000141.1, read as the reverse complement.
AAGTGCGGTTCCTGAAGAACCCGCTCTACAGCGAGCCGCTCGACGATCAGGGCAATGTGCGCAGCAAGGACCAGGTCTTCTTCGTCGGCATCGTCGGGGTCCCCTGGCAGGACGTGGCCACGCCCGAGACGCGCGACGTGACGGGGCAGCTCGATCTGATCCCGGCGGCGCAGTTCGAGGCGAATGGCCTGTGGCAGCGCATTCTGGGCTCCAAGCAGGACGGCGTGCCGCCGCAGGATCCGTTCGCCCAGGAGTCGGCCCCGCCGCGCAGCGGGTCGAACCCCATCACGCAGGATCCGATCGCGGCGCCGGACAGCACCAGCTTCAACGCGATCAATGGCAAGGAGCGCGCGGTCTTCGATGACCTGCAGTACTCCTGCATCTTCCCGCTGCCGCAGCCGCGCAGCTGCGACAACGTGGCGTCGGGCAGCGCCTGCGACTGCCAGACCGACAAGTTCCAGGGCAACCCGCTGTGCTGGGACGCGACGAGCAGCGCCTACACGACCACGCAACGCTTCGCCAAGGCCTATCCGGCGCCGCGCATCTTGAGCGTGCTGCAAGGCGTGGGTACCCAAGCCGTGGTGTCATCGATCTGCCCCAAGGACATGTCCGACACCAATGCGCGCGACTTCGGCTACCGCCCGGTGATCGGCACCTTCGTCAAGGAAGCAGCCCGGATCCTGATCAAGTAGTCAGAGCAGCGTTCCGCGCAGGATCACGCTGGCCACGCTGAAGTAGATGATCAGGCCGCTGACGTCGACCAGCGTGGCCACGAACGGCGCCGACGCGCTCGCCGGGTCCCAGCCCAGCTTGCGCAGCAGGAACGGGAGCAGGGAGCCCGCCAGCGTTCCGAACATCACCACACCGATCAGGCTGCCGAACACCGTTAGCGCGATCAGCAGGTAATGCTCGCCGTACAGGCCGTGCGGGTGCTGTTGCGAGGTGGGGGTGATGCTCTGCCAGATCAAGATGCGCAAGAAGCCGATGCTGCCGAGCACGCAGCCGAGCGCCACGCCGGCCGCCAGCTCGCGCCGCATCACGCGCCACCAGTCGCGCAGCTTGACCTCTTCCAGGGCCATGGCCCGGATCACCAGCGTGGAGGCCTGCGAGCCCGAATTGCCGCCGCTGGAGATGATCAGAGGCACGAACAGAGTCAGCACCAGCGCCTTGGCCATCTCGTCTTCGAAGTGGCTCATGGCCGTCGCCGTCAGCATCTCGCCCACAAACAACGCCGCGAGCCAGCCTGCGCGCTTCTGCAGCATCTTGCGGAACGAGATCTGCAGATAGGGCGCGTCGAGGGCTTCCAGACCACCCATCTTCTGGGCGTCTTCCGTGGCCTCTTCCTGGACGACCTCGACGATGTCGTCCAACGTCACGATACCTTTGACCCGGTTCTCCGCGTCCACCACCGGGATGGCGGCGAAGCCGTGCTGCGCGAACAGGTTGCCGACCTCTTCCTGGTCCTGGTCCTCGCGCACGCTGAGCACGTCTCGGTGCATGATGTCGGCCACGCGCCGCCCCGTGGCCGCCGAGAACAGCTGCCGGAAGGAGACCACGCCGCGCAGCCGCTGCTGCTCGTCCAGCACGTAAACGTAGTAGATGCTGCCGAGCCGCTCGCGCGCCTGGCGGCGCAGGTAGGTAATGGCCTCGTCGACGGTCGCGTCCGGGCGCACGCGCGCGAAGCGCGGGTTCATCAGGCCGCCCGCCTCGTCCTCGGCGTATGCGAGCAGCGCGTTCACTTCCTTGCGCGTCGGCTCGTCGAGCAGAGCCAGCAGGCGCTCGCGCTGCTCCGGGGGAGCATTTTGCGCCAGGTCCGCCGCATCGTCCGGAGGCAGCAAGCGCATCCACGCGCGCTGCTCCTCCGCGGGCAGAGCCAGCAGCAGCTCTGCGTGATCGCGCGCGTGCAACTCCAGGAAGAACTCCTCCGAGTCCGCGCGCGGCAGGAGCCGGAAGGCCTCCACTCGCTCAGGCGGCGAAAGGATCATCCAGAGCTCGCGCAGCTCCGGCAGACTCAGGCCCTCTTTGGTCTCTAACGCGGGCGAGAGGGTGAGCGGGCCTCGCTCCTCGTCGTCCTTCGAGACCGTGGAGATGAGAGGCCCTCGCCGCGAGCCAGGAGCCGGCTTTTCTTCGGAAGGGGGTTCAGGCAACGGCGCCTCTCGCTCGGGGTGCGGGGGATCCCGGCAATACTGGACGGGTCGGGGCGTGCTGCCACGAAACCGTGAACAATTTCAAGTGCCAGCGCGTTTCAGCTGCACAGCGCTCGCAATGAACTGCACTTCCGTCGCGCTGCCGTCGGCTTCGCGGTGTTTGAACTTCGCCCCTTCTTGCTCCAGATGGGCGACGCGACCCGGCTCGATGCGCTGCGTAGTGATGCGCCCCTGGACGCGCGCCTCGGCGCCTGCGGAGTCGGTCGGCACAAAGAAACCGTAGTCCTTGAACGTCACGCGACAGGAGTCATCGCCCGTGCCGATCTCCATCCAGCAGCCCTTGCGGCTGCATGCCCGCTGCACATGGCCCTCGGTGGTGACCGACTGATCGGCGTAGGCCTTGGGATTCGCGAGCAAGGCCGTGAGCGCGACAGTGGGACCCGGCTCGAATGCCGCCCCGTAGTTCGCCGTACCGGCAGGCGTAGCCGCCGGCTTGGGAAGAGCGGCTGGGGACGTCTGGGCTGCAGGAGACGGGGCTGCAGGAGACGGGGCTGCAGGAGACGGCGCCGCAGCAGGCGGCGCTCCTGACTCGCAAGCCGCGCCCAAAATGATCGGACAGAGCAGGATCGGGCAAAGCAGAAAACGAGCGGTCCGCATGGTGCTGCTCACTATACCGGGTTCTCGTGCGCCCGCACGCTCTGCCGGGGCCGCAGCCGCACATATTCGAGAAAGCGCACCAGGTTGAAAGGGCGGCTATAGGCGTAGAGCGCGCACAACCCGAAGGCAAAGAACAGGTAGCTCTCCGCGGTGTACTTGTCGTCGATCCAATAGAAGCGCCAGAGCAACACCTGGCTCGCCCCCGCCAGCGCCACAAATGCCGGACCGATCTCGGGCCGCGCCTTGGCCAGCGCCGCCACCGTCAAGAAGATGGCGTAGTAGTAGCAAGTGAGATTGGACAAGCAGGGGATCAAGGGCACCGCGAGCGCCATCCCGATCCAGAGCAGCCGAGTGCGGTGCAGCGCCCAAGCGAGCCAGGCCAGCAGCACCAGGTTGATGGCCAGGAACACCGGCCTCAGGTGCTCCTTGCGCTCGGTGCGCCCGGCCTTCCACCCCTCGAAAGGATCGTCGAGGCGGTCATCGCGCGTGAACACCATGCGCCCCTTCCAGTTGTGTACCAGCATGGTCTCGAGCCCCATGTGGTTGGTGAGCGGGGTGTCTTTGTGCAGCCCGATATGCGCGGCAAAGTCCTGATAGGCGTGAGGCCCGGTCGAGGCGATGCTGGCCGGAACCAGCAGGGCCGCCGCCAGCGCCGCGCCGGCGACGAACTTCAGCTGATCGCGCTGAAAGCGCCGCGTGCGGATCAGCGTGAACAGCATGATCAACCCGACCCCGCCGAACATCACCACCGGGAACACGCGCAGCAGGGATGACCAGGTGAGCGCGGCACCAGCCAGCGCAAACTTGCGCTTGCGCGCCAGGCATACGGCCGCTATCGCCAGGAACACCCAGTCCTGGCGCAGGAATGCGCCGCCCGTCCAGTAGAAGTTCGCGGGCGCGTTGCAGCCCCAGAACACGGTCGCGATCGCCATCACGCGCCAACCGAAGGCCCAGTTGAGGAGCAGCACCGAGCCCAGCTGCAGGCCGATGTCGAGCAGCGCGAGCAGCTTGAAGAAGACGTCGCCGGCGGGCGCCAGGTTGGCGAAGAAGCGCCCCGTCATGGTCCAGACCGGCGGCGGATTGTAGCCGTGGTCTTGCTGCATCTTCTCCCAGTAGTCGCCGCGCGCCGACTGCTCGAACCAGGCGACGTCCTTCTTGAAGGCGTCCCAGCGCTCCGGAGTGAAGTGGTTCTTGCACTGCCCCGGATCGTCGAAGATGTACGTCGAGGTCGTGGGGATGATCAGATTCTTTGCGCTCAGATCGCGGATCTGCCGCTTGCGGATCTGCGCGCCGCGCCCCTGTTCCACCTCGGCGATGGCCGTGCAGGTGTAGAGCCGATCGTAGCCGACCTCGTCGAAGTACTTTGACCCGAGGTAGTAATGATAGAGCTCGTGCCGGTGATAGTAGTTCGGGTAACGCGTGTTGGGGTTGAAGAAGTCGAAGTAGAGCAGAAAGCTCACGACCGTCAGCGCGATGCCCACGCGCCGCGCGGTGCGCTCGGGGATGGGCTGACCGAGCTTCTGGGCGCGCTGTTCCAGCATCAACAGGCCGGCCGCGATCAGGGCGATACCGATCGAGAGTCCGACCGTGAAGCTGTGGAAGAAGTCGTTCTGGAAAAACTTGCCAGGCCAGTGACCAAACAAGAGCTGGTTCAAGAACGACGTGATGGCATGCATGGTTCGGGCGGAGGCTAGTCCCGAGGCCCGGTCAGGGCCAAGCTCGAAAAGAAACGGGCCGGGGACGATCGTGTCGTCACCCGGCCCGGTATGGGAGGCCTTCCGAAGAAGCACCCGAGGCCCGCGTCGCGCTCCACTCGGCTGGGTATCGTCAGCCGGAGTCTGGGAAGAAGCGCTGTCCGCTTCCCGCGTCAGCCCATGGGGCTAACGCCGGTTCTGAAGGTTCGGGGGCGGCTGTGATTCGTGCCGGGATCCCCATGAAGCGATCCCAACTGCGGGTATCCTTCAAGGGAGGCACTCCAGCCAGCGCCTGCAGTAGTGGCGATTCCGTACCTCGAAGGGCTCAGACCTTTCACGCTGACCGACCAGCGGTCAACGCACGGAAAGGCGCTGGGCACCCTGAGAGGTTGCGGACACCCTACGCTCGGATCACCTCCGAGTTTGGGGAATGATTTTTATGCATCGTTTCAGCCGCCTCCTCCGGATCAACCGGACCACCGCGAGAACGCGCGTCGAGATCGTCTGGGCAAGAGCTGCCCGGACCTCGAGCCGATAGCCCACTGTCGAACCCAGCCCCGCACGGGGCAGGAACGAGACCAGGGGCGCGTTCGGGCACGCCACCCGAGCCGCGTGTCGCCAGAAGCGATGACGCGCGGGCGCGGCGTTTCTTTAGGGTGGGTCCAACACGGACCCAGCAACGGATGCAGGCGCAAGGGTTCTCCCCCGCCGAATGGGTTCGGGAGCGGGCTCCGACCTGCACGATGATGATATTCTGACACGGATCCTGGAAGCTTGCACCGAGCTTCGCGCACTTCTCCCAAATTTGCTGGCTTGTCGCCTGCGTGCAGCCCGCGACGACGAGGCGGAATGACACCCTTGACGTCGCGTGTGCGCGGCCCCAATCGATGCGCTCTCGAGAGCTGCCCTGCCGCCCGATCTGGGGTAAAATACTCCGGGGCTGCGCACCCCGAGTCTACAGCTCCCTACCGGTCGGGCTCGCGGCTGCGCTGCGCTTCGAGCGTGTAGTCCATCTCGCAGGGCAACTCGGGCAACCCGGCGCTGATGCGGTCGTCGACCGTGCACGCGGAGTCGGGAGCGGACGCGAACGAATGCGTCATGCTGCCGCTGAAGCCCGAGACGTTGCCGAGGGCGTCTTCGCGCAGCGTGCCCACGATGTGGTCCGCGCGCCCGATCGTGCAACCCTTGCGCATGTTGCTCGCGGGCGTGATCTCGACGCGCACGCTCGACGCGAACTCGAACGCCAGATCTGCGTCGATGTCGCCGCTGGCTTCGCGTCCCCAGAACAGCTCCGTGCCGTCCCGAGAGAGGTCGACGTCGAAGTTGTACATCGGCGGCGAGCCGAGCGCGCCGGCTCCGCAGCCATTGCTGGTCGAGGTCGCCACGACGCGGAACCCGCCGAGATCGGCTCCTGGAAAGCGCCCTGCGCCGGGGGGGCCGCTGCAGCCCGCTGCCAGCAGGGCGAAGGCCAGCCCCACTCGCCCGCTCCCGGTGCTGCGCATGCCCCGTCCATAGCCCGTTTCCGGCGAGCGGGCCAAGTCTTTGCCCGGACTCTGATGTAGGCGGCGGCTCTGTGCTACAGGAGGCGCCCCATGGTTGACCGCCCCGTCCGCTCCGCCGACATCCGCAGCGCATTCCTGGAGTACTTCGCCTCCCAGGGCCACCAGGTGGTGCCCTCCAGCCCGCTCGTCCCGCAGAACGACCCGACGCTCTATTTCGCGAACTCGGGCATGGTCCAGTTCAAGGACCTGTTCACGGGTCAGGAGCAGCGGTCCTACAAGCGCGCCACCAGCTCGCAGAAGTGCATGCGCGTCAGCGGCAAGCACAACGACCTCGAGAACGTCGGGCCATCGCCCCGTCATCAGACGTTCTTCGAGATGCTCGGCAACTTCAGCTTTGGCGACTACTTTAAAGAGGCGGCGATCGGCTTCGGCTGGGAGTTCGTGACCAAGGTGCTCCAGCTGCCGCCCGAGCGGCTCGCCGCGACCTACCTGCGCGCCGAAGCCGGGCTGGCGGAGGACAGCGAGGCGCGCGAGCTGTGGCGGCGCATCAGCGGCCTGCCCGACGAGCG
>JAICTU010000816.1 GCA_025936205.1 Polyangiaceae bacterium | reverse complement strand
GTGCAGGGCATCGAGAACTACTCGCGGCACCTCTCGGGCCGCGCCCCTGGCGAGCCGCCGCCCACCCTGATCGACTACTTCCCCAAAGACTTCTTGCTGGTGATCGACGAGTCGCACCAGACCATGCCGCAGATCGGCGCGATGTACCGCGGCGACCGCTCGCGCAAGGAGACGCTGGTCGAATACGGCTTCCGCTTGCCCAGCGCGCTCGACAACCGCCCGCTGCAGTTCGAAGAGTTCGAAAAGCACATGCACCGCACGCTGTTCGTGTCGGCCACGCCCGGCGACTACGAGCTGCAGCATCAGGACGCGCCGGCGGTGGAGCAGGTGATCCGCCCCACGGGGCTGATGGATCCGGTGATCGAGCTCAGGCCCGTTGGCGGCCAGGTCGACAACTTGCTGGACGAGATTCGCAAGCGCGCCGCGGACAACGAGCGCGTGCTGGTCACGACCTTGACCAAGCGCATGGCAGAGGACCTGACCGAATACTACGCGGAGCTCGGCGTGCGCGTGCGCTACCTGCACTCCGACGTCGACACGCTGGAGCGCATCGAGCTGCTGCGCGATCTGCGCGCCGGCGAGTACGACGTGCTGGTCGGCATCAACCTGCTGCGCGAGGGCCTCGATCTCCCGGAGGTGAGCCTGGTCGCGATCCTGGACGCCGACAAAGAAGGCTTCCTGCGCAGCCCGCGCTCGCTGATCCAGACCATCGGGCGAGCGGCGCGCAACGCCAAGGGCCGCGTGTTCATGTACGCCGACAAGATCACGCCGGCGATGCGCCACGCGATGGACGAGACGGAGCGGCGCCGCAAGATCCAGGCGGAGTACAACGAGACGCACGGCATCACACCGGAGACGGTGGTGCGCGCGATCCTGGACGTGGTGCACCAGAGCGGTGAGCGCGACTACTACGCCGTGCCCTCGCGGGCGGGCGGAGCTGCCGGGGCCAAAGCGAAGAAGACGGTCGACGCGCCCGAGTCCGATTGGGTCGAGCGCATCCAGGCGCTGCGCCAGGAGATGTTCCTGGCGGCGGAGAACCTGGAGTTCGAAAAGGCCGCGCGCCTGCGCGACGAGCTGCGCAAGCTGCAGGGCGACGTCGGCGGCAGCCCGACGGGCGTCAGCGACTCGCGCGCGCCGGCGCCGCGTTCGCGCGCGACGGGTTCCGGTGCCCGCGCGGCTCGCGGCGGCGCCGGCTCGCGCCCGCCGCGCAGCGGGCGAGCCTCACCGGCAGCAAAGAAGCGCGCCCGGCGTTAGCCCGGCCACGCCTTGGCCAGCGCCAGGCTCGCCAGCGCCACCGGCAGCAGCCAGAGCGCGCACCAGGCGACGTGCCCGTATTGCATCAGGCGGCGCAGCAGATACAGCGAGAGCAAGCCGGCGCCGAACGAGACCAGCGCGCCCGTGATCAGCACCAGCGCGGAGCCCGCCAGTTGATCCGCGAGCGCGAGCTCGAAGCACAGCGCACCGGCGATGGCCGGCAAGCTCGCGAGCATCGCCAGCTCGAAGGCTCGTTCCGAGCGCAGGCCGAGCCAGAGCGCCAGGATCAGATTCGCGGCGCTCCGCGAGAGCCCGGGCAGCCAGGCAATGCCTTGCGCCGTGCCGAGCACGGCGGCCCCGAGCAGCGTGGTCGAGGTCTTGGAGCCCGCGCGCGCCCAGAGGCTGGCGGTGAGCCAGAGCGCCGTGAGGATCAAGCCGAAGCCGATGGCCAGCGGCTTGCCCTGCCAGCGCAGCACCAGCGGCTGCAGCACGAGCCCGAGCAGGATCGTCGGGACGGCTGCGGTGGCCACGAACACGGCGTCACCGCCGGGCGCGGCGGGGCCCGGCAGTCGCCCGGCACGCAGGCTGCGCCACAGGCCAATGGTGATGGCGCGGATGCGCTCCCGGAAGTAGCAGAGGGCGGCGAGCAGCGTACCCGCCCGCAGGCAGGCGTGCAGGGTCGCGAGTTGGTCGCT
>JAICTU010000574.1 GCA_025936205.1 Polyangiaceae bacterium | reverse complement strand
GGCTTGCGTCACCGGCTGACCCAGGTAGTCCTCGGCGATGATCTTCATCTCCTGCAAGATCATCGAGCTGATCTCGGGCACCGAGTAGCTTTTGTCGCGCAGGATGATGCGCACATCATCGTGCGGGCCTTCCGCGATGTTGTAGCTCGACGTGAGCAGCGCGTTCTTGATCTGGGGTGAGTTCCACTTGCGCCCGATCAGTCGCTTGGCGGCGTAAACCGTGTTCTCGGCGTTGGTGATCGCCTGCCGCTTGGCGATATGCCCGACCAACCGCTTGCCGGCCTCGGTGACGGCGACCATGCTCGGCGTGGTCTTGTAACCCCCGCGGTTGGGGATCACGACGGGCGCCGAGCCCTCCATGACAGCAACGCAGGAGTTCGTGGTGCCGAGGTCGATCCCTATGACGGTTCCCATACTCTGTTAGACGCCAGCCCGCTCGAGGCGCTTTAGCCATTGCTTGATCTTGTCGCTGCCCGGGGTGAGCGTGAGCGCCCGCTCCAGCTCCCGGACTGCGCTCTGCGGCATGCCCGCAGCTTCGTAAATTTTGGCCAGGCTGAGCCGCAGATCGGTCCGATCTGGGGCCATTTGGACGGCCTCCCGCGCCAGCTCCCCCGCGAGACGCAGCTCGGTTCCGGCCTTGAGGTAACACTCGGCGGCACTCCGGAGCACATCCGGACTGGGGCGACCCCGCGCGGCGCGCGTGTACGAGCGCGCGGCTTCAACGTGTTGGCCGTTCTGTTCTTCGTAGCGGGCGCGCTGCAGGTAGCTCTCCGACAGCGTCGCTCCGAGCTGAGTTTCCAGCTCCGTGATACGCGCATCCGCCTCGGCGTCGCTGCCCACCAGGGTGCGCGCGACGCGCAGGGAGTTCATGGCGGAAACGGCGTTGCCGGCCGCAATGGCTTCCTCTGCGACCTGGATGAAGCGTTGCACGCGGTGGTCGCGGATCGCCGTCTTGCGATGCTCGTAGCGCTGCTGTAGGTCCTTGGCGACGGCGGATTGTCGAGCGGCCTCGGCGCGCAGCTTCTCTTCGTCGGGTGGCGCGGGCTTCAGCGAGATGGGCGCCATGCCGAACTTGCGCGCCAGCGCCTGGCGCCGGGCCACCGGGTCATTCACCAGCTGCACCGGCTTGATGCTCGGGCGCGGCGCTGCAGCGCCGACCTGAGGGAAGGGCGGGGGCAGGCGCGGCGGCAGCTGCGGGGGTATCTGCGGTGGCAATTGTGGCGGCGAACGCGGGGGCGGCGGCGCGGCCTTGGTCGCGACCGGAATCACGGGCGGCGCCGGCGCGGGCGGGGTGGCCGGGGGCGGCGATTTGCGCGCCTCGTTTTCCGCCTGCTGTAGCAAACGCTCGAGATCCTCCACGCTGGGCGGAGGCTGCGACGGGGCCTCGAAGCCGCGCGTGCGAACGACGGCGCCGAGGTAGGCTTCGTACTCCTCGCGCGTGCGCGGGTTGCTCAGCACGTCGTGGGCTTCGGTCAAGCGCTGGAAGATCTTCTCCATGCGCTTGGTGAACCCCCCCAGCTTCTTGCCGAAGTAGCTGTCCGGGTGGAACGTGCCGATCATCGAGAAGTAGGCGCGCTTGATCGCGGCACGCTCCGAGCCGCGGGGTACGCCCAGCACTTCGAAGTGATCGAGATCGCCGAGGCGCGCCGAGAGGTCGAGGATGCGCGCCTGTACCTCCACCGAGAGACTCAGAGACTCGTCGATCTCGGGGTGCCGAGGGCCGGTCGGCGCGGGAGTGGTGACGAGCTTGTCGGTTTCCGCGGACGGCGCGGGAGCCGGTGCCGTGGTGGTCGCTGGGGGAGCGTGCGTGGGGCGCGCCAGGGCAGGGACGGGACCGGGGGCCACCGGTGTGGCCTTGACGTCACTCGACGGCGCAGTGATCTTGCCGCTGCCGTGCTTCGGCGGCGGGATGCTGCCCGGGCGCTGCACGGCCCCGAGTTCCTCGAGGCGCTGCAGATGCATGAAGACCTGCGGAATGGGAATGCCGGTGGCCCGGGCGATCGCGGCCTCATCGCTCTGCCCGTCCACGCGCGACAGCACGAACGCTTGCTCCGGCAAGAGCGGAAGCGTGCGCACGTTTACCCCAGCCACGGGGTGGTAACATTGCGTACGCGCAGACGCGACGCTCGAGCTCATGCCTCCGAGTACTCCAGCAAGCCTCTCTTGGCTTTGACACCGATCCGTTCGGATCTCAAACCGATCGGCTCCGATCGCGAACGGAAGCCGGCGTCGGTTGCGGGACCACATCGGTGGAGCGCTCGCACCGAGAGAACAACGGTAGTCGGCTGGAGGTACTTTACTGCAACGGGCAGCAGCTGGACGGGGGTGAGGTGATGATGCAAGGGGGACGCGCGTCTCAAGTCGCATCAAGAGCCTGGTGCGCGGCTTCGGCGGACTCGACGGGCGCCGACGTCTTGGGCGGTGCGCCAGGCGCTGATGACAGGCTTGATCCGGGCGAGACCGCCAACCACGCTGCCCACGTGGGAGGGCTACTCTCGCTCATGCCGGCGCTTTCGCGTGTGGCGGCCTGGGCCTGCCAGCGCTTCCTAAACGTGGCGGGCGCTGCTGGGCGCGGCATCAATTGGCGGCCATGCCGTTGATCGGGCCCTGAATAGGCGCGTCGCCAAAAACTCGGTCAAGTCAGGCTTGCCGATCCAATCGCTGCCGGACGCACTTTGGTGTCGCGGCCACGTGCGTGGCCCCCGTCCTTCAACGCGCCACCAGTGCTCGCTCATCGCCCCCTGGCAGAGCGTCAGGGTGAGTTCGGCCGGCGTTGAAGAGCGGGTAGTGGTGGCAAGCGAGTTGGTGAAACCAGGGGGCGGGCCCTACGTGCTGGATTGTTAGTCCGTCGCGCTTCGGCCAGCCCGTTCGGCCCATTTGCAATCGTGGCCCCGGCGTTCTGAGGATCGCTTCCGGCGGGCCTTGGCTATCCGGCGCCTCGAGCGCGCCGGATCTCTGCTGCCAATTTCACATAGCTCGGATCGGGCTCGCCGTTCGCTTGCTTGAGCGCTTGCTCAAGTTCGTCGTCCAGGACGTCCGCGCGTCCGCGCGCAAGACAGGCTCGTGAAAGGAGCGCAGCCGCAACTACGCCATCCTCGCTGTGGCTGAACCCCAACTCGACTGCGTGATCGAAGAGCTTCTTGGCGAGCGTAGCTTCCGCGCTAAGTTGAACGGCTTTTACCAACCGTAGGCGCGCCGGAACCCGCCGCACGTTCAACAAGTCACACGCATACTCTTCAGCAGCTATGGATTCGATGATCTGACCCTCAAGCGCGTCGATATCGAGCAGCACGGCTGGGAAAGGACGTTGATCCAGGTTCAGTTTGTGGATTTCTAACCGGATCCATTCGTCCTGCTCCTTCGAAATTGCGATCATGGGCAATACTCTCCAGTGATCAGCCGACTCGGCCAATTGCCGGTTGACCAACATACAGCCATACACTTCGAACAAATTGAATCACCGGCAACATTAGCGCCCCTCAAACCGATATGGTCATCGTGGGCACTCTTGATAACGGGTTGAACACTCGTCCTTCTGCTTCTTGGTGACCTTGCTGCACATCTGGTTACCGCCGGGCCCACCGGGCCCACCGGGGCCGCCCGTTCCGTCGGAGCCTCCGCCATCGCCGCCTCCACCGCCTGGGCCGCACACGATTGACAGGGGTCCGTTGCACCAATTGTCTCGCTCATCGCTGAAACACATGTGCTTTGGAATGCCACTGCGCAAGCATTCGATAAAACTCGATAGATTTCTTCCAGATGGATCAAATGCGCGACTGAACAGTCAGGGCTCTCGGGGTGTTCCGAAAGGTCAGCGACGCGACAACGGCGGAGTTTTGGATATTCCAACCAACGTTTGTCTGTTCGCCGTCAATGATGGTCTGTCCGGCGCCCTGCAAACCGATGAACAACAGCTCCGGCTTCGTTGATGCGATGGAGACGTTGACAGTGTTTGCTGTCCCCAAGTAGACGCCCGGCGCGATGGCGATGATCTGGTAAGCGCCGTTGGCCACGTTCGCCGCGGTCAACGCTGCGCTGATCGTCGTGTGCGTCCCTCCGCCCGCACCGTTCACCACGTAATTCGGTGTGGGGATGCTCGACTGACTGTTGGGGTCGCTGCCCTTTCGAACTTCGAAGACGTTCGGATACCGGTCCCCATCAGCGTCGGCGAACGCATCATTCGCGTTGGGAACGAAGCCGTAGGTGTACTCCTCGCCATTCGTCATCCCGTCGGAATCAGCATCTCCTGTGCTGGTCGCCGAGAATTGCCGAAGTACGTCGTCTCCCAGGTGTCGTCCATGCCGTCGCTGTCCGTGTCCGTCAGCGCCTGAGCAACCTTGCCGAGCGGGGCGGGCGTGTCCGAATCGTCGTCGTCTGCGTTTTCGCACGACAGCAGATCGAGTGCGAGCACCGCGAGGAGCGGGGTTACGAAGCAACGAAGCGCGCGTGAGATCGTGATCATGGGTTCCTCGAGGTCCATTTCAGCCAGGTCAGAGCCACCGTGTTCCAGCGTGAGGCTCGACCACAATCGAGTCCTCGAGCGTTGGGTTAACGCCGAGCAAGGGCAGGGGAGCGCCCACCCGTCGTGCCTCCTCAGCGCCACACTAGAGAGTGCGGATGCAAGCGATGTGATTCACGAGCCCCCTGGCTCGTCAGTGTCGAAGCGTCTCGAAGATGCTCGACTAGCTCCGACTCAAGCATGCACATCGCGACGGTCAAGGCGTTGAACGGAGACTGACGACAAGTTGCCGTGTGAACCTGAGTCGATGTGTGATGTGCTCGTCGACTCGAAGAGGACCACGCGCGGCCTAAAAAATGATCTGGAACCGACAACAAGCGAAGCCGCGACTTGAAGACAATCACTTGCGTCGACGCATCGAGGCCTCGACGCGTCTGAGAAAACAGCAACGGCATCGGCGGGATCCATCACAGATGTGAGACGGCCACCGTTCGCTCCGCAGCATCGAGTTCGAAGGGTGCAACAGGCAAAAAAGGCGAGTCAGTCTGATTTTTCAGACTGGGAGTCGAGGTTCTGACGGTCGGCCGTCAGGAGGTGCTTTACTGGAGCGGAGCGCTCCGGGATAACCGCTGCGTGACGACGCACCAGCGAGAGCCCGCACCTCGGACCGCAGCAAAGGAGGGCCTCGCGCGCGTGTTCGGCGGCACACCCGCAACGATGTGGTTCGCGGCGCTGTCGGTCGCCGTCTACCTGGCTCTGGTATGGAACTCGGGCGGGCCCCGCGCGCCCGTCAGCGGGCGCGTGGCCTTGCGCTGGGGCGCGCTCGCGGGCGATCTCGGC
>JAICTU010000724.1 GCA_025936205.1 Polyangiaceae bacterium | reverse complement strand
TGATCGATCTGACGGGGCAGTTTCCGGTCGTCGTGCGCGAGGGCGCGGGCGACGTCACCCCCTTCCGGGAGCATTAGCCGTCCCTGAACCAAGGAGCACCCGCGTGAGCCAGCCCGCTTCCACCGACACCGCCAGCTTCGTCCGTTTTCTGCTCGACAGCGATGTGTTGCGCTTCGGCAACTTCACCGCCAAGAGCGGCAGGCAGACGCCGTACTTCTTCGACGCGGGCCGCTTCGGCCGAGGCAGCCAGCTCGATCGCCTCGGTGAGTTCTACGCGCAGCGCCTGCTCGAGGCACTGCCCGGCGGCTTCGACGTGCTGTTTGGCCCGGCTTACAAGGGCATCCCGCTGTGCGTGGCGACCTCGGTGGCGCTGGCTCGCAAAGGCCGCGACGTCGGCTTCTGCTTCAACCGCAAGGAAGCGAAAGACCACGGCGAAGGCGGCGTGCTGGTCGGGCATCGCCTGAAGGACGGCGACCGCGTGGTGATCATCGAGGACGTGACCACCGCGGGCACCTCGATCCGAGAGACCGCGCCGATCTTGCGCGCGGCCGCGCGGGTGCAGCTGCTGGCGCTGATCGTGGCCGTCGACCGGCAAGAGCGCGGCCAGGGTACGGAGAGCGCGCTGAAGGAGATCGCCCGCGAGTACGGACTGCAGACGCTCTCGATCGCCAACATCGATCAGATCATCGAGCAACTGCGCGCGCCGGGCGCCGACCCCTCGCTGCTCACGCCCGACCTGGAGCGCCGCATCCGCGAGTACCGCACCGCGTACGGCGGCACCTGAACGCCCGCGCCGGCTCCGGTCAGCGCTTGCGTTTTTTCGGCGCCGGAGCGAGCCGCGCGCGCGCCGCGCGATCGATCGCGTGCTCCAGCCGGTCCGCGTCAAAGCCGGCGAGCACCTGCTTCTCCACGACCAGGGTGGGCAAGCTGCCCTTGGGGTTCAAGCGCAAGTAGCGCGCGCGGGCCTTCGGGTCCTTGTCGATATCGTATTGCTCGGCGCGCACGCCGTGCGCCGTCAGATAGCCGCGAGCTTCGCTGCAGTGGGGGCAGCGCTCGGTGTAGAACAGCGTGACCTTCACGCGCTCGCGTGCTTCGGAGAGTTGCTGCGCCTGGCGCGTGCGCTCGCGCAGCTGAGCCAGAGCCGCCTGCGATAGCTCGGGTTCCGCGACGTCGTGCTCAGCGCCATCCTCCGTGGCATCGACGCCCTCCGGAGCTTCTGCCGCCGGCGCGGGGGCGGTCTGCTTGTCCGGCGCGGCGAGCTCGGCCCTGCCCTCTGCAGCGTCGACCGGAGTCGCCGGCTTCGGCAGCAGCGACACGAACAGAAACAGCGCCAACCCCGCCAGCGGAACCGCCACGAGCACCGAGCGAGGGATCTGAATACTGAGCTGCCGCGGTGGTGGAGAGTCCGTGACCAGGGCCGGCGCAGCATGCGGCGGATCGGGCAAGGGAGTCGCCGCGGCGCCGGCAGCGGGGACGCTGGCAGGCGCGGGCGCCGGCACGGCAGCCGTGGCTGCGACCGTCGGGGCGAGCGGTGCCGGCGCGGATGCGGGCATGGCTGCGCTTGCAGCAGCAGGGGCCGCGCTCACCGCCAGCGCGCTCTGCGCGGCGGCTTCCACGGCCGCCTCCGCACCTTGTTCACGCCGGCACAGCAGGCATCCGCTGGGGCCCAGCGCCAGACCGTGTCGTTCACAGCGCGCTCGCATCCCAGATCTTACCGTGCGGCCTGCGCTCGAGCACGAATGTTACAAGCCCGCCATCTGGATTCGCGAAGGGGTGACGCGCCTGACGTAGGCACGTTCCCGATGTGTCCGGCGCTACTGCGCGGGCGGCGCAGCGGGTGCGCGCTCGGCCTCTGCGGGCTCTGGCGCGCACGGACGATGGCGATCGTAGCTCACCTGCACCCACCAGTAGTCTTACATCTCGTCTGGTCCCCAGCTATCGGCGCTCACCGAGCCGCGCCAGCGCGTTGGACGCACGCGGGCGAGCCCTCAAGGTGCGGTGCTGAGCTTGGCTTCGAGCGCCGACTGCACCGGGATCGCTTGCTGCGGGCTGGAGTCCGGCGCCACGAGCGTGGCGAACTGCTCCTGAACCTCCGCGGACGTCGGATAGGCAGCGCCGACCGGCAAGCTCAGCTTGGCGCTGCCCTCGCTCTTGAACTGGCGCACGTGGTGCGGAGGCAGGCCCTCCAGGGAGATCTGCGGCGTGATCAGGTAGCGGCGTGTGCTCACCGTGAGCTGAGCCACGTTCTGCGCGAGGTCGGTGAGCTTGACCATGCGGTACGCGATCACGTCGGCGCCCTCCGCCGTCTCGCGCGACTTGACCATCCAGTACGCGCCCACCCCGACGGGGGCGTCCGGGTACGGGAGCGCCAGCGGCGCGAGCGCCACCGCGCTGCCCTGCACCAGCGGCTGCAACACGGGGTTGTTGCCTGCGACCTGGAAGCGCTCGCCCTGCACGCCGCCCTGCGGCCCGCTCAGGAAATCCACCGAGCTGCCCTCGAGCTTCGCGATCTCGGCGCGCGCGTTTTCCGGGAGCCGCCCGGGCTGGTCCGCGGCCGGGCGCGCATTGACGAACGACAACCGCAAGGCGGTACCCGTGCCTGCAGCGCCGCCCGCGCCCGCGGCGCCCTCTGGTTTGCCCTTGATCTCCAGTGCCTTGAAGGCGAGGTCGACCGTCGGCAGCACGCTGCCGCCGGAACGATAGCTGAGCTGGAGCGTGCCGGAAGCGCCCCTGCTCGGACGCGCCGCGCCCAGCCGCACGCGCGGTTCCGCGCCGTTGGCGCCGAGCACCAGCTGCGCCGGGCTGCCCGCGGGCAACTCGCGCTGCGCGCCCTCTTCCCCCAGGATGCCGTCAGCGGGCGGCTGCCCTTCGCCGCCCGCCGCGCTCTTGCCCTCGGAACGCGCTGCCGCGGCCATCGCGCTGGCGATCTTCTGATCGACCACGGGCTTGTTCTCCGAGGCTGCCTCGCCGGCTTCCCCGGCCTTGCCTTCCGCCGCTGCCGGCTCCTGCTTGGCGCCGTGACAGGCGGCGCAAGCCACCAGCACGGCAGCTGCGAGCCAGAACCGCTGCCCCACCATCGATCCCCGTCGACGTGCCAACACCGCTTCGTTCCCTCATTCGCTCGGGTGGCAATTGAAGCACGTCACCTTGGTGCGCGGCCCTTCTCCTTCGTTGAACAGCTCCTGCAAGGTCGGCGTCACCTTGGTCATCATGAACACCGCGATCTCCGAGTCGAAGTCGATCGCGTCGTCGAACGGCTTGGCCTTCGGCAGCGTGTACAAGCTCTTGTTCGGCATGGCGTAGTCGATCTGCTCCATGCTGGCGCCGTGGCAGTTCGTACAGGTG
>JAICTU010000026.1 GCA_025936205.1 Polyangiaceae bacterium | reverse complement strand
CTGGGCGATCGACGCGCTGAAGCGCGAGCTGAGCGGCGTGCGTGACGTGGTGGTGCACACCGAGCCGGCTGCCGACGATGCACCCTATCCCGAGCTACCGCCGCGCATGCGGTCCGAAGCGCCGCGCTCCTGAGAGCAGCGCAGGACGGCAGCGCCCTGAAAGCGCCCGGCGCGCAAGTCGTCGAGCGCCCGCTCGGCGTCGGTCAGCGCGTACTCGACCGGCGAGGTGTGGATCGGCACGCGCGCCGCGAGCGGCAAGAACTCTTCGGCGTCGCGCCGCGTGAGGTTCGCGACCGAGCGCACCTGCCGCTCCCCCCACAGCAGGTCGTAAGGGAAGGACGGGATATCGCTCATGTGAATCCCGGCGCAGACCACGCTGCCGCCGGGCCGCACGGCGCGCAGCGCGGCAGGTACGAGCGCGCCCACCGGCGCATACAAGATCGCGGCATCGAGCTCGTCGGGCGGCAGCGCGCTGGAGTCCCCCACCCAGCAAGCACCCAGCCGCTCGGCAAACGCCCGCGCCGCGGCGTCGCCCGGCCGCACGAAGGCGTAGACGCGCCGGCCCTGGAACACGGCGACCTGGGCAACGATATGCGCCGCCGCGCCAAACCCATACAGCCCGAGCCGCTCCGCATCCCCCGCCAGGCGGAGCGAGCGGTAGCCGATCAGGCCGGCGCAGAGCAGCGGTGCGGCCTGAAGATCGTCGAGCTGATCGGGCAGCGCGAAGCAGTAGCGCTCGTCCACCAGCATCTGCTCGGCGTACCCGCCGTCTCGCGTATAGCCAGTGAAGAGCGCGCGCTCACACAGGTTTTCCTGATCGGCCCGGCAGTAGCGACACTGCCCGCAAGTCCAGCCGAGCCAGGGCACGCCGACCCGCACACCTGGCCGAAATCGCCCCACCCCCGGGCCGCACGCGAGCACGTGGCCCACGACCTCGTGCCCGAGGATCAACGGCAGCTTCGGATTCGCGAGCTCGCCGTCGCGCACGTGCAAATCGGTTCGGCAGACCCCACACGTATGGACTGCAACGAGCAGCTGCCCCGCCGCCGGCGCCGGAAGCTCTCGCTGCACACAAATCAGCGGTTTTCCCGCTTGTTCGAGCTGCATCGCCAGCATGTGTTCCCAATTAGCACACGGCGGGGTGATGCAGAGTACGGCCCCACCACCTTGCACTGCAACGCTGCAGAATTAAATTGCCTCCCAGCCGCAAGCACCGGATCGCTCGGAACGTAGAGAGCGATCGCAGCGGCAAGGAGACCGCCAGACACGCTGGCGGCCACACTGGTTGAGCCAGTGGTGGAAGCGCGCAACAGGGGTCGATCGGAGCTCGCCGATCGCGCCTCACAGCGTGGCTCGCAGCACGCCGACCTCGCTCGCTTCCAAATGCTGGCTACTCACACTCGGCCCAGCCGAGCAGGAGCCCATTGAAACCATCTCCCTCATCTTCACCTCAGAGTGGCGGGTCCAATTTGCCCGCCAAGCTCCTCGATCACTGGCATACGGCGTCCCGTATCACCCATGCCGATGAGCTGCAGCTCGCTTGTCGTCTGGCAGAGTGCCGGCGCGAGATGCTGACGTTGGCGCTGAATACGTCGGAGTGTCTGTTCGGTCTGAGACGGCTCCAGACCGAGGTGGGCAGCGGCAAGCTGCGCATCCAGGAGGTCGTGGAGCTCGAAGAGCGCTCTCCCGAAGCCGGGATGGCGGAATTCCAGAGCTGGCTCGAACGCGCGCAAGAACTGCAGCGCGCGGCGGCCCAGTCCTGGAAAGAGCCGGAGAGCACCGAAACGCAGCTGGAGCAGAGCAAGCAGCTCGTGCGCTCGCTCACCCTGCGCCCGGCGACGGTCGCTCGCGTGCTCGAAGGCCTGCGCACACCCTCCCTGCCGGCCTCTTTGCAGCGCCAGATGCGTGGCCTCGCCGTGGAGGCGGATCGCATCCGCGATCGCTTCCTGACCGCCAACCAGGGCCTCGTCACTTACGTGGTGCAGCGCTACCTGGGCATGGGCCTGAGCCATGACGACCTGATGCAGGAAGGCAACATCGGCCTGATGCGTGCGGTGGAGAAGTTTGACCACCGGCGCGGCGGTCGCTTCGGCACCTACGCCGTGTGGTGGGTGCGCCAGGGTGTGCGCCGCGCGCTCGCGAACCAGTCGCGCACCATCCGCATTCCCGTGCACGCGCTCGGCGCGCGCTACTCGCTCGACCAGGCTTCGCGAAAAATGGCGCTGCAGCTCGGGCGTGATCCCACGCAGGAAGAGCTGGCCAAGGCGACGGGCGTCGGCTCCGAAAACGTGGCCCAGCTACTCGCCCTCGCACGCGAGCCGCTCAGCCTCGACGCGCCCCGCGGCGGCGATTCCGATGTGCGCCTGGGCGACTCGCTGGCGGATGGCGCCACGCCCAACGGCATGGAGGAATGCTTCGGCAAGCAGCGCTCCAAGCAGCTGCGCGAGCTCCTGACGTCGCTCAGCCCGCGCGAGCAAGACATGCTGCGCATGCGCTTCGGCCTCGACGGCGCGGACGAATGCACGCTGGAACAGATCGGCGTCACCTTCTCGGTGACCCGAGAGCGCGTCCGCCAGATCGTCACGGCTGCGCTGGAGAAACTGAATCGACAGACCCGGACCCAGCGCCTGGAACTGGCCGGTCGCATCGACTCCTGAGGCGAACAGGGCCGCCGCGCAGCCACCGGTTGCGCGGCGGCGAGTTCGGGGACTAGCCTGGGGTCCGCCATGAATCAGCTGGCCAAAACCCTGATCGGCCTCGGCATCGCCCTGGTGCTGGTGGGGGCGGCGTTGCTCGTCTTGGAACGCCTCGGCCTCGGGCGCTTGCCCGGCGACTTCACCTGGAAGGGCAAGCACGGCACTCTCCGCGTGCCCCTCGCCACGAGCTTGCTGCTCAGCCTCGTGCTGACCGTCTTGCTCAATCTTTGGCTCGGGAAATCGCGCTAAAGCTCACTGCTGGGTAGGCGACATCGAGTGCTTGCGACGATGTCCCAGGCTCGGCTCCTCTTTCTCCGGAATTTCCTTCGGCAGCAGCCGCGGCTTTGAATCCTCCTCCTCGGCCTTCTGTGCGCCTTCCTTCTCCTTGGGCGGAGCGCGATCGATGCTGATCAATTCCACGTCGAAGATCAGCGTCCCCTTCGGCGGCGAGCCGGCGGGCTCCCCCGCTTCGCGCCGCCCGTAGCCCAGATTCCCTGGGATCCAGAGGCGCGCCTTATCGCCCGGAGTCATCAGCCGCAGCCCTTCCCCCCAGCCACGGATCACGGCATTCAGGGGAAAGTCCGCCGGCGCTCCGCGATCGAGCGAGCTGTCGAACAACTCCCCCTCCTCGGTCCAGCCCTGATAATTGACCTTCACCGTATCGGCGGACTCCGGCACCGTGTTACCCGGCGGCCCCTCTTGCAGCATGCAATAGGCAAGACCCAGGGCCGTTCGATGCACGGCCGCGCGCGGATTCTGCAGCACGTGCTGCTCGGTCCGCTCCGGGCACGGCCCCTCGGGTGCCGGCTGCTCCCCCAGCTCCTGCGCCATCACCGCCTTGGCGTCGTTGGCGGGCGAAGACGCTGCATTTGCCGGCACTTCTGGACTGCCGGCGCAGCCCAGACCGAGCAAAAGCCAACCCCCATACCCGAAGAACGAATCGCGCATGCACCGCCCATATCACGGGCCAAAGCCGATCCAAACGGCCCATTTCTCCCCCCCAGCGGGGGGGCGAGGAGGCCCTCGAGACCCCATCCACCAGCGCTGGTTGGACTTCCCGACCCAGCGCTCCCCCCGGCTTCTGTGGGCTCGGTACCTCACGTCCCTGCACAAGCCAGGACAGCCCCCTGACGACCGTACGGATCCGCGCAGCGCGGATAACGCTCCGCGAGACTCACTCTCCAACTCCTGGCTCGGGCGCGAGCACTGGCTCACGACCTTCCCGGATCCGCGCAGCGCGGACTCACTCTGCAAGTCCCGTTCGCACGCCTCCCTCGCGGAACACCGAGTCACGTTCCGTCAGGAACTCAGTCTCTCGTGGAGTCCCGGCTGAAGTTCCATCAGCAACTTCAATCATCGCGATGGAAGGGGCATCCGTTCCGCAGGGAAGGCTCCGGCCGCCGCCCTCCCGCGCCCCGCCGTCTCGCGCACCGCCCTACGTCATCGCCGCACCGCGCCCCGATGCTCCGCCCATTGCCCCACGGCGCAGGCCCGGCCCAAATCCCTGATTTCCAGCGGGCTCTGCGCGACCGGCTGCTATTGCACCGCCCCCGCACTCCCCGGCCCAGTATTCCCAAATTCGTACAGGCGATTCGCCGGATACTCCCCCGCGACGGAGTCGTAGGGTCGATTCGATGTGGACGCCGATCGCCACGGCTCGTCGGCATCGATGTGCGCGCCGAGCACGGAGTCGCGGACCAGCAGCTGGCCGTTGGGGTAGGCGCCCGTGTCGACGAGGTCTGCGTAGGCAGCGAGGTCGTTCTGGTTTTCATCCCAGGCTCGGCCCAGGCGGATGCTGGAGTCGTCGGCGCCGCTGTCCGCCGTGAAGGTCGAGTGGGTGACCAGGAAGCCGAAGGGGTTGCGCGAGTCGGTGCTGGGGGCGAAGACAGCTCCGCTGAGCCTGTCAGTGAGGGACTGGATGGTGCAGCCGTCGAGCACGATGGTGCCGCGGCCCAGGATGAATTCAGTGTCGCCTTCGATGTAGCAGCTCTTGAAGTAGGCGCGTGCGACGGTGTCCACGTCGGGCGACTTGGCGAGCAGGGTGTCTTGGTTGCCGAGCACGCGCACGTTGTCGTAGAGCGCGCGGTCGCCCTGGTTGAGCAGCGCGGGGGCCTGGAGGTTGCCGTTGGCCTCGTCTTCGTCCGTGTCGTTGGCGATGGTGAGGTTCTTGGCGACGAAGTCCTGCGCCAGCACCGCGAACGTGGCGCTGCCGCTGGTACCGAAGCTGGTGGCGTTGGTGTTGGGGCTGCAAGGGTTGGCCGGTGTGCCCGCCGCCTTGGCCTTGCCCGAGTAGTTGTCGAAGGCGATCACGGTGCGCCCGGCATCCGCGTCGATGCCGTACAGGGTGATCGGCGGCGCGTTCGAGGGCACGCACACGACTTCGCGATAGGTGCCCGCCGCGAGCTGGATGTAGCGGCGCGCGCTGCCGCCTTCGGAGACGGCCTGGCTGATCGCTGCCTGCACGCTGGTGTGGGTGCCGCCGCTCGCGGCGACGCGGAAGTCGGGGGTGAAGCCGAGCACGTCGCCGCCGCCGGCACCCGGATCCCAGTTGTCGCGCTGCAAACCGTTCACCAGGTCACCGCTCTGCGCGAGGTAGTCGCGCAGGGTCATCCTCTCCGCGACGGCAGGGTCCAGCTCGGGGCGCTGCGCCGTGCCGAGCAGCGGCAAGTCCGGTGGCGGGCTGCCCGGCGGAGGCCCGGGCGGCTCCGCGGGCTCGCCGGCAACGGCAGCCACGTCGCTGGGCGGCGCGGGCGGGGGCAAGGCCGCTGGCTGCGCCATCTCGGGCGCCGCGCTGCTGCTCGCGCCCACGGGCGACGGCGCGCTCGGCGGCAAGAACACACCAGGGCTCGGCTGGCTCGGCGCGGACATCGCCTGGGGTGCGGGAGGTTGGATCGGGTCGCCGTATTCGACGCAGCCGGCGAGCGCGCACAAGAAGAACCCCGCCCCGGCTCTCACAACGAGCCTCGAACCCAGACATTCCAGCCATCGGGACCGAGCCCCGCCCCCAGCTGGGGCGTGCGGCGCTCCGGCTCCTTCGGCGGCGCGAAATGGAAATACGTCGTCACGCCCGCCGATACCACGGAGGCGAGACCGAACGCATCCGTCAACACCGCCAGCGTGCGCAGTCGCGAGCGCGCGCTCTCGATGCCCGCGATGCCATCGGGATAGTCGGAGAGCCGGCGATCGAGCTCGCCGCTCTGCCGGTAGGTCATCACCGCGCACGCGGCCGTGAACCCGGCGAGAATGCCGGTGGTGATCAGGCCGACCTTCACCGCGACGTTCTCCGGCGGAGCCGGCGGCGCTTCCCGCCCCGTCTTGCTCGGCACGCCGTGCGGCGCGGGGATCGCATTCAGATCGATCGGGAACGACTCGCGCTCCAGCTCGAAGCTGACCACCGGCGCTTCCCCGCCCGCCACCGTGACGATCCGGGTCACGGGGATGTGCCCGGCCTTCTCCACGCGCACGCGGTGAATGCCCGCGTTCAGCAGCAGCGGCGAGCGCAGCGGCAGCTCCGCCACGCGCGTCTCGTTGACGATCAGCGTGCCGCCCTCGACGTTGGTCTCGATGCGCAGCTCCGCCACGCGCCGCTTCAGCTCGGTCATCTCGGCTTCGACCTCGGAAACGCGAGCGTCGGGGATGCGCGCCTCGCCGGGCGCGGCCGCCGCTTCACGCAGGTAGCGCGCGAACAGCTCCAGCGCCTGCACATAGTCCTGCCGCTGCGCCTGGACCTGCGCCAGGTTGTAGAGGATGCGATAGGTCGGCGCGAGCTCGTACGCGCGCGTGAATGCAGCCAGCGACGCGTCGTAGGCGCCGCCGCGATAGAGCTCCACGCCGCGCGCGAAATGCTGGCGCGCCTGCGCCAGGTCCGCGGCACGCGCCTCGTCGGAGCGCCCGCTGGGCGCCGGCTGTGACGGAGATGGTTCGCTGGCCAGGCTCGGCGCTGCGCTCAGCCCGAGCGACACCAGGACTGCCAGCTGTACGGCTCGCGAACGCAAGCGGCACGCAGCGCGCAGCGCTGAGGCAGCGACCGATCGATGCGGAGGTTGTTGCATGCAGGAAGATCTCCGGGGGAGCTCACTCGAGGTACGGATCTGTTTCATCGATGCTACGAGGCAGCGGGGCCAGTGCGCGCGCCGCGTGCGGGTCGGGGCGCTTGCCGCGCCTGGACTTGGCCGTGGCGCGCGGGGCCGGCGCCGCTTGGGGCTCGTCCGCGCTCAGCGTGGGCAGGATGGCTTCGATGCCGAAGGGCGGCGAATCGTCCCCGGCCGTGCTCGCTGGGCTCGCAGGCGGCTCCGCCACCGGGGCGGCGTTCGGCTCCTCGGGAGCAGGGGCGATCGCTGGCGCGGCGGGGGCTGGAGTTGCCTCGGAGAGACTCGGCTCCGCGGGCGCCGCCTCGACCTGCTCCTCGCGGGTCTTCTCTTCGGCGACCGGAGCAACCCCGGCGCCGGCGCGCACCGCCAGTACCTCGCGCGCCGGTTGCGGAGTGGGCGCGGGTTCAGGGCGCGGGGCACGGGGCGCGGGAGCTACGGCCGCCACCCCACCGAGCTGAGCTGGCTCGCGGCGCGCGCTGCGCACGACTTGCGCGACCACGAGCAGCAGCACGCCCGCGGCCAGCGCGACCGGCAGCGCGAAACGCGAGAGCTGTCCCGCCGCGCTCGTCGTGGGTTGCAGGGTGGAGGAATAGGCGCGATGGCCGCTGGTATCAGGCTCGCGGATCAGAAAGGGCGGTGGGAGCCCGGGCCGCGGCGCGGGGCGTACGTGCTCGCGGAGCGGCAAGTCGTGCTCCAGGACGGGCAGCGGGGGCTCCGGCTCAGCGCAGAGCGCCTCCTGTTCGGCTGCCGCTGGGGGGTCTGATCCCTCGCGCTCGGCGGTGTAGCGCGGATCCTGGTTGTAGCTCGGCTGCTCGTCGTTCGCGGACTCGCTGAGCGGCTCCGCGCCGGAGTCTGCCCGCTGCTCGAGCGCCGGCGCGGGGTTCGCCTCCCCTACCTCCTCGAAGCTGGTCACCGTGTGCGTGCGGTCGTCCCAGAGCGGCTGCAGGTTGAACGGCTCGGACACGTCTCCCTCGTCGCCGTCTCGTGCGTCGGGCTGGACGGGCGAGCTCGGTGGCGGCGGCACGCAAGGCCGCGCCGGCTTGCCCGCGAGTCGCTCCTGCGATGGGTCCGCGCCGTGACGGCTGGCCAGCTGCTGCTCGATCCAGGTGAGCATCTCGGCGCGCTCGTCGGCGAAGTGTTGCATCATCAGCTGCGCGAGCGCTCCGAGCCCAGCGTTTTGCTGTGCGTCGGTCTCGGTGTCCGCCAGGTAGCTCTCCAGATCAATCTGCAGCTCCTGGGCGCTCGCATAGCGCTCGCGCGGGCTCACGGCGAGCGCGCGCCGGCAGATCTCGGCGAGCCGCCGCGGCACGCCGGGCCGGAACTGATCGATGTCCGGCTCTTCCCCGCTGATGCGCAGGTGCAGGCTGGCCTCGGCCGAGTCCGCGAACTTGCGCGGGGCCCGCGCCAGCGCCTCCCACAACATCACGCCCACCGAGTAGACGTCTCCCGCCGGGCTCGCGGGATAGCCGAGGCACAGCTCCGGCGCGGCATAGCCGATATCGGCGAGCAGATGCCCCGAGTGGCGCTCGATCTCGTCGATGGTGCGCTCGAAGCCCGCGCCCAGCAGCTTGACCTGACCGGTGTACGTGAGCAGCACGCGCTGCGGGGAAGCGTCTCGATACACGATGCCGCCCGACGCGCCCGTGGGGTCATCGATCTCGTGCAGGTATTGAAGCGCCGAGAGCACCTCACACAGCACGCGCACGTGCAGATGCAGAGGGAACGCCTCGCGGCCCATGCGCTCCAGCAAGCGCGCCAGCGAATGCCCTGCAAACCAGCGCGTCACGCGGGCGCAGGCTTCTGGCTGGTCGATCAGCTCTTGCGAGCGCACCACGTTGGGGTGCTCGAGCTCCAGCGTCTGCGCTGCTTCCTCCAGAAAGAGCGCGCGCAGGTCGGCGTCCTTCGCCCAGTCGGGGTGCAGCACCTCCAGGCAAAAAAAGCCGGGGCTTCGGCTCTCCTCGCTGGCCGCAAGCGCTTTCGATCTCTCTTCGTTCGAGATCGACAGATAGACGTGACCGAGCTGGGTCGGGCCGAGCGGACGCAGCACTCGGTAGCGCGAAATGAGATCGAAGTTGAGGTTGCTCACTCCGGCTTCGGTGCTCCTGTCGAGATTGCTCGGTGTGTGCGAGCCCGCCCCTACTCGCACGCGACAGCTTCTCGAATCAAGGATGTGAGGGTTCGCTGATCGTGTCAACGCCTCGAATCTTCCTCGTTCAGCGGTTTTGATGGCAGCGCGGTGGGTTTTCGTGATCCGTGTACCACCCCTCGTGCATGCAGCGGCGACAGCTCTTGCACTGCTCATTTTGCGCGGGCACGCGCTGCTCGCAGCGCGACGAATCGATGCAACGCACGTCCGGACAACTCGATCGCGCGAGTCACTGAAGACCCAGCTCACGCCCCTCCCTGCTTCACGAAGCAACTGCTCCTCCAGAGCCCATCCGCAGAGCCCCAGGCGCACCGGCCGGCGACTCCGCGCTCCCTCGGCGCTGGCTGCGGCAGTTTTGTTAGCGTGCGCGTCATTTCGTGATCGCTGCCGGCGTGGTTCGCATTAGGAACTCGTGGCGGTCGAATCCATCGGACATCTTTCCCCCGGCGGACACGTGCGCCGTGGGGAGGCTTCGCATTCGGCGGGGTCGGGGCACCCCGTGGGGTCGGCGCGCCTGGCGTCGATGTTTCAGCGGCACTCCGACGCGATCGCCAGGACGCTGCGCCGTCAGGGCCTGAGCGCAGAGGCCGCCGAAGACGCGACCCAGCAGGCCTTTCTGATCGCTTCCGAGCGGCTCGATCGGATCCGTCCGGACCGCGAGCGGGCGTTCCTCTTCGGTGTAGTGCTGCGCGTGACATCTTCGAAACGTAGGCGCCTGGCGCGCTATCAGTTCGAAGCCGACATGGACGTGCATCCAGCACCGGGCTCGGCGCAAGACAGCGCCAACGAGCGCGTGCTGGCCCTGGAGCTCTTCAATCAGGTACTGGAGCGGCTCGATCGCGATCTGGCGCAGGCCTTCGTGCTGTTCGAGCTCGAGCAGCTCTCCAAGAACGAGGTCGCGCGCGAGCTGGGGATCCCGCCCGGGACGGCGGCATCGCGGCGCCGTCGCGCCCGGCAAACGGTGGAGGCGACGATGGCGCGGCTCGGTCAGAAGGAGCAGCCTCACAAGGAGCGCCTTCCGCAGGACCGCCCGCCGATCTCGAAGCCACGCCGCGCGGCCCTCCCCGACGAGTTGCCTCCGGAGGTAGCGGTGGAACTGCGCGAGGAGTTGCCCGAGCGGATGTGCGCCCACCTGCACGAAGACGCAGCGGCGGCAGGCAGACCCAGGGCGGAAGGCGGCGCGCCGCTCGCCTGAGCGAGCGCAGCGCGGATGCGCACGATGGACGCAGCCGAGGAGGCAAGCGGTGAAACGACCGAGCGAGAGGGAGTGGGTCCATTCACGGGGGCACGAGGGCCCCGGGTGACTGGCCTGAGCGAGAGCCAAGGGGGGAACCACAGCTGGGAAGCCGATCGGACACCGACCCAAGGTGACGTGGCGGGCTTGATCCGCGCGCTGTGCAGCCAGGGGTTGCGTCGTGGCGTTCGCGTGGTGGCCGAGGACAAGCGCGGTCACATCTTCTTCGACCAAGGGCACGTCGTGCATGCCGAGTTTGGCGAAGACGTGGGCCTCGGAGCAGTGATTGAGATGTTGCACTCGGGCTCCGTGGAGTTTCGACCCTGTGCGCGCCCCTGGCCGAGCCAGCCGAGCTTGTTCTTCACAGCAGAGAAGCTGCTGGCTGCCGCTCGCCCGGGCGCGATGAACTCGCTGACCGGCGTGCGGCGCAAGCCCGACGTCGACGCGCCGGACTCGGCGAGCAGCTCCGAGCGGCCCTCCTTTTACGATCCGCCGCCCCTTCCCGATGCCGAGCTCGAACCCACGCGCGCAGATCACTCGCGCAGCGATCCGGTACGGCCGGAGCCCGCGCTGGCGGCGAAGTTCGCGCCGCTCGACGCGGCGGTATCCGAGCTGTCGCGCGCGGTCGCGGCCGCAGCGGCGGCACATCGCTCCACCGAGGCGCGAGTCGCGCGCGTGGCGAGCGCCAGCGCAACGCGCACGCGCGTGCCCGTGGTGCCGGCAGCCAAGCCCGCGTCAGCACCTGCCGCGGCGCCACCACCTTCTGCTCCCGCGGTTGCAGCGACGGTCGACCCCTCTCCCCCGCCCTGCTCGAGTGCGGCCCTATCCAGTGCAGCCCCGCAGGAGTCCACCGTCGCGCCGCCTCCGCCCTCAGCGCCGACCGCGCCGGCATCGCTCACCAGCATCGAACGCGAGCCCAACGCGCCACCGCGGCAACGCACCCTGCCGGTCACGTGGACTCGCCGCGCTCTGCCGCGCCCTCCGGCTGGCTCCGACGAGCCTCCGGCGTCCCGCCGCCGGCTGGACCTGGCCACCAGCATGGTGCGCGTGTCCGGGCGCGGCGTGCTGCTCGCGGCACGCGGGGAAGAGTGCGAGCGGCTCGCGAACGCGGCCGCCTTCATCCACAACCAGGCCAAGCTGATCGCCGCGGATCTGGGCCGCCACGGGCGCACGGCCGTGCACTTGAAGGGGGGAGGCCTGAGCCTCTTGGTAGTCAAGTCCGAGGTCAATGATATCGCCGCCGCGCTCGGTCCCACCGAGCGGCTGCGCTCGCTGTTGCGAAAGGTGGGGCTCGGGTGAGGGGTGAAGACATCCTCAATGTCCTCCTGGACGTCGAATGGGTGGTGGGCAGTTTTGTTGCCGACTCCACCGGCCAGCTCCTGTTGCACCAGATGCCGCCCGAGTTCGCCGAGCAAGAGCTGGAGCGCACGACCTTGCGCCTGGCCAGCATCGTGCGCTGCGCGGAGCTGTGCGAGCTCGGCGTGGAGCAATGCGCCTTCAGCCTCAACCGTTATCAGCTGGCGATGACCCGCTTCCGGGGCGGCTTTCTGTGCGTGATGGTGGAGGCACCGGTCAATCGCCGCGCCCTCGAGATGGCCACGCGCATCGCGGTCGAGGCGCTGCCTCAGCTCGTCGACTCCCTGATCACCGCCGGCTCCAGCCCTCCGGACGAAGTGCCGCTGCCGCGCAAGGCGCAGCTCGAGCGCGAGGGTGAAGGCGAGCCGCTGCACGGGGAAACCGGGTTCGAGCCGCTGTTCGACGGCACCGGCGACGGGCCTCTCGGGAATGGCCCGCTGGCGAATGGCAACCTGGCGAATGGCCCCGTTCCGAAAGGGAATGGGGCGGACAAGCTCGACTCCGAGGACGACGAGACCCACTGAGGGCCGTCTGCCGCCGGCACAGGGTTGACAGCCGGCCTTTAAACCGTAACGAAGGGGACGCCGATGACCATCTCGGGCGTCCCCAAGCCGCCGCTGTTCGCGGACTACCGGCCGCTGCCGGGTACCTATGACGAGTTTTTCGAGGCGCCGGGGCAACCGCGCCTGAACATGACGCGGGTGGTGCGTGCGCTCGACAAGCTCGGGCAACGCGAATTCCAGAAGCGCCAGGAGCTCGCCAACAGCGCCTTCCTGAATGCAGGCGTCACCTTCTCCGTCTACTCGGACGAGCGCGGCGGCGAGCGCGTGTTCCCGTTCGACCTGATCCCGCGCGTGATCTCGGCCGAGGAATGGGACCGGGTGGAACGCGGCCTCGCCCAGCGCGTGACGGCGCTCAATCTGTTTCTGCGTGATGTTTACGGCCCGCAGAAAATTCTATGTGAAGACATCCTGCCCCGGCGGCTGGTGCTCGGCTCCTCCGGGTACCTGGAGCGGCTGCGCGGCGTGACGCCCCCGGGCGGCGTGTACATCCACGTCGCCGGTATCGACCTGATCCGCAGCCCGAGCGGCGAGTTCCTGGTGCTGGAGGACAACGTGCGCACGCCCTCGGGCGTGTCGTACGTGCTGGAGAACCGCGGCGTGATGAAGCGCGCCCTGCCCAGCGTGTTCAAGAAGCTCAACGTGCGCTCGGTCGACGACTATCCGACCGTGCTGCGCGACACGCTGCTGGAGAGCGCGCCCGCCGGCAGCGCCAAGGGCTCCATCCCTCCCCCGCCCGACAGCCCCGTGCGCGCCGTCGTGCTCACGCCGGGGCCGTTCAACTCGGCGTACTTCGAGCACAGCTTCCTCGCCGGGCGCATGGGCTGCGAGCTCGCTTACGCCTCCGATCTGTTCGTGCGCGACCGCAAAGTGTACCTGAAGACCACCGCGGGGCCCCAGCAGATCCACGTGATCTACCGGCGCATCGACGATGCCTTCCTCGACCCGGAGTTCTTCCGCCCCGACAGCTTGCTGGGCGTGGCGGGGCTCGTCTCCGCGTACGCGGCGGGCAACGTCACGCTCGCCAACGCGCTCGGCAACGGCGTCGCGGACGACAAGGCCGTGTACCCCTACGTCCCGGACATGATCCGCTTCTATCTGTCGGAGGAGCCGATCATCGGCCAGGTGCAGACCTACAACCTGAGCCGCAAGCAAGACCTGGAGTACGCGCTCGGGCACTTGAACGAGCTGGTGGTCAAGGCTGTCGACGGCTCGGGCGGTTACGGCATGTTGATGGGGCCCACCGCGAGCGAGAGCGAGATCGCCGAGTTCCGGGCCAAGCTGGAAGAAAACCCACGCGGCTACATCGCGCAGCCACGCGTGGAGCTCTCGGCGGCGCCGACCTGGTGCGACACCGAGCTGGCACCGCGCCGCCTGGACCTGCGCCCCTTCGTGCTCACGGGCAAGAAGACCTGGGTACTCCCGGGTGGTCTGTGCCGGGTGGCGCTGAAGGAGAACTCCTACGTGGTCAACTCCAGCCAGGGCGGCGGCTCCAAGGACACCTGGGTGCTCGGAGCGCAGAACCCATGATCTCGCGCGTCGCCGACAGCTGCTTCTGGTTGTTCCGCTACATCGAGCGCGCGGAGAGCTGCTCCCGGCTCGCGGCCACCAATCGCCTGATCGTGCTCGATGCCGAGCACGACCGCGCCGAACGCTGGAAGCCCGTGATCGTGGTGCTGGGCGAGCAGGCCCGCTTCGAAGAGCTGATCGGCGCGGACCGTTACCACGACGACGACGACGCGGAAGAATACCTGACCTGGAACCAGAAGAACCCGGTCTCGATCCGCAGCAGCCTGTACTGGGCCCGCGAGAACGCGCGCCAGATCCGCGAAGTGATCAGCCGCGAGATGTGGGAGACGCTGAACACCTCCTGGCAGTGGCTGACCAGCAAGGCCGCGCAGCGCGAGTACCGGAGCGACCGCAGCCAGTTCTACCGCCGCATCCGCTCGCTGTGCGCGGAGTTCGGCGGCATCTCCGACAGCACCATGCTGCATGAAGAGCCGCTCGACTTCATGCTGCTCGGCATGGTGCTGGAGCGCGCCAACCAGACGGCGCGGCTCATGGACGTCAAACACCACCGCCTGGGCGGCCGCGAGACACTGGAGACCCCCTGGCAATCGGCGCAGTGGGTGAGCCAGCTCAAGCTGTGCGCCGCGGAGGAATCGTTCCTGAAGCGCCACCGCGCCGCGCCCACGGGCCGCCGCGTGGCAGAGTTCCTGTTGCGCGACCCCAGCTTCCCGCGCTCCGTGTTGCACTGCTTCGAACGCGCGGAGCTGCTCCTGCGCCGCATCGAAGCGGCCACGGCGCGCGTCGCCGCCACCGACTCGCGCAAGTGCCTGCAGACCATGATCGTGCACCTGCGCCAGGCCAAGATCACCGACGTCCTGCACGCTGGCTTGCACGAAGAGCTGACCCGCGTCGTCGACACCGGCGCGCTGGTCTGCGATCACCTCCAGCGTGACTTCTTGAATCCCGTCGACGCGCCGGAGCCGGAACCCGAAGCGCTCTCGCAGCTGCAGCGGCAGACGCAGAGCACCTCGCCCTCTTCCGAGCAATCGCAGTCCCAGGGCTGAGGCCTTTTTGGCTGCGGTTCCGGCTCTACTTCGGGCACGAGACGGGCGCCCGGACCAGGGAAAGGCCTACCAATCGAAGCGCAGGCGCGCGCCGACCATGCGCGGGTTGTTGTAAAAGCGCAAGTTGTTGCCCGACGACGATTGAATGGCCGTCGCGTACACGATCTTGAAGGCGTTGTTTACGAAGGCCCGGACCGAGAGCATTCCGTCCGGGTGGCGCCACCCGACGCCCAGGTTGACATTGGTGTTAAGCCCCCTGCCGATCATCCAGGCGCTCGATGTTCTGCGAAATGACGTTGTACTGCTGGTCAAGAGCACGAGCCTGAAAT
Organism: Polyangiaceae bacterium; assembly: GCA_025936205.1. Next base: position 17,101 of record JAICTU010000026.1, on the reverse strand, counting down.
GGTGAGCGCGCGCCTGCTGAGAGCATCGACAGTATGAAGTCAAAGCGATGCTCGGCGGGCTCGATCAGCTCCCACGAGACGGGCGCGAGCAACGTGTTGAGATGCACCGAACGCCGAAGGGCGGGCAGCGCGGTAGGAGTGGCGCTCGGGGCGCCGAGCGCGAGCCGCCCCCGGTCTCCTGCCAGTCCCGCTGCCGTCACCAGCAGCGCCGCTGCCGTGAGCAGCCGGCGGTGTCGGGACCGTACCGGAGCCCGCAGGCACCGCGGGAGTCACCCAACGGTTAGCAACTCGGAGGGAACCTAGGCAGACGTCGAGTAGCGCCTCTCGCAACGCCGCGAGGTCATGACTGCGGCAAAATGCGGTGCGCGACGTAGCGGATGCGTACCGGCACGTTTGCCTGGAAGGTTGCCTGGACCACGACCTGAAAGTTCTGTGCGTAGAGCCCGGACGGGAGTTGCAACGGCGCGAGGAACTCCGCCACGCGCCTGGGGTTGGTGACGCTTTCCGCGAGCGCCCAGTTCAATTCAGCACCGCCGCCGCTCAAAAATAGCATGTGGCGACCGGATTGCGGCCCACGCAAGCGCGTGATGAGCGCGTGCTTTTCCCCGCTGCCATGTGCTGAATCGCTGTCATAGCTGCCCGCCTCGCCTTCCAGTGGGTGGACGTTGTGGATGACGCCGCCTTCGTCCGTGTAGATGTCCTGATGCTCGAGCAGCGCGCGCACGATGGGACTCAGGCTGGGCTTGCCGATAAAGATGACGTTGCTGTTCCAGACATCCTGCCAGTCAAGGGAGACGGAGTGCTTGATTCCCACTTCCACTCGGCTGCTTGCGAGCAAGCGCCCCAGCAAGAAGGCGGCGTGGACGCTGCCAAAATCGGCATAGTCCCAGGTCTGCTCGAGCTCTCCCTCGCCCATCCGGCTCTGGAAAGCGGCAAGCCGATCGGATTGGGAGAGATCACGCGGATGATTGATGCGGAAGTCACGCACGAGGAGCCCCGTCGAGGGTGAATGAAAGAACAGCCGCAAGTCGAAGACCAGCAAGAGCGGCGCCTCGCCTTCGAGGAACGGGGCCCAGAGGGCATGCAACTCCGGCGTCATTCCGGGCTGTGCTACGGGCCGGCGCGAGGCTGGGAGCGTGCTGCGCTCGAAACGCGGCATGTAGCCCCCGCGCTCGATCTCGATGCGGACGGGATCGTCCTGCCCTTCACGAGTACCGGTTGCGCTGGGACGACGTCGTCTATGGGCACTTCGCCGGTTCCGAGAAAGGTGCTTCGAATGAAACCACGCCAATGTGGCGAGTCCGTAGTTCGCTTCCCCCGGCGAAAGCGCCGCTTCCTGTTCGCCTTCTCCCTGGCCATCGGCGCGTGCAGCAGCGGTACCGAGCAGAACCCGCGGGGCGCGGGCGCGCTTCCGAGCTTTCCGACGGAGAGCACTCCGCCCGAGGCGCAGGCGGCGGGCGGCAGCGCCCAGGTGAGCCCCTCTCCCGGTGAGGGGCCGAGCGTGAGCACCCTCGAGCCGAGCACCGACTTGCGGGGCTCAGCTCAGCCGGTTGCTCTCGCAGACGCGGGTGACCCGGGCAGCGCGGCGGATGCAGCGCCTGTCGAGGCCTGTACCATCATCCCGAACACCGGTTCCGTGACGGACGGGGATGTCAACATCGACCTGACCGTGGAGTTCCAGCGCATCGCCGGCTTTGGTGGCATGGATGGGGGCTTTTATGCCGAGCTCAGCGCGAGCCAGGTCGATACTGCGTTTGGTAACGCGCCGGGGCAGCGCGTCGCCAGCGACGGCGCCGTGAGTCTCAGCAACGGTCGAGCGTCGGTGACACTCGACGGCCAGAGCGTCACCACGTTCGTGAGCCGGTAGCCTGTCGCACCCAAGACTCTCGTCCAGAGCAGGGCAAGCGGGCGTTTTACGTCACCGCCCGTCGCGTAGCCCTGTGTCGCCGGACCGGATTCAGCGCGTAATGCAACACTGACCAGTTGGTTGGGCAACGGCACGCGTTGCATGTTGGAATTGAGCTGCGTCATGGTAGCTCGTTCCGCGCTCTCGGTGGTCCCTCCTTCACGCCTCGCGGCGTTCGCAGGCGTGCTCGGGCCCGCGCTGCTCTGCGCTACGGGCTGTCAGAATCCCGCGCTCTCCCGCAGCGCGCGCAGCCTACCCGCGGGCACGAGCGACTGGTCCCTCTCGTTCAACCTGACCCACATATCGACCAACCTCCCCGGAGTGCCGAGCAGCGTCCAACGAATTGCGCCCCATTCCTTCGACTACCCCAACCCCATCCCGGAGATCTCCTACCGCCATGGCCTCAACGACCGCTTCGAGCTGGGCGGACGCATCTCCCCGGGTTCCGGCCTCCTGGAGCTACAGACCAAGTTCCAGTACCTCGAGCTCGACCATCGCTTCTTCGCTGCGCTCGGACCGAGCTTCGGCTACCGCGCGCTCGGCATCGTCAACGGACCGGTGCTCACCTTGCCGGCCCTGTTCAGCTACGAACTGAACCCGCGCTGGGGCCTCACCGGCGGCATCCTCGCCTCCTATGCCGGCTACACCATCCCCCGCGGCCTCGGCCTCGACGAAGCCGACCTGAGCGGAAACACCCTCTACCTCGGCGCCGGACTCGGCGTCGAGCTCCGGGCAGGCCGCTTCCACGTCATGCCAGCGCTGGAAGTCCAACGCTCGGTATCACGCACCGGCGTACCCCCACAAACGCCAGACATCGGACTGCTCTTTCTCTCACTGACCTTCGGCATCGGACCTGCAACGAGCGCCCCCCGGAACGAGCTCAACGAGCCCACAGAAACGCCGCCCGACAGCCCAGCGCTTCGCGCAGCAACTCCTTGATCCAGAGAGCGAGAGGGGCTCGACCCGTACGGAACCGTCCGACTCCAGGATGAGCCCGATCGGCGACACCGCACGTGGCGACGTCGCGAAGCATGGTGCCTGAGCAACTGACACTACCGCCGGAAGCCCGCAGCGCTATCAATCTCCTGCGGGCTCGCGCACGCGACGCTCGCCTCGAAACCAGCTGAGCCCCTCGGCGGGGTCCTGTCGCGCTCGCTCGTGGAGGTCACGGCGGGCGCGCGAGGATGGCTCGCACAGCAGTCCGATTCCCAGCCTCGAAGCGTGGATCTCATCGTGCTCCCGCTCAGGGTCACACCATTGTCGGAGTGGAACACGATACCACAGGGATCATTCTCGCCGCGTGGGGGAGGCTACGCGCTTCCTGCAACCATCGCGACAGATTCTGCTGTCCGGCACCTGTCTCGCGGGACAGCTCCCTTGTCGCGCCAGGGTTCATCGATCGCTGTTCGTCGGCGGCCTGGTTTGGCGACTTCTCGCGCCCGGACGAGCTCGCTTTCGGCGCGGCGCAAACGCGTGCGCAGCTGCCCAGCGCTTCCACGATCAGGTGGAGATGATTGTATTGCACGGAGAGGTGAACGAGCCGAAAGCCGAAGCGGCTCGCTCACACGTGGCCCCATCGCCGAGCGGGTCCTCCTGGCGTCGCATGGCGTCCACTCGGCACCGAGCCCTCAAACTCCGCTCTTGCTGCGCCCCGACGCACTCAGTCCGCATTGCGCCATGTGTTGCTCACGCGCGTGGCGCATGGCCTCTGTTTGAACATCGATGATGAACCACTGGAGCGCGGACGTTACGCGCACGGATCTGGTGGCAGGTTTTGCGCGCGTTTGGCGAGTAGCAGCGTTACGCCGCTGCAACGCCGGATGCATGAGCTGGCGATGAAAGTGCTGTATTTGCGGTCGGCAGCTTCGCTGGTGGGCTGTCCACGTTGACGGTGCAGGGCGAACGGCTTAGGGGTTTCCATCATGGGACTTCGAAGCCAGGCGCACTGTCGCCGCACGCAGGTGCTCGCTCTGAGTGTTGGGTTTCTGGCGCTGGTGGGGGTGCCGAGCGCTCACGCGCAGTCAACGCCGGAAGGTGAGCCGCCGAGCTCGGAACCATCGAGCCGTCCACCCTCCAGCGCAGAGCCCGCGAGCCCTGCGCCTGCGCCCACGGAGACTCTGACGATCGCGCCGGAGAGTACGCAGCCGAGCGGTTCCGAGATGGCAACACCAGAGCCCGCGAGTCCACCGCCTGCTGGTTTCGTGACTCCAACGCCTGCGCCGCTCCCACCGCCCAGCGCCGAGCCGGATGTGCCGTCCGAGACTGCAAACAAGAGGGGCGCTGGCTACGCCTCCGCGGGCAACACTCGCTTGACCGTGCTGCTCGGCACGGGTTCCACGGGGACCGACCAGTACATGATCCTGGGCGCAGGCATCGGGCGCTACGTCGTGGACGGGCTCGAGTTCGGCGTCGACTATGAAGCATGGCTGTTCGGTGATCCCACCTTGCATCGGCTGAGCCCCGAGTTGCGCTATGTTCTGCATTTCGTGCCCAAGCTGCAGCCCTACGTCGGCGTGTTCTATCGACACACGTTCATCAACGACTACGACGATCTCGATTCGGTGGGTGCACGCGCCGGTGTGATCTTCGCGCCGGGTCGCTTGGTGCTGGGCGCAGGGGCGGTCTATGAGCGGCAGCTCAGCTGCGAAGACGGCCAGTTGCTGGACTGTGACGATGTCTATCCCGAGGTGACGGTCGGCGTCGTGTTCTGACGCGCCAGCGCTCCGGCTGCGGCATTTCGCACTCTCGCCGTGCGGGCGCAAGCTGGGCTCAGGGATGCACTCGACCTCCGGCGAGGCCGAGCAGACGCGAGAAAACCCATGAAGCGCGGCGCTCCAGCCCGTGCAGCTCGATCGCTCTGGTAGCGGCTGAGGCAATCCGCCACGGACTGTCGCAGGCCCGCGCGTTTCGTTTCTAGCCGAACACGCTACCCGGGATAGGTGACCGTGTGTGGCTCGGTGAATTCGAGCAGACCCTCCGTGCCGAGCTCTCGGCCGAGCCCGCTCTGACGAAATCCACCGAACGGGGCCCGGTCGTCCTGGGCGACGGCGTTGGCGTTGTTCACCCAGGTGGTGCCGGTGCGCAGGCGAGCAGCGATGGCCGCTGCGCGCTCGGGATTGCCGGTCCACACCGACGAACAGAGACCGGACCAATCCGCGTTCACCTGCTCGATGATCGGGTCCACGTCGTCGAAGCGCAAGATCGGCAAGGCCGGACCGAACTGCTCCTGTTGCACGATGCCAAGCGCCGGCGCAGGGTCCAGGACCAGGGTGGGCGGCAGGAAGTAACCGCCGGCTCGCGAATCTTCTTCGTCCACGCGCCCGAGCGCCCGCACCTCGTGTCCGGCTGCTCGCGCTTCGTCAGACAAAGACCGGACGAAGTCACGCTGCTTGGCGCTGTTCAACGGCCCCATCGTGGATTCTGCTTTCAGTCCGTGCCCCACGCTGAAGTGCGACAGGATCTCCGACATCCCCTGCACCAGCTCGTCGTAGCGCGAGCGATGTACGTAGATGCGCTTGATCCCCATGCAGACCTGCCCCGCGGTCGTGAACGAGGCCACCACCAGCCGCTGCAAGCCCGCGCGGTCGAGCTGCGCGTCGGCCAACACCAGCGCGGGATCGTTGCCGCCGAGCTCCAGCGTGACGCGCGTGACGTTTTCGGCCGCCATCTTCATGATCGCCTTGCCGCCACCGGTGCTGCCCGTGAAGACGATCCGGCGCACGCGCGGGTCGCTGATGACGGGCGCCACCGCCTCGTTCGTGCCGCTCACCACGTTGATGACCCCGGGCGGCAGCGCGGACGCCAGTAGACGCAAGGTCCAGCCGATGCACAGCGGCGTGGTCGGCGGCGGCTTGACGATCACCGTGTTGCCCGCGATCAGGGCGTACGGCAGGCTGGCGGCGAGGATCGCGATGGGCCAGTTGTAGGGAACGATGATGGTGACGACACCGAGCGGCATCAGCGAGACCTCGGAGCGAAACGGCGGCGCGACATAACGCTGAATGGCGGCATGATCCGACTCCTCCCGCAGCTCAGGCGCCGGGCGCGCGTGCAGCGGTTCCAGGCGCCGGATCTGGCGAAGCTCGCCCGCGAGCTTCGCGGCCAGCTGGCAACGCCAGCGGAACACACCCAGCTCGACCTGGGCTTCCGCGCGGATCTTGCCGTTCTCACGCACCAGCAGCTCGAGACGCTGCTGATGGTCCGTGTCGAGCCGATCGAGCGCCCCGATCAGCAACTCGGCGCGGCGTTCCGGCTCCAGCGCGCTCCAGCCCTTCCAGGCGGAATGCGCGGCATCCACGGCACGCCTCGATTGCTCTGCCGTGGCGGAGGCGGCGCGACCCACCACATCGGAGGGCCTGCCCGGGTCGGTCACCTCGGACCAGTGCTCGGTATCGATCGTCTGACCTCCGATGAGCAGAGGTATGTTCTGTGCGCCGCGGTTGGAGCGGACTTCAGTGGTCGGCATCCGGCAAAGGAGAGCAAATCACACGCCAACCCCCGGCGGCGTCACATCGGTGCGACCGGCGCGGATCAGCTGGGCGCCGGCCAGGACTTCCAGCATTCCAAACACCAGAAAGCCGAGATCCCACGCCAGCTGGCCAACGCCGGGATGAACGTGATGAAGTCCGAGGATTTGATGATCGATGAGCCCCTCGATCACATTGAACAGACCCCAACCGAGCAACAGCGATCCCACGAAGGTGCGCGTGGACCAGGGTGTGTCAGCAGACTTGCCAGCAAGCCACAGCCGCCACACTCCGAGTACGACCATCAGCCAGGTGAAGGCGTGAAACAGGCCATCCCAGATCATGTTGTATTTCATGTCGACCAGCGTGGTCGGCGGCCTGACGCTCGAGAGCATGTTGTGCCACTGCAAAATCTGATGCAGCAAAATGCCGTCTACAAAACCGCCGAGCCCGCTGCCCAGACAGATGCCTGCCGACACGATCGCCCCCCGATGAGTCGCTGTCATGGGCCGCGCCGCCCCATCCGCTCCACGCCTGCGCAGATCGCGCCGATCACCACGAAGGGCAGGACAGCGCAGGCAAAGTTGCGACCGAAGTGCTCCTGCAACACCGCCTGACGCGCGAGCACGCCTTCGGCGCAGTTGGGGCAAGCCGCGACGGTCCGGGTCAGAGCTAGCGCGGCGCCAAGCACACCCGCGAGGGAGGCCCGGCGCAGCGAGCGCGATTTACACGCAGAATGCCTCTGTAGGTCGGGAACGAGTTCGGGCATGGCGCGCGTTGTTGCAAGCTCGATGCCGCATCCCTAGCCCAGGCAATGTTACACGCGCGTCTCACCCGACCCAGTTCGTGCTGGGTAACTCCGGTAACGGAGCTCAGTCTCCCGGAGACCGACGGCTTTTGCGATATCGCTGTTCCACCTCGTCGGCTATACCGGGACGCGAGGAGGGAGGGCGATGTTCAGACACTGCTGCGTCGCGGCGCTGTTGTGCTTCGCCGCAACCCGAGCCTTCGCTCAGACGCCAGGCGATGCCTCGGACCAGCCAGCCTCATCGCCCGCGAGGGAAGCTGACGGCTGGCCCGACGTGAGCAGCTTTCTCGACGAGAAGTACGGCTTTCTTCCGCTCGTCTTTCCGATCACGGAACCGGCGGTGGGTTACGGCGCCATCGGCGGGGTGGCGTTCATCAGCAAGCCGCTCGGCGCGGCCCGGGATGGCTTCGGGCGCCCCAACATCAGCTTCATCGGCGGCATGGCGACGGAGAATGGATCCTGGGGTGTTTTCGCGGCGGACCTGCGCCACTGGCTCGATGATCGTCTCCAGACGCTGGCGGCCGCCGTGTATGCGGACGTGCAACTCGACTTCCACGGACTCGGCGAGGACAGCCTGCTCGCTGACGATCCACTGCGCTATCAGCTCGGGCCGAAGGCAGCGGCCGTGCAGGCCAGGTTCCGCGTCGCCGATACATTGCTGTGGGCGGGTTTGCGCTATGTGTTCGCCGTCACCGAGGTGTCCTTCGATGCTCCAGCGAGCACGCCAGGGCTACCCGACTACGACTCCTCGTCGAGGGTCGGCGGCGCCACGGCGGTGACCTCTTACGACTCGCGCGACAATATCCTCACGCCCGTGCGCGGCACGTACCTGGAGGCGTCCTTCGGTCTGTTCGGCAAAGCGCTCGGCGGAGAGGACCAGTTCGAACGAGCGGGCCTCGTCGCCATCCAGTACCTGCCACTGCCGTTCAACCTGTTCCTGGGGCTGCGCGGAGATGCCGCGTCGAGCTTTGGTGATGCGCCGTTTTACCTACAACCCTTCGTCAACCTGCGCGGCGTGCCGCTGCTGCGTTATCAAGGTGAGCAGAGTGCGCAGGCGGAGGCGGAGCTTCGCTGGCAATTCTGGGAGCGCTTCAGTCTGCTGGGTTTCGCGGGCGCCGGCGCGGTCTGGAACGACTTTGAAAAGGTCGACAGTCCGCGGGGCGTGCCGTCGGGCGGTGGTGGATTTCGGTACGAGATCGCGCGCAAGTATGGGCTGCACATGGGGATCGATCTGGCTTTCAGCCCCGGCACGACGGCGGTTTATCTGCAGGTGGGGAGTGCCTGGATGAGGCCCTGAGCGGGGCACCGGGACGCGAGGGCGTCGATTTCGTGCTAGCTCTCTCGGTGTGTTGCTTCACGTGGTAGCCGGCCCGTCGAGCGCGGGTTCGTTGCGCAAAGCGCTCGGAGATGCGGACAACCAAACGATCGTTCCGTTCATGGACTCTTTGGCCGTGGGTCCGTTGCCGGTCGCATCTTCGCTCCAGCAGTGGGCCGCGGTGCGCAAGCGCTTTTGGCAAGGAGTCTACGAGCAGGCGGCCTTCCCCGGCGGGGACGCCGAGGTCCTGCCCGATCTCGGCTTGCTCACCAAAGCGGAACAGATCGTGCTGTGGATCGGTAACGGGCTCGACGAGCAGCTCCTGCTGCCCTGGTTGTGCTGGGTGCTGCGGGAAGTCGATATCGAGCGCGAGCGCGTACACGTCGTCGAGCTGAGGGGTCCCCTTCCGAACAGAGCGACACCCACTGCCGCCGGCATGTTCAGCGCCGAGGATCTGCGAAAGCAGCCGGCGCCGGTGCAGCTCTCATCGGAGCAGATATCGCTGCTCGATCGCGCGTGGACTGCCGTCACGAGTCCCAGCCCCCACGGTCTGGTGGAGTTCTTTCGCAACGCGCATGGCAACTCGCCTCTCGCTCGCGCTCTGATGCAGCTGGCGCGCCGCTATCCTCAGCGGGATAGCGGCCTGAGCGCCTGGGATCACGCACTGCTCAGCAACACGTTGAGCAAAGGGCCCGGAGCGGCCCGGATCGTGGGGCATACCCTGGTGGGGCCGGGAACGGAGCTCGACTGCATCGGCGACGTCTGGCTCTTTTGGCGACTGAAGCAGCTCGCTCGCGCTCGCTGCCCGCTGCTCGCGCTGGGCGGAGATGACTCGCAGTACGCGAGGTTCCACGTCACCCTGACCAACACTGGACGCAGGGTACTCGAGTGCCGCGAGAACGCCGTCACTCTGAACGGCATCGACGAATGGGTCGCGGGAGTGCACCTGGACTCCTCCGCGAACCGAGTCTGGTTCGCCGATGGCGACCGCATCGCCTGCTGACAGTCACCCCACCCGCAGACAAGCTCCTGCTCGACGACGACGAATTGCCGGCAACACCAGACGAGGCTGAAACGGCGCTCGGCCGCACGGCGCCCGACGGATCGGCAGCAGGCGCGCGCGGGCATCTCGCGCAATCGGGGGAGGTCGGTGGCGGACACCGGCTCCGCTCCCGTGGCCCCTCCTTCCTGCTGGCAACACGGGCTCTGCTCGCTCGGCGGATGGCAAGCCGTGGACGACTACTTGCAGGCCTGCAAAGCTTTCTGGAAGACGGATTTGCTCGACGAGCTCCTGCAACAGGTCCAGCGCCGGCAAATTCCGGACTTCCCGGACCAGTAGCGCCGCTCCCGGGGCTTGCGAGGCCGGCGCGAGGTTCGTAAACAAGAGCGCTCCCTTTCGAGCCCCCGCCTGAGGCCCAATGACCGACGCATTTCAGTACACGCCCCTGTTGCCCCTCGGCAAAGACGAGACCCCCTACCGCCTGATCACCAAGGACTACGTGCAGGTGCAACACGCGCTGGGACACGACTTCTTGCGCGTTCAGCCCGAGGCGCTGCGGCAGCTGACTCGAGAGGCGATGCGCGACATCGCGCACCTGCTGCGGCCCGGGCATCTCGGGCAGCTGCGGCGCATCCTGGACGATCCGGAGGCGTCCGATAACGACCGCTTCGTGGCGCTCGATCTGCTGAAGAACGCCAACATCGCCGCCGGGGGTGTGCTGCCGATGTGTCAGGACACGGGCACCGCCATCGTCATGGGCAAGCGCGGTCAGTACGTGCTCACCGACGGGCACGACGAGGCTGCGATCGCGCAGGGTGTGTTCGACACGTATCAGACCAGCAACCTGCGGTACTCGCAGCTGGCGCCGCTCGACATGTACCGGGAGGTCAACACCAAGACCAACCTGCCCGCACAGATCGAGATCTTCGCCTACGATGGCGAGGAGTATCACTTTCTGTTCATGGCCAAGGGCGGCGGCTCGGCGAACAAGAGCTACCTGTACCAGGAGACGAAGGCGCTCTTGAATCCAGAGTCGCTGATGAGCTTCCTGGATGCCAAGCTGCGCTCGCTGGGCACGGCGGCCTGCCCGCCCTACCATCTGGCGGTGGTGGTCGGCGGCACCTCGGCAGAGTACGCGCTGAAGACGGCCAAGCTGGCCTCGGCGCGCTATCTCGACACGCTGCCCACGTCGGGCAGCAACGGCGGTCACGGCTTCCGCGATCTGGAGCTGGAGCAGAAGGTGTTCGAGCTTTCGCAGCGCACCAGCATCGGCGCGCAGTTCGGCGGCAAGTACTTCTGCCATGACGTGCGTGTGGTGCGTCTGCCCCGCCACGGCGCGTCCTGCCCGGTGGCGATCGCGGTCTCCTGCTCGGCGGACCGCCAGGCCGTCGGCAAGATCACGCGCGAGGGCGTGTTCCTGGAGCAGCTGGAGCACGATCCGGCGCGCTACCTGCCGGAAGCGCACGCGGGGCAGCTCTCCGAGCAGGTAGTGGAGGTCGACCTGAACCAGCCGATGTCGGAGATCCGCGCTCAGCTCACGCGCTACCCGGTGAAGACGCGGCTCTCGCTGCATGGCCCGCTGATCGTCGCGCGGGACATCGCGCACGCCAAGATCCAGGAGCGGCTCGACAGCGGTCAGGGCATGCCCGAGTACATGAAGAAGTACGCGGTCTACTACGCGGGCCCCGCCAAGACGCCGAAGGGCTTCGCCTCCGGAGCGTTCGGTCCCACCACGGCGGGCCGCATGGATAGCTACGTCGACTCGTTCCAGGCGCAGGGCGGCAGCATGGTGATGCTGGCCAAGGGCAATCGCTCGCGCGCCGTGACCGATGCTTGCAAGGCGCACGGCGGCTTCTACCTGGGCTCGATCGGTGGCCCCGCTGCACGCCTCGCGCAGGATTGCATCAAGCACGTCGAGGTGCTCGAGTATCCGGAGCTGGGGATGGAAGCAGTGTGGAAGATCGACGTGGTCGACTTCCCGGCGTTCATCGTGATCGACGACAAGGGCAACGACTTCTTCGCCGAAGTGATGCGGCCGAGGGACAGCGGCGCCAGGGGCAAGGCGCTGCCGACGGCGCCGTGACTTCTGCCGCCGCGAGCACCGAGCTGTGGTCTTCCGCCGAGTGGCGGGAGACGGCAACGGATAGAGCTGGATCTCGCAACACGAGCAGACTGGCGAAGGGGTGCGCGAGCACGCTGGGCCCGCGCCCTGCGCTTTCTGGGCGCCGAGGAGGCGCAGAACCTGGCACGCGCGCCCCTGCGCTGGCTCGGCTACCTGCTCGACGACGAATACCTGGGCATGGGCGGCTGACATGAAGCCCAAGTTCTTCGCCACCCCTGCCCTGTTCCGCGCCTGGCTGGAGCAACATCACGGGACGCAGCCGGAGCTGCTGGTCGGCTTCTACAAGAAGGGCTGCGGCAAGCCGAGCATCACCTGGCCCGAGTCGGTGGATGAGGCGCTGTGCTTCGGCTGGATCGACGGCGTGCGCAAGAATCTGGCGGAAGACGCCTACACCATCCGTTTCACCCCGCGCAAACCCACCAGCATCTGGAGCGCCATCAACGTGGCGAAGATCGCGCGCCTGGAGGAGCAGGGCAAGCTGACGGAGGCGGGCCGCCGTGCCTTCGCGGCGCGCAAAGCCCATCGCACCGCTGTCTACTCCTTTGAACGCGCCGAGCCAGCCCAGCTCTCGCCGGAGCAGGAGCGCGCGCTGCGCGCCAACCGCGCCGCGGCCGCCTTCTTCGACGCCCAGCCTCCCTGGTACCGGCGCACGGCCACGCACTGGGTGATCAGCGCCAAGCGCGAGGAGACGCGGCAGCGGCGGCTGGAGCAGCTGATCGAGGACAGCGCGCAAGGCCGCACCATCCCGCCGCTCACGCGGACGCCGCCCGCCGGCAAGGCCGCGCCCGCCGGCAAGAAGACGCCGACCAAGAAGAAAGCGATCAGTCGTGATCGCTCTCGTCGATGACCATCTCCAGCTCGTGGCAGGCGCGCAGGTAGGACGCAGCCGCCCAGGCTTGAAAGCGCTTGCCCATGGGGCGACCCGTATCGGCGTGGGCCCACTCGTTGAACTCCCACTCCGAGCGCAGCCCCTGGCGGTTCAGATGCGCGAGCTTGACCAGCTCGCGACAGGCGAGCTCGCGCATGCCGAGCCGGTGAATGAAGCGCACCCACATCCCGCCGATGTGCGGCCAGATGCCGCCGTTGTGATAGTGGCCCGGCAGATTCAGGAGGTTGACCGTGAAATAGGGCCGCCACTCCGGATCGCCGCTGACCACCGCCGGATACAGGTTGCGCACCGGGAAGGGCTCGTTGATGCCCACGCCCCACATGAACTCGAAGGCCACCCGCGCGCGTGCCACGTCGATGATGTTGAACAGGAACGCCAGCAGGTTCCCCCAGACGTCGCAGCGCCAGGAGAAGCCAAACGGTGACACCTGCGCGATCAGGTAGCGCGCATCGCCCAGTGAGAACTGCTGGTCGGCAAAGGTCGGCGCGCCGGCGGCGGGATCGGCCTTGGTCTGCGGCCAGAACATGGCCAGAATCTCGCGGCGCGTGCGCTGCCCGGCGCGAAAGTAGTCGGCGGCGCGCGCGTGCTGCCTCTGCATCTCCAGCAGCTTGCCGAAGCAGACGTTGGCGCGGAACCAGAGCGTCTCGTCGTAGAGCACGTTGTAGCTGTGCCCGAACAGGTCCGTCCAGTCGCCGGCCTCGGGGATCTCGAGCAGGCCGTCATTGTTGCTGTCCTGCGCGGTGAGCCAGTTCATGGCGCGCTGCAAGACCTCGGCATATTGCTCCAGCAACAGCACGTCACCGCTCGCCTGGATATAGTTGTAGACCGCGATGATCACCCACAGCCCGCTGTCGATCGAGGCGATGCGGCCGACGCCGGAGTAGTCGGGCTCGCCGGAGTCCACACGCACGTTCGACGGGATCTGGCCCGCCGGGCTCACGTGATCGAGCAACGTCGTCAGCGTCTTGCGCTGCGTCTCGCGCATCAGCGGGTCGTCGAGCATGATGGATTGAATCAACGTGACCGATCCATCGCGGGCCCAGACGGAGCGATAGTTCGCGTCGGTGCCGGTCGTGGTGTTGTCCTCCAGCGAGGCGGCGGAGAAGCCGAGCGGGGTGATGTTGCGGCGCAGCGTCTCGATCGCGCAACGGTAGCCTTCGCGCACCAGGTCCGCATCCGCGCTGGTCAGAGCTCTCAGATCGTGCTCGCGGAAGAGCGCGGGCACGGCCAGCTTGCGCCCCAGCTGCGGAAACGGACGCGCCGGCACGGACTCGATCACGCCGAAGTGTTGCAGGCCGTCGAGCACGCCCTCGGCCAGGATGCCGCGCGCCGTGTACACCTCCCTGCCCACGGTCGCCTCCAGCAGATCCGGCTGCGCATTTTCCACCAGGATGCCGCGCACCCCGGGCACGCGGAACATGCCCGCGTCGTTGCCGCTGTCGCCGGCGACCAGGATCGCCGCCGGGGGGATGCCCAGCTGCTGGGCGAGCCAGGAGAGCGCCCGGCCCTTGCTGGCGTGCAGCGGCAGCACGTCCAGGTAGCGCTGCCCGGAGTACACGACCGAGACCTCGAGCCCCTCGCACCGCAGCTGCTCTTCGATGTTCGCGATCGCCTCCGCCGTGGCGCCGTTCAGGTACCAGCTCGATTTGTACGGATGCAGGAACACGGGCGGCTGCCGGACGACGCCCGGCAATTGCTCGAGGATGCGCTCGATGCGCGCCAGGTCCCAGCCCTTCGCAAAGCGCTCGTCGAATCCCGGCATGCTGCCGTTGCGCCTGGCGTCCCAGAGCTGCGTGCCCACACCGCCGAGCACGAACTCCGGCTTGGGCAGCAGCGCCGAATCCACCAGAGTCAGGGCGTCGTCGATCAGGCGGCCAGTGGAGAAGCAGAGCAGCGGCCGGCGCGCGCTGGGGATGGCCTCCCACACGTCACGAAAGCGTTGCGTCGATTCGGGATTGCCCACCAGCGTTCCATCGAGATCCGAACAGAACAATCTCACGCTCGACATGCCGGCGGTGTCCATCCGCACAGCCATATCGCGAGCCCCCCACGATCGCCAAACGAAGTTCGCGCACGGCGCGCATCCAGCGCGCGGTGGCTCCTTTTGTCACACTGGCTACAAAGGAGCCGTCCCCGCGCGCGTCGAGCCCAGCTTTCGGCGTTTTCACCGCCGGCATGCAGCTTGCTCTTCCGGCGAAGCCATGGACACTGGATCGACGGCGGCGTGGGACGGATCCTCGGGGCACACGCGCAGGATCGCGATGGTGTCCACGCACGGCTATGTGGGTGCGGAGCCTCCGCTTGGCGCCGCGGACACGGGTGGCCAGGTCGTGTATGTGCTCGAGCTCTCGAAGAAGCTCGCGCAGCTCGGCTACGAGATCGACATCTGGACCCGGCAGTTCGAGGATCAGGTGGCCAGCGAATGGGTCGCCCCGGGCGTGCGCGTGCTGCGCGTGCCCTGCGGCGGCCGAGAGTTCATTCCCAAGGAATACCTGCATCGCAGCCTGGACGAATGGTGCGCGCACGCGCTCCAGCGCATCGAGGCGGAGAGCCTGCGCTATGCCTTCCTGAACAGCCACTACTGGGACGCGGGCATCGCAGGTGAGCTGCTCTGCGACGCGCTCGCCATCCCCCACGTGCACACGCCGCATTCGCTCGGCATCTGGAAGCAGCGCCAGATGATCCGCGACTACCCGGAAGACGCAGCGGCCTTCGAGCGCAAGTACAACTTCGCCGTACGCAATCTTCAGGAGCAGCGCATCGCCAGCCAGGCGGAGCTGCTGATCGCCACCAGCCCCGATCAGATCGAGGTGCTGCGCAGCGACTACGACGTGGCCGACGAAAAGCTCGTGGCGATCCCGCCCGGCTACGACGACACCCGCTTCTATCCCGTCGGCAGCGAGACGCGCGCGCTGCTCCGGCGCAAGTTCGGCTTCGAAGGCAAGGTCATTCTCTCGCTCGGCCGCGTCGCTCGCAACAAGGGCTATGATCTGCTGGTGCAGGCCTTCGCGCAGGTCGCCGCGCGCGAGCCGGCGGCGCGCTTGCATCTGGCCATCGGCGGCGATCGCCTGCAGCCGGCGGAACAGGCGCTGGTCGAGGGTTGCCGCCAGCTGGCTGCAGAGCTCGGCGTGGCCGAGCGCGTGAGCTTTTCCGGATTCGTCCCGGATTCGGAGATGGCGGACCTGTACCGGGCAGCGGACGTGTTCGTGCTGTCCAGCCGCTATGAGCCCTTCGGGATGACGGCGGTGGAAGCCATGGCGTGTGGCACGCCGGTGGTCGTGACCACCCACGGCGGCCTTTGTCGCGTCTTGCGCTTCGGCATCGACGGGCTGTTCGCCGACACCTTCGACCCGCTGGATCTCGCGATCACGATGCTCAAGCCGCTCCAGTATCCGCGCCTCGCTGCCCGGCTCTCTCGGCGCGGTGCGGAGGCCGCCCGGCGCCACTTCACCTGGACGGGGGTCACCCAGCAGCTGCTCGAGGCGACCCGGGCCTGCTCCGAGCCGTGCGAGCGCGCGGAATCGAAATCACGGGTCCGCTGGGCTCAGTCGGGCTGAGCCACGGCTCCAGCAACTTCGCCCCAGTGCTACGACGCTTTCGTGCCGGCGCGTGCTTGCGCTACGCTGCGCGGTGGCCGCGTTTCCTACGCGCTGTCCACCTGGTTCATGAGGCTCGTTCCCAAGCTCGCGATGGCTCTGCTGGCCGGAGTCTTCCTGGTCGTGTCGGCCTTCGCCGCCTGGCGGGTGCGCGGCGAGCTCGAGCAGTTCGATCGCGACATCCGGCGTGACCATCGGGTCATCGGCCTGACCGCGGCCGCGGCCGTCTCCAAGGCGCCGACCCGGCAGGACGCGATGCGGCTCGTCGAGAGCATCGATGCCTCCCGCGAGGCCATGCACATCCGCTTCATCTCGCTCAGCCAGCCGCCGGGCTCGCTGCTGGGGCCGCTCGTGCCGATCGCGCCGGAGCAACGGCCCCAGCCCGGTACCTGGCTGCAGCAGGAGCAACGCCTGGCCTCCGAGACTCCGGGCGGCGACTACCTCGTGACCCACGTCGCTGCTCCCGTGATCGACGATCCGGATGGGGCCATCGAGCTCTCGCAGCCGCTCGCGCCCCGGCGAGGCTACATCTCGCGCGGCGTCTCCAATGTGCTGACCTCCAGCGCAGCGATGTTGGTCGTGTGCGGGCTGATCGTGTCGCTGATCGGCGCGCGCCTCGTGGGCAAGCCGGTCTCCGATCTGATCGACGCCTCCCGGCGCATCGGCGCGGGCGACTTCAGCGCGACCGTCGTCGTGGAGCGCAAGGACGAATTCGGCGAGCTGGCTCGCGCGCTCAGCTCGATGAGCACGGAGCTGGAGGCCGCGCGCCGCAGGACGATGGACGAGACGGAGGCCCGCATCCGCGCGCTCGAGCAGCTGCGCCATGCGGAGCGGCTGGTCACGCTCGGTCAACTGGCGTCAGTGCTGGCGCACGAGATCGGTACGCCGCTCAATGTGGTGGCCGGGCACGCCAAGCTGATCGCCACGGGCAAGCTCTCGGGAGGCGCCGCGAGAGAGAGCGGCAGCACCATCGGTGCCCAGTGCGAGCGCATGACGCAG
>JAICTU010000777.1 GCA_025936205.1 Polyangiaceae bacterium | reverse complement strand
GGGACGAGCCCCACTGATTTCTGGCTGTCCTACGCGGAGCGCGGCCAGGGCACGGTTCCTGCTTAGCGTCGGCGCATGTCTGCGGACCCTGCCGAACTCATGGTCATCGATAGCGCGATGGGTGCGACGCACGTGCTCGCGGGTTACCACCCGAGACACAATCGCGCGCATCTGGTCTGCCGCTGGCCCGATGAGTCGCCGGCGGCGTTTGGTCACCGCGTCGTCAAATGCTTGGGGAAGATTGGGCGCGGCGCGGAAGTCGCCACTCTCACGCTCGTGCTCGGCGGCGAGCCGGGGCTCGCCCGGGTACTACCGGAGCTCAGCCGAGAGCTGGCAGCTGCGGTCGCTCCGAGCGGGGCAGTCCAACTGGTGGGCGCAGGCGCGTCGCAAAACGAGGTCGTGCGCTGGCTCGCCTCCCTGCGCGACTTGGTCGAGCCATCCGTGGTCGTCGACGCGCAATTCTCGCCATCCTCAGCGCTTGCCACCGCTGAGGCTTCCTAACCCCCCCCTCCGGCCCCGCCAGAGACTCCGGAAACGGCGGTCGGCCTCGCTACGCGGACCGACCCCGTCTCCCGACGAGCTCGTGATGGGGCCCCCCGGTTCATTCACACGACCCTCGTTCCACGGCTCAGATCGGCGCGCGGCGGCCCACCACGAAGGCGACCAACGCCAGCACGATGAAGAGCACGAAGAGCACCTTGGCGATGCCCGCGGCACCTGCTGCAATGCCACCGAAGCCAAACAGCGCAGCAATCAGCGCGATGACCAGGAATACTGCTGCCCAATGCAACATACTTTTCTCCTCCGTATGAGACAACTTAGCGTCCGTCGGAGTACGGCCGCTCACCCGTACCTCAAGCAGGGCCCGTGCCAGGCTCAAATACTCCCCGAGATCCCTGGTGTTTTGTCGCTGTGGGCGACAGAGCGCCTGCTCTTGGAGACCAGCTCGCTAAAGCTCCCGCCGCAACGCCGCCACGAGTGCCGCCCGCCTGCCAAGCAGGGGCGCCACATATCCGGCGATTGCAGCCGACGCTTTGCTCGAGCTACGTTCGCCGCGCTGCCCTGGCCCGTACGACATGACACGTTCCGCCCTGCTCGATCCTCCTGCGCACGGTAGCCCACCGCGCGATCCCCTGCCGGCTCGTGCACGAGACGCGGAGTCGTCGGCGCAGGAGTCACTGCAGTTGCTATCCCGCGCGCTGCGTTCGCAGCTGCTGCGCGTCGTCGCGTCCGACGTGGCTTCGGCGATCGCACATGCCGCGGGCACTCCGCTCAACGTGATCACCGGGCGGGCCGAGTTGATCCGCCAGGACCCCACGAATGCTGCCGCACATGCCGCCCGAATCGAAGAGCAGGTGCGGCGCTTGGCGAGCGGATTTCGCCAGCTCGTCGATTATCTGGCGCTCGCAGAAGCCCCGCCCTGCGAGGCGCCGGCTGCGCGAGTCGCGGCGGACGCGCTGAACTCCGTGCTGCCATTCGCCCGCGAGCAGGACGTGGAGCTCGCGCTCGATGCCTCCGCGTTGAACGCATGGACCGTCGATCCCGGCCATGTCCTCGGAGTACTCAGCCTGCTTCTCGAGTGGGGAGTTCAGCAGACGGCACGGATCAACGCCGAGCCGCGGCAGCTGCGGCTGGTCGGGACGTGCACGGAGGATGCGGTCGTCTTCGAGTTTGAAATACCTGGGCTGCAGCCGCTGTCAGGCTGGCGCCTCGAACACTTCGAGTCGCGCCCGGGAACGACGCCTGACGGCGAGGCGTGTCGCACACTTTCATTATGCGGCGCACTCGCCCGGGGGCAAGGATCACGGCTCTCCACCGAGGCCGGTGAAAACGGCCAAGGCATGCGCGTGCGGCTGTCTTGCATCCCCGGAGCTGCTTCCTCCGGCGTCGTTCCCTGAAGCGTTGCTGCCTGAACAGAGGCGCTGACCTGAAACGAGCGCCATCTGAAAACAAGCAGCCAAGAAGGCGCGGGCAGAAAGATTCTGACCCGCGCCGCTTCAGGGGTGCCTCCGGTACTGGCTCAGGTGTTGTTGTAGCTGGACGACATGACTTCGTTCTTCGTGGCGTCCTTCATGTTCTGCAGCATGTTTGGAGCTTTTTGTCGGGCGTCGCGCAACGCATCCACAGTCCGGTCTTTGACTTTGCCGAGCTGTGAGGCCATCCGCTCGCGCGTCTCCATGCCGCTCGCCGGAGCGAGCAAGATGGCGGTGCCTGCGCCCACGATGGCACCGATGCCCACCAGCGCGAGATTCTCGAAAAAGTAGCTGCGGCGCCGCGCCAGGCCCACGACGCGCAACATATCATCCGCTTCGAGATGGGAAATAGTTTGCGCCAGCCGCGTGGCGGCCAGGGTGCTTCCCAAAGAGACGAGGAACTTCGTATTCATGGTGTCGAGCCTTCCTTTCGTAAAATACGAAAACGGAGGGTCAAAGGGGTTGCAAGCACTGGACCAAGATCGCCGCTCCAGCTGCCAGTTCGCATTCCTGCTGATCCCTGCGACGGGCCTGTCAGTGCCAGTCCGCAGTTCGGACACCCGCTGCAGCGTCCTGAAAAAGCGCCGCAGCCACGGTGCCGGAGCCAGCTGCGCCGCGTAGCCTCCGAAAGGAGCGTATTT
>JAICTU010000787.1 GCA_025936205.1 Polyangiaceae bacterium | reverse complement strand
GTACTTCGCGGTGCAGCTGCCGGAAGGCATCGCGCTGTGCTGGGTCCTGAGCGTGCTCGCGCTGTGCGTCCACACGGGCTGGTGCCTCCGGCGACGTCGACCGGTGGCATGGGTGGCGTGGCTGGTCGTCATCGCGACGCTCTCACCGCCGGCATACGCCATCGTACGGCGCTCCACGCTGTACAACGGGCTGCGGCACTTCTTGTTCCTCATGCCGCCGATCAGCGCCGTCGCCGGCGCGGGCCTCGTGTGCGGTATGTCCTGGCTGGCTGGGCGCCGTCCGCGCTGGGCTCTGGCCCCCGCGCTGGCATTCACGCTCTTCGCGCTCGATCAGCTGCACGCCCTGGTGCGCCTGCATCCGTTCCAGCACGTCTATTTCAACCGGGCCTCGGGCGGTGTGGCCTCCGCCGTCGACCGCTACGAGACCGAATACTACGGCGCCGTCTATCAGCAGCTGCACGCCCAGCTGGTCGAGCGCATCTGGGAGGAGCGCCGCGACAGCTACCTGAAGCAGACGTTCACCGTGGCAGGCTGTGGCTCCAAGCTGTTCTTCACGCACAATCTGCCGCTCAATTTCGAGTACGTGGCCATGCGCAACGCGAACGGCGCGGACATCTACGCCACGTACGTGCGCGACGATTGCTTGCACCGCTTTCGCAACCGGCCCGTGATCACGAGTGTCGAACGCGAGGGCGCGGTGCTGGCGGCCGCCCGCGACCTGAAGGCTCGGGTGGGACGCAAGCCCGGCGGAGGTGGGCGGTGACCAGCGAGGCGAGTGAACGTCGCCTGCGGCGCTGGGTGGCGGCCGTGGCGTTGCTGCCGACGCCGATCTGGTTCCTGGGCGCGGTGTTGTTCGATCGAGGGCCGGCCTGGCGCGCGGAATACCACGCGGGGCAAGAGCTCGAGGGGCCCGCCACGGTGGTGGGAGAGCGACGCCTGAGCCGGCAGTGGGATCGGCTGGAGCCCGAGCTGCCGGGCGATTTGGACATCTCCGCCTTCTCGGCGCGCTTCGACACCTGCCTGCAGCTGAGCGAGCCGCGCGAGCTTCCCTTCCAGCTCGTGGCGACGGGCGCAGCGCGCTTCTTCGTCGATGAGCAGGAACAGCTGCGCCTCGAGCCGAGCGCGGCGCGCGCGTCCGTGGGCAAGAGCTTTCAGCTCTCGGCGGGCACGCATCATCTGCGAGTGGAGTTTGCGGCGCGCGGCTGGTCGGGCATCGGCCTCTACGCCTCGTTTGACGGCCGTGCTCCGGTGGCCGTGCCGCCCGAGCAAGGTAGCAGCGGCGTCCGCTGGTTTCAGCCACGGCCCGGGCCCGAACCCTGCTCGCACTGAGCACGCACCTCGAGCGAGGAAGGAGTGCGCTCTCCTACACCTTTGCGCGCGCGGGTCGAGCCGGCAGGTGTGCCGCGCTAAGCTAGCTCATGAACGAGACCCAGCGGGGGCGCGCGCTTCGTCGCGGTGCCGAGGTCGCGAGATGTGTTCTGACGGTCGCGGCGAGCGCCCTGTGTGCCAGCGTCCTCGCTTGCTCTTCCAAGCCAGCGTCCTCGACGGTGGCCGATGGCAGCTCCGGCGGCGGCGCTGGCCGCGGCAACGACCCCAGCAATCTTTACGACAGCTGCGACCTGGGCGCGTTCTCCTGCCGCGGCGACACCGCCGTGCCTTGCGACGCGGCGGATCCCGCTGGCGAACGCGATTGCGCCGCACAGGGCGCGCGCTGTCAGGCTCCGTTTGGCTGCGTGGTGTGCACGCCCGGGGAAGGCAGCTGTGCGGGGGGCGCAGCCCGCCTGTGCAACGCTCAGGGCACGGCGTTCGAACAGTTCGAATGCGATGCGCTGCAGGGCATGGTGTGCGAGCCCGATGGCTGCAAGGGCGCCTGCTCCCCGGCCACGCTCGGGGACGGTTACGTCGGCTGCGACTATTACCCCACTGTCACGCCGAACCCCGTGTACAGCGGCTTCCACTTCGCCGTGGCCGTGGCCAATAGCGGCGACAGCGAGGCGTCCGTGACGGTGACGCGCGGTAGCGAGACCATCGCTCAGCGCGCCGTGCCGGCGGGTCAGCTGCAGATGATTCAGCTGCCCTGGGTCAGCGAGCTGAAGGGCGGGGATCAGAATGCTTGCCAGCAACCTCCGCCCGCGGGAGCGACGCGGCTGGTGGCAAACGGGGCCTACCGGCTGCGATCCGATCGACCCGTCAGCGTCTATCAGTTCAGCCCGCTCGAATACCAGCTCACGCCGGTGCCGGAGAGCTGTCCGCTGCGCGCCCAGTGCCCCGGTAGCCCACCGCGCAACGAGGGCTGCTTGTCGTTCAGCAACGATGCCTCGCTGCTGTTTCCGACCAACGTGCTCACCGGCTCCTACACGGTGCTGAGCTGGCCCTCCACGCGAGCCGGGCAGAGCTTCGTGAGCATCGTCGGGACCACACCCGGCACCCAGGTCAACGTCCAGGGTCAGGCGCGCGTCGCCCCTGGCGCGGGCAT
>JAICTU010000494.1 GCA_025936205.1 Polyangiaceae bacterium | reverse complement strand
CCCCATCCACTCGGCGTCGCGCTTGGCGAGGTAGTCGTTGACCGTGACCAGGTGCACGCCCTTACCCTCGAGCGCGTTGAGGTAGATGGGCAGCGTGGCCACGAGCGTCTTGCCTTCGCCCGTCTTCATCTCGGCGATGGAGCCGTTGTGCAACACCATGCCGCCCATCAGCTGCACGTCGTAGTGGCGCATCTTGAGCACGCGCCGGCCTGCCTCGCGACAGACGGCGAAGGCGTCGACCAGGATGTTGTCGAGCGTAGCGCCGTTATCGAGCATCTCCTTGAACTTGGGCGTGAACGCCTGCAGCTCAGCGTCGCTGAGCTTCTGCAGTTCAGGCTCTTTTGCGTTGATCAGTGGCACCTTCGCCCGCAGGCGCCGAATGGTCCGGTCGTTGGCGGTTCCGAAGAGTGTTTTGGCTACCCAAGTCAGCATGTCGATCGGTACAGGTTGGAGAAGAGGTGAACCATATAGCACCGGGGGGCCGGGCGCTCACAATCCTGGGCTACAGCCGCGGCCGCTGGGCCGGTGGACCGATTGCCCATCATCGCATCCGAGGGAGAACCCTCAGCGACGCATTCTAATCCCTGGAGCTCGGAATCTGCAGCGGCGCGGCGCGAATTCATGCGCGCTCGGCGCGCTTGTCACTCCGGCGTGTTTTTGCGTAGCTCGCGTGTCGTGAGCCATTTTCGGCGGTCGCAGGCAGAGCGCGCGCTGACCGCGCTGGGTACGTTTTTCCAGACGCCGACCGGCACTCCGGACGCGCGAGAGGGCGCCCGGCAGCGGGCGGCGAATCGCGAGGCGCGTGCTGCGGAAAAGGTGTTGCGGCTGTTCCAGGAGGTCGCGCGCGCTGTGCCGGCGTATCGCGAGTTCCTGGCGACCCGGGGCATCGCGGCGGAAGGGATCACCACGCTCGAGGCATTTCGCGCGCTGCCACCGACGACCAAGGACAACTACTATCGACCACACCCTCTGCCCCAGCTGTGCCGGCACGGGCAGCTCGATGCCTGCGACGTGGTCGCGCTCTCGACGGGGTCCACCGGAGAGCCCGCCGTCTGGCCGCGTTTCGTCAGCGATGAGCTGGAGACGGCAGCGCGCTTCGAGCAGGTGTTGCGCGATGGCTTTCGCGCGCACGAGCGGCGCACGCTGGCGGTCATCTGCTTCGCGCTCGGCAACTGGGTGGGAGGGATATACACGCTGGCTTGCGTGCGGCAGCTCGCGGCGAAGGGTTATCCCATCACGGTGGTCTCGCCGGGCAATCAGCCCGCGGAGATCGTGCGAGCGTTGAAGGCGTTGAGCCCGCATTTCGAGCAGCGGGTGTTATTCGGGTATCCGCCCTTCTTGAAGGACGTGATCGATCTCGGGCTGGGCCAAGGCGTGGACTGGAGCGCGTTGCCCACTCGGTTGGTGATGGCGGGGGAGGTATTTAGCGAGGGCTGGCGCGCTTGGGTTTGCGCGCGCCTGGGGATGGAGGAGGCGGCGAGCGCTACGGCTTCGCTGTATGGCACGGCGGATGGCGGCGTGCTCGCCAATGAGACACCGCTGTCGATTCGCATCCGGCGTGAGCTGGCGCGGCGACCCGATGCTGCCCGGGAGTTGTTCGGGGAGGCGCGCTTGCCGACGCTCTGTCAGTACGACCCGGAGCATCGATACTTCGAGGTCGAGCGCGAGGCAGCCTCGGGGCGCGGGGTGTCCTCGCAGGAACAGCGGAGCGGATGGTTGCTGTTTTCCGGAGATGGGGGCGCGCCGCTCGTGCGGTACAAGATTCTCGATCGGGGCGGGGTGGTGGGCTATGGCGAAATGCTCGATTTTCTCGCGCAGCAGGGGATCGAGATCGAAGAGGGAGCGGAGCCGGCGCTGCCGTTTGTGTATGTGTTCGGGCGCTCGCACTTTGCGGTCTCGTTCTATGGGGCAAATGTGTACCCGGAGAACGTGGCCGTCGGCATCGAGCAGCCGGAGTTTGCCGCGCAGCTGACGGGCAAGTTCGTGCTCGAGGTGAAAGAGGATGCGGCGCGCGACGCGGAGTTGCGGCTCACGGTGGAGCTCGCGCGGGGAGTGACGGCGGAGCAAGCGCTGGCGCAGCGGGTTGGGGTGAGTGTTCGGCGCGAGCTGGAGCGGTTGAACAGCGAGTTCGCCCACTATGCGCCCGATGAGCGGCGCACGCCGCGCGTCGAGCTGCGCGCGTTTGGCGACGCGGAATATTTTCCGGTTGGCGTGAAACATCGCTACACGCGTTAAAGGCTCCCGCAGTAGCGCGGCACTCGCGACATTTCAGGATCGACGGACCACTGTGAAGTTTTGCGATCCGCGGCGGAAGCTCGTGCGCGGATACAGCGAGTGGTTCACAATCTCGACGCGCAGGGGTGGTCGCCAGTGCGGCTGTCGAAACGGAGGGACTTCCATGAAACCATGGGCTGGCTCGAAGCGCTGGATCGGTTTGATCGTGAGGTTCTCGGGCGGGCGTCGCGCGCTGTCGGCGGTTTCGCTGGCGGCGGGCCTGGCGGTGGTTGCGGAGGCGCAGCGCGTCGAGGCGTGCAGCTGCCTCGCGAGCACCGTGGAGTCCAGCTATCAGCACAGCACGACTATGTGCACAGCGACTGCGCCGGGCACGGCGAGTGCCCGGAGTTCCAGACGGCGTGCAGCTGGGTCTGCGACAGCGGGCCCGCGGACTGCACCTCAGATGCCGACTGCGCGCCGACCGGCTGTAGCGGACAACTCTGTGCATCGGAATCGCGCATCACCACCTGCGAGTTCCGCAGCGAATATGCCTGCTACCAGGATCCGGGCATCACGACCTGCGGTTGCCGGGACGGACAGTGCGCGTGGGAGGAGACGGAGGCGTTGATGCAGTGTATTGCGGACGCGGGGCCTTCGGGGCCGAGTGTCCGCTAACGCGAGCGCGTGGGGGGTCGGTTGAAGATTTTAGAGCTCACCAGCCGCGCAGCTTGCGCGGGACTGCCGTGCGGCGCTGAAGCATTCTCAGGCCTTCGGCGGAGGGGTTCTGCGATCGCAGAGTGAAGTTTCCATGGAAACCTCGATTTGTACGGCGCGGGGGGCCTGGCGAGCTGCTCCGACTGAACTGATGCCGGCGTGGCACGACGCCGCGCACGGACCCTCCCCGCTGCTGGTCTCGCCCTTTTCGCGATGAATTCGTGGGGATCTCTCAGGGGCCGGACCTCAACTGTAAGTCGCTGCCCGTCGCATCGGGACTCTCGACGGGCTGGCACCGGCGAGGCCCGCGCGACGGAGTCCCGGTGCGACGGAGTTCCGCTGCGAGCGAGTTCCGCGCGAGGTGCCGATCCGTATGGTTGAGAACAGTCGACGAGCGTGGTGGTCCGGCGTCTTTCACGCGCCGCTTGATCGCGTGGAGCAGTCCATCCGCGACGTCGCGGATCCGTACGACGCAACAGAGCCCCGATGCGACGTGCGTCGCCGTATGGCTCAGGGCCCGGCCCAAATCCATTCGCGAACGCCGGGCTTCGCTGCATTTGACAACCTGGTTTGCGGGTGCCAGGGTGTTGTTGCGCGCAGGGCGCATCCGGGTCCGCGGGAAGGGTTGAACCCACCTCTTTCTGATTTCGCTGCAACTTCTTGCTGCCTGTCTGCGGACCACAGGCCACTGCTCACCCGCTTGGGTGCAAGCAAGAGGTTGTCATGTCGCAGGAAAACGGAAGAGAGCGTCAGGGGAGTACTGTCCGGGAAGCTCCTGGGAAACTGCCGAGGGAGCTGCCGGAGCGGCCGAGTCTGGAGCACCTGAAGAGTCAGGCGAAGGATCTGTTGGAATGGCTGCGCTCGGGCGCGCCGGAAGCGCTGGAGCGGGTCCGGCATAGTTTGCCGGCGGCGCGAAACGCGGATGCCGCACAGGTCGCGCAGCTGGCGCTGCACGATGCGCAGTCGGTGATCGCGCGGGAATATGGCTTTGCCAGCTGGGCAGAGCTGAAATCCGCGGTGGAGCGTGTCGCATCGGCTGGGGCCACGGGCGCTCTGAGTCCGGAGTCGCTGCGCGCTTTGCTCGCGCGGGTGGCGAGCACTCCGCCGCCGGCGGAGGTGCAGCAGTCGTTGCTGGAAGCTTCGAGCCTCGACTGGCAGCCGATCCTGTTGCCAGCAGAGTTGCCCGTCGTGCCGCTGCGAAACACGTTGCTTGCGGTGGGTGCAGTGGCGCCGCTCATGATCGGTCGAGCATCGTCGCTGGCGGCGCTGGATGCCGCGCAGCGGGACAATGCGCGCATCGCGCTGTTCGGGCAGAAGGAGGAGCTGGACGAGGCGCCGGGCAGCGCGAGTTTGCATGCGGTGGGTTGTGTGGGCGCCGTGCATGCGCTGTTCCCGGTGCCGGGGCAGCAGATGTGTTGGTTGGTGGTGAAGGCGCTGCAGTGGGTGTCGCTGGTGCAGCTGACCAGCGAGCAGCCGTATCTGCGGGCGCGTGTGGAGCGGTTCGAGGTCGAGGAGCGGAGCAGTGACGAGACGCGGCAGCTGGAGCAGGAGCTGCGGCAGCGGGTGCGTTCGTTCACGGCGACGTTGCCCGATGGGGAGCGGCTGCAGAAGCTGACCGACGGCATGAGCGCGCTGCAGTTGGCGGACGCCAGCATCAACAATCTGCCGTGTTCGGTGGAGGCGCGGGCGGCCTACGCCGCGCAGCGTGACCTCACGAGCCGGCTGCGGCACGTGATTGCTTTGTTCCCGTGAGCGCGCTCGCGCGCGGCCCACGTGCGCCGGAGGGGCTCGGAGCCGGCAACGGTGGCCGTCTCCGAGCCTTTTCTTTTGAAGAGGGCTGCGGACCCCTGCTTCAGAACATGTAGAAGCCGGAGAACTGGAAGCGCGAGTTCTTGCGCTCGCTGTCGTCACCCATGGTCTGCTTGAAGTTGGCGTACTCGGCGCCGATGCGGAAAGCGGGGGTCACGTTCCAGAAGATGTTCGCGTCCCACCACTGTTCCTTGGTCATGGTGGTGGCTGCGTTCGCGCCGTAGTCGAGGATGTTGCCCGACTTCATCTGCGAGAAGTTGCCGGCCACGTAGACGTTGCCGCCCGGGAAGAAGTACGTGAGGTCGACGAGGAAGATGTTCCAGTCGATGGTGTGGAGGCCGCCGCCCGCATCGTAGACGATCAGACCCGGATCGATCGCGACGGCTGCGCCGGGCGGCATGGCTGCCTGCGCGGCCGCGGTGAGCGGAGCGCCGATGCCGCCGGTCAAGCCCGTGTACTGGTCGTTGAAGCCGCTGCCCGTCTGGAACGAGCCCTGCAGGCTGAGCGCACCGATCGAGTCCAGCGAGCTCGCCGGAATGACGGGCAGCAGCGCGTCGATCGAAAGGCCCCAGCCCGACTTCGTATCCGGATCGGTGGTGCCGCCGTTGAACGCGGGCAAAGCGAACTTGCGCACGATGCCGGACACGCCGATGCTGAGCGGGTCCGCGGACGGTGCCGCACCGGCGCCGCCGCCGTGCTGGCCCTTCCAGCCGTTGACGCCCACCTTCAGACCGCCCTGCAGATCGGGCTGGGCTGCGTCGCGCTGCGGCGGACGAGCCGCGGCGACGGCGAGGTCGACGTTGACGGGCTCGGTCTTGAAGGTGTGCGAGAAGCGGAAGGTCTGGGTGCGCGAGAACGCCTGCCCCGGCACGCCCTGCAGCTCCACCGTCACCGGGTGGAAGAACGGCTGCCAGCCGAACAGGTTCCAGGTCTGCCCGAAGAGCAAGTCGACGTACTCCGTCTCGGCCTTGATCCACACATGGCGCGCGCGCATGGCCGCGTTCGACCAGAACTGAGTCTCGGTGATGCCGGGGGGCTGATTGCCACCGAAGTCGACCTCGACCAGACCGGACGCCTTGATGCCCGCGAATTCCGGCGCGTTGAGGCGGAAACCAAAACGCGAGTTGCGGAAGGAGTACGTCGTGCGGCCATTCTCGCCGGCATAGGTCCCCTTCGCCGCGATGATGCCGCCGCCGGAGCCTTCCGTGAAGCTCTGCGTGGTGTCGTAAATGCCGTCCGCCTGGAGCCAGCCGTAGAGCGTGGCGGCCCACTTGGTCTTGACGGGCGAGGGCTCGGGAGCAGCCCCGGGCTTGGGCGGCGGCGGCGGTTCCGGAGTGGCCGGAGGCGGAGGCGTGGGTGCGGCGGAAGCGGGCGCGGGGGGCGCAGCCAGGGGCTCCGCCGCGGGCGGGGCGGCGGGCTCGGGCGTGGGAGCTGGAGTTGCCTCTGGTGCCGGAGCGGGCTCGGGCGCGGGCTGCTGCGCCAGGCTGATTGCGGGCGTGAGCAGGCCGAATGCCAAGAATAAGGGCGCGATGGGATGACGCATGAAATAGCCTCCGCGGGGCCTCGACGTGGCGCTTGCTCCGGGCTCCGCATACGAGTGTGCGCGGGGTATCCCCGCAAAAATAGAGCGAGGAGACGTCGACTTACCGCTACTGGAAACGATTCGAAGCACCGAGCCGAGGCGTAGGCAACCACGGCTGCGAATTCAACTGCGTTCGCTGTCAGCTGAATCGAAACATCCTGTCCACAGTGTTGCAGCGAGCGGCACTCGTCACTAGACATGAGGCTTGGGGCAGACTGCCGCGGGCTTTCCCGCTATTTTGCGGGGACACCCCGCACCCCGCTTT
>JAICTU010000369.1 GCA_025936205.1 Polyangiaceae bacterium | reverse complement strand
GATCAACAGCGTCCACGCCGCCGGCTTCGGCCTCGACGGCAGCGGCGGCCGCGTGCTGTTCACGCTCAGCGGCACGCAGGCCGGCGCCGCGGCATCCCTGAACCTGAACGCCACGTTGAAGGATCACCCGGAGCTGCTCGGCGCCTCCAGCAGCGCCGGTGAGGTGCCCGGCAACGCCACCCAGGCGACCGCGCTGGCCAAGCTCGGCAGCACCCCGATCGCCGCGCTGGGCGACCTGGATCCGGGGCAAGCCTATGCGCGCATCGTGGGCAGCGTCGGCCAGCGCAAGGCCGATGCGGCGGCCACGCTCGACACGCGCGAAGCCATGACCGCGCAGGTCGAGGCCATGCGCCAATCGATCAGCGGCGTCTCGCTCGACGAAGAAATGGTCTCGCTGAGCAAGTTCCAGCGCGCCTTCCAGGCGGCTTCCCGCGTCTTCACCACCGCCGACCAAATGCTCGAGGAGCTGCTCAACACGGTGGGCCGCTAAACCGCGTCAGATCTGAAGGAATGCCATGAGAATCGCCGACAACATGCGCTTTGATTCCGTGCAACGCTCGCTGTCTGCGCTGCGTTCGCGGCAGGCGACGCTGACGGGGCAGATCTCATCAGGAAGCAAGATCGGCGCTCCTTCCGACGATCCGGCGGCGGCCTCGCGCCTGACGCGCATCGCCGCTCAGTCGGCGCGCACCGCCGACTACCGCTCGACGATCAGCACGGTGCGCTCCGACCTGGAGCTGAGCGAAGCCGGCCTGGCGCAAGCCTCTGATCTGATGGTGCGCGCCAAGGAGCTCGCCATCCAGGGCTCCAACGGCAGCCTCACGGCCGACGATCGACGCATGCTCGCCAACGAAGTGGAGACCATCCAGAAGCAGTTCATCTCCACTGCCAACACGCGCGGCAGCCGTGGCTTCCTGTTCTCGGGCAACCTCACCAACAAGGCCGCGCTCGACGAAAACGGTAGTTACCAGGGAGATGCGTCCCAGCACGAGGTCGAGATCTCGCCGGGGGTGACCACGTCCGTCAGCGTCACCGGAGCGGAGGCCTTCAGCAGCGCCGGCGGCGCGGATGCCTATGCGACGCTCAGCGCGCTGCGCGCTGCGCTGGAGTCGAACGATGGCGATGGCGTGGCCCGCACGCTGACCGACCTCGAGACGTCGCGCGCCCAGATCGTGCGCACGCAGGCCAAGACCGGCCTGATCATGAACCGGCTCGATTCCGCCGACGAGGCACTATCGACCACGGCGCTGGAGCTCGATCGCCGCCGCAGCACCCTGGGCGACGTGGATCCGTTCAGCGCGCTGAGCGAGCTGAATCAGCTGTCGACCACGCTGCAGCAAGCGATCGCCGTGGCACGGACGACGCTCGGCACCGGCAACAACGACACGTTCTGAGCGTCGCTTTGCGACGACCTATGCATCCGTGAGCCGCTGAAGGGTCGAGGGGCCAAGGGGTCGAGGGGTCCAGGGTATCCGGACCGCCTCCGGCTGAAGCGTGCGCTGCGTCCAGCGGGCACATACTGGTGGGGGCAGGGTGCTAAAGGGGCGAGCCAAGCTCTGATCCCTGACCACTGATCCCTGACCCCTCCTGCGTCAAGGTAGCGACACTTGGTGGCCCGGCGAGCCTTTGAATCGGGCCTCGTATCGGAATTAGCCAGCGTTCTGAGTTGGCACTGCTCCTGCAAGAGCAGGGTCGATGCTGGTGATTTCCCGCCGCAAGGGACAGCGCGTTTCGATCGGCGAAGAGATCGAGCTCGTCGTTACCGAAGTCCATCGGAGTTCCGTCAAGCTCGGTATTCGCGCCCCGCGCGGTCTGACGGTTTTGCGCGGAGAGGTTCGCGACTCCATCGAGGAAGCGAATCGCTCTGCTGCTCAAAGTAGCGTAGCGGATGCAGGGGCTTTGACCCCCGCGCGGCCCGCCGAGGGCACGCCGCTGGCCGCCATTTCCGTGACGGTGCTGCGCCGACCAGGCGCCGGCCCGGCGAAGGATCCGAAGCCCGTATGAGCGCGGCCGCCGTTGCTTCGCTCGCGCCGCCGTTGGTGGACAGAAGCGCGCAGCGGCGGACGTACTTTCTGGAGGCCAACCTCCAGGCGCTGCCGATCCCGCAGGAGACGCGGCAAGCGATCCGCGATGCCGAGCCACGCGGCAGGGTGGAGCTGCAGGCGGACGGCACTCCGTACCTGCGTGACGGCAGCCGGCGCTTCGGAATGGAGCTCGCGACCAACGAGGTCTTCGCCCAGCTGCACGATATTCCGGACGATAACGTCGTCGTGATCTTCGGTATGGCAGCCGGGCAGCTGCCGCGCATCGCGCGCGCGATGTGCAAGGTGCCGATCGTCGTCTACGAGCCGGATGTCGCGCTGTTGCGCACGCTGCTGGAGTACGGTCCGCTGGATCTCGGCAGCGTGATCATCGTCAACGGCGTGGCAGACCTGATGCGGGTGTGGCGTGAGTTCGCGGCGCGCGTGCTGGATGTGCGGGTGCTGACGACTCCAGGCTACTACCATGCCTACCCGGAGGAAGCGGCGGCGTTCGTGGAGGTCATCCCGAGCTTGCTGCAGCGCACGTTGGTCTCCAAGGCCACGTTCAACAACCGCGGCAAGGTCTGGATCCAGGACATCATCGCCAACGTCGAGTTGTTGACGGACGCGCCGCCGTTTTTGACGCTGCGCGGGCAGTACCAGGGCGTGCCGGCGTTCATCATCGGCGCTGGCCCTTCGCTCGACAAGAACATCGCGCTGTTGAACCAGGCCGCGCAGAAGGGCATCGTGTTTGCCACGAACTCGGGCGCCGTGTCGCTGGGCAAGCACGGCGTCGAGCCACAGGTGGTGGCCTGCATCGAGAGCATCGACGCTTCCACCAAGCTGCGCGATCTGCCCTTCATCTCACGCGCCGTGCGGGCCTTCAGCCTGACCGCCGCGCCCGATACGCTGCGCACGGGTACCGGTCCGCTGCTGCCCGTGCACGAGCTGGTCGCGCAGTACGATGCTCCGCTGGAGGAGCTCACCGGGCAGCCCGGTTTGCCGGTGTCGGGCAGTGTCTCGACCATGGCGTTTTCGCTGGCGCGCTTCCTCGGTTGCTCGCCGCTGGTGTTGGTGGGGCAGGACCTCGCGTACACCGAGGGCAAGACGTACGCGAAGGGCACCGGCTACGAGAGCTCGAAGGCCCGCTTCGACGAGAATGGCCTGGTGCATCTCGACTGGAACGACGAGGTGTTGCGCGTGCACGGCGAGGAGCAGGGCATCGCGCGGCCGCGCGAGCCGCACCGCCGGGTACCCGCCTGGGGCGGCCAGGGCGAGGTCGACTCCGCGGCGAGCTTCGCCAACATCCAGGATTGGTTCCGGCGCAGCGCCGAGTTGCTGCACAAGGCCGGCAGCAGCGTGCGTCTGGTCAACTGCACCGAGGGCGGCGTGCACATCCCCGGCTTCGAGGACCTGCCCCTCGCGCAGCTGCTCGCGGAGTTGCCGGAGCGGCAGCCCGTTCAGGCCAGTGAGATGGCAGGCAAGGCGCGCGAGTTGTGGAGGCCCATCGAGGCGTCCCGGATCCTGCGCTGGCTCGAGAAGCACGCCCATGCGTGCCTGCGCGTGCGGCGCGTGTCACGCCGCATCCGCCGCCTCGCCGAGCACGCCTCGCGCGTCACGCTGACCGGCGATCCGCGGCGCGTGACGCCGGCGTACGACCGCCTGGAAGAGGCGGAGCTCGAGATCCGCGAGGCGGTTGCCCAGTGTCCGCTCGTGGATGCCTGGGCACACAAGGCAATTCACGATGCCCTGCACTCACGGGTGGAGAGCTCCGAGGAGATGCCTGCTGGGCCGCATCGTGAAGCAAGAGAGGCAACTCAGCGGAGCGCGCGAGTTGCCAGCGCCGTCGAGACGGCGGCGCGTGAGCTCGAAGAAGCGCTCCGTGAAGGAGCGGCGCGGCTGGCCGCCAACGTCGCTCGACAGCAATAGAGAAAGCACGCCGTCATGTCCCTAGTAATCAAGACCAACATCCCATCGCTCCAGGCGCAGAAGAACCTTGCGAAATCGACCGCGGCGCTGAACACCAGCTTCGACAAGCTGTCGAGCGGTCTGCGCATCGTGACGGCGGCGGACGACGCGGCAGGGCTCGCGATCAGCGAGAGCATGAGCACGCAGATTCGCTCCTATACCATCGCAGAGCGGAATGCGCAGGATGCGGTCAGCATGGTGCAGACGGCGGAAGGCGCGCTCTCCGAGGTGCACTCGATCATGGGCCGCATGCGCGAGCTCGCGATGCAGGGCGCCAATGGCAGCTTGACCCAGACGGACCGCGGCTTTCTCGATACCGAATATCAGGCGCTCAAGGCCGAGATCGGGCGCATCCAGGGCGCGGCCAAGTTCAACGGCAAGGATCTACTCTCGCTCAACGTCTCGACCATCCAGTTCCAGATCGGCCTGGATGATGCGAGTTCCGATCAGCTGACTCTGACCTTCGGCGGCTTCGGGCTCACTGCGATCACCGGCAGTGCCAACGCGATCGGAGGCTCCAGCATCGACAACGCGCTCGCCGCGCTCGGCATCATCGACAACGCGCTCAGCATCGTCTCCACCGAGCGCGCCAAGTACGGCGCCTCCATGAATCGCCTCGACAGCACCATTTCTTCGATCGAGACCATGCGCCTCAACCTCTCGGCAGCCAACTCGCGCATCCGCGACGTGGACGTCGCGACCGAGACCGCGACGATGTCGAAGAATCAGGTGCTGTCGCAAGCCGGCGTCTCCGTGCTCGCGCAGGCCAACAAGCTGCCCGAGCTGGCGCTGAACCTGTTGCAGTAAGCGCCCGCAGATAGGTTGCTGCGCAATATCGTCGCCCTTCATTCCCTATTCCCATTTCTGTTGCCTGTTCCACATTGGTCCTCGAGCAACCATCGGCAGTTGCCCCGCGACAGTTGCTCGCCCGGTCGAGCCAGCTGACAGAATGAAACGCACGGTTTTGGTTCAGAGCGCCTTTCCCGTGCCGTACAGCTGTATGTCACCGCTGGTGGGTAACCCGATTCCTGCCTCGTGTGACATCTGCTGCGGGTAACCCGATTCTCGCAGCAACTTCCTACCGCGGCTAACCCGATGGCCGCGTCACAACACCCGATTACATAGCTCCCGACGGGCGTCAGCCTGACGGGTGTGGCTCAGCGAGCCCGACCGAGCACTGCTGCACTGCTGCTGCGGCTCGGGGGTGAGCTGAAGCCCGCGGCCATTGCTCCCGGCTGGAACGGTACCCGAATTCCGATCCGACCGAGCGCAGCGGACGAGCGGTACTCCAAGGCATGTTCCTTTTGGGGCGCGCAGGCTTACCCCAAGGGGTGACTTGGAGAGCGAGTTGGTGCGCCCAATGGCGTTCAAGCCAACCCCCCGGACTCCGTTCCCAGAGAACGAGGGCAATAAGCCCTCGCGCGCTCAAAGCGAGCGCACTTCTCCCACGGAAGGGGTCCGAAGATGGCTCTTTATATCAACACGAACGTTGCCTCCGAATCTGCTCAGAAGAACCTCGGAGCCAACCAGGCCAAGTTGCAGTCGAGCTTCGCTCGCTTGTCGAGCGGTCTCCGCATCAACTCGGCCAAGGACGATGCCGCCGGTCTCGCGATTAGCGAAAGCTTGAAGTCGCAGATCCGGTCGTTCAACGTTGCGGAGCGCAACGCGGGCGACGGCATCTCGATGGCGCAGACCGCTGAAGGCTCGTTGGGCGAGGTGCACGGCATCCTCGGCCGTATGCGCGAGCTGGCGGTTCAGGCCTCGAACGGTCCTCTGACGGCGGAAGATCGTGGCTTCTTGCAGACGGAGTTTTCGTCTCTGCAGAAGGAAGTCACCCGCATTCAGGGGTCGGCCAAGTTCAACGGCAAGCAGTTGTTGGGCTCCACGGCCAACACCGTCACGCTCCAGGTCGGTCTGAACGACGCCTCCAGCGACCAGATCCAGGTCCAGCTGGGCGGCGTTTCGCTCTCCGACATCACGGGCAGTGCCGCGCTGCTCTCGGGCAGCAACTCCGACAACGCCCTGGCGGCGCTGTCGACCATCGACACCGCGATCGGCAACGTGTCGACGGCGCGCTCCACCTTCGGCGCGGCGATGAACCGCCTCGAAGTGGCACAGAGCAGCATTCAGACCATGCGTCTGAACCTCTCGGCTGCTAACTCGCGCATCGCCGACGTCGACGTCGCGAGCGAGACCGCCCAGCTGTCTCGTAACCAGGTGCTGACCCAGGCCGGCGTGTCCGTCCTGGCCCAGGCCAATCAGCTGCCGCAGCTGGCCTTCGGCCTCTTGCACTAATACTGGTAAACGCGAGCCGCTGGGGGGCGACCCGGCTCGCGTGCAGCACAACTAGCCCACGCGCCACCTCGCCGGCTCACCCTCAGGGGGTGCCGGTCGAGGCTGGACGCGTTCAAGGCCGCCAACCCGGCTCCGTTCACTTGGCTTGCGAGCGCAATGAAGTGCTCGCTGTGCACCACCTTCGGGGGGTGCCGAACCACCCAAGGAAGGGGGCCACATGGCACTATTCATTCAAACGAACGTCTCCTCGATGGAGGCGCAGAAGAACCTCGGCTACAACCAGTCTCAGCTCCAGCTCAGCTTCAACCGTCTGTCCAGCGGCTTCCGCATCAACTCGGCCAAGGACGACGCCGCAGGCTTGGCGATCAGCGAGAACTTGAAGAGCCAGATCCGTTCGTTCACCGTTGCCGAGCGCAACGCCGGCGACGGCATCTCGATGGCGCAGACGGCGGAAGGCTCGCTGGGCGAGGTTCATAACATCCTGGGCCGCATGCGCGAGCTGGCGGTTCAGGCGTCGAACGGCAGCTTGACGGGCACGGACCGCGGCTTCTTGCAGACGGAGTTTTCGCAGCTCCAGCAAGAAATCACGCGCATCCAGGGCTCGGCCAAGTTCAACGGCAAGCAACTCCTGGGCTCGACCGCGAACACGATCACGCTGCAGGTGGGGCTCCAGGCGTTGAGCTCGGATCAGATCAAGGTGACGCTCGGCGGCGTTTCGCTGGCGACCATCTCGGGATCTGCGGTCGCGCTCTCGGGCACCACGTCCGCCAACGCGCTGTCCTCGCTGTCGACGATCGACACCGCGATCTCGAACGTGTCGACAGCTCGCTCCTCGTTCGGTGCGGCGATGAACCGCCTGGAAGTTGCTCAGAGCAACATCCAGACCATGCGTCTGAACCTGTCGGCAGCCAACTCGCGCATCCGCGACGTGGACGTGGCCGGCGAGACGGCGCAGATGTCCCGCAACCAGGTGCTGTCGCAGGCGGGCCTGTCGGTGTTGGCGCAGGCCAACCAGCTGCCGCAGATGGCGCTGAACCTGCTCCGCGGCTGATTTTTGGGTCGATCGAGCAAAAGGTGTACGCGGTGTGGCGCCAAGCGGCCCACACCGCGTTCACGCGTCCTGACACCCCCAAGGTCATCGCCCTATCGAGACCACGGATCCTTCCGTTTTGACTGATGGAATGTCCGGCAAAGCGGCGGATCGCTATCGACAAGTCCAAGCGAACACATCGACTCCTGGTGAGCTGTTGCTCGCCCTGTATGATGGCTTGTTCCGTTTCCTGAATGGCGCGAAGGTTTGCTTCGAGAACCAGCAGGCACCGCGCGGGCGCGAGCTGGTCGGCAAGGCACACGCGATCATCAGCGAGCTGATGCTGGCGCTCGACCATTCAGCGTCGCCGGAGCTGTGCGCAAACCTCGCTGCCGTCTACGACTTCGCGCTCTCGCGACTGTCCGAAGCGAACCGCAGCGCGACGGCGCAGCCGATCGCGGATGTCGTTCGCACGCTGACGCCATTGCGCGAGGCCTGGGCACTGGCCGTGCCCAAGGCGATCGCCGAGGCCAACGCGAAGAAGGGAGGATGAGTCACATGGCTACGAGCGGCGCTCTGCCCGTGGTGCCACCGCGCTATCAGCGGTCACCCAAGGCACATATCTACGCGGCGACCTTCCCCGAGACGACGCTCAGCGTCGAGTGCGGCCGGGCGCGTTGCTATCCCGGTCTGGTGGGTGACGCCCCCGACACGCGCGCGCTGTATCTGCTGGCCGCGGACTTGCTCGAAGGGGCGACGTCGGTCGTGGATCTCGGTTGCGGCTCGGGTATGGGGGCGGCCGAGCTGTCGGCGCGCTTCCAACGCCTGGGCGTCGTCGACTCCGATCCGGTCGCGGTGGCCTTTGCTCGCCAGTACCTGGCGCCAGCGTCCGAGATCGAGATCGTACACACCGCGCTGGGCTCCGGCGTGGAGAGGGGCGTGCAACACGACGCGGGCTGTCTGATCGACATGCTGGGACATACCCCGAGCCCGGTCGACGCGCTGCGCGACGCACACCGCTGGGTCAGCGAGAGCGGACGCTTGTTCCTGGCCGAGCCGCGCGCATATCCGAACCAGGCCCTGTTACCGCCGGTCCTGTGCGCCTTCACCCGCCCCGGCCTCACGCAGTTGCTGCTGCGCTCGGGCTGGGAGGTCGAGCGCTGGCTCGACGATCTCGGCAACTTCGTCGCGTGTGTGCTGGTGCCCAGCAAAGACGGTGGCTGGGTGTGGCTGGAGCGCGGCGACCGAGCTCGCCAGCAGGGCAACGCCGCCGCGGCGCTCGAGGCGTACGCGAACGCGGCCCAGCTCGGCTCGGCGGAGCTCGGCGCCGAGGCATTGCTCGGCTGCGCCTCCGTGCACGGCGAGCGCGGAGAGATCGACGCCACCTGCCGCTGCTTGCTCGACGCGGTACAGACGAGCCCCGGCCACCCGCGGGCGCTGGCTGGATTGGCGGAGATCTCGCTGCTCACCGGCGACGCGCGCCAGGCTCTGACGCTCGCGGTGCGCGCCCTGGAGACCGACCCGTGCGAGCTGAGCGCCGTGCAGGCGATGGCCGGCGCAGCCGATCGCCTGGAGCAGCCGGAGGCCTTTGCGTCGTGGCGCATCGCCAATGGACTCGCGCCCTCGGATCTGGCGTCGGCGAGCGAAGCCAGCCGGCTCGCTGCGGCACACGGCGAGCTGCCCTACGCGATCTGGGTGCTGGAGCGCGTGCGCAAGTTCCGCGACGATCTGGGCGCTGATTTCCATATCACGCTGGCCTGGCTCTACTCCGCGCGCGAGCGCTTCGGTGAAGCGCGGCTCGAGGCCGAGCTGGCCCGCGTGCAAGCGCCCGATTCGGAAGCCGTCGCGGAGCTGCTGGAGCATCTCGATTCGATCTCGAGCCCGTCGTGACGGGCTCCCGGGGGGAGGTCAGGGGGGGAAGGGGCAGGGCGGCAGCGAGTATCGTGCGGGGCGTGCTGGCGGGCGCGAGCAT
>JAICTU010000273.1 GCA_025936205.1 Polyangiaceae bacterium | reverse complement strand
TTGGCGACGGCGGATGTCGTCCTCTACGATGCGCTCTCGCACCCCGCGCTGCTCGAGCTGTGCCCGCCCGCCGCCGAGCTGCGCGACGTGGGCAAGCGCGGCGGCAGCAAGAACCCGTCCCAGGACTGGATCACGTCGCAGCTGATCGACCTGGCGCAGAGCGGGCGCAACGTGGTGCGCTTGAAGGGCGGCGATCCGTCGTTGTTCGCGCGCGGCGCGGAAGAGGCGCTCGCCCTGTATCGCGCGGGCGTCGAGTTCGAGATCGTGCCCGGCGTGTCGTCGGTGGTCGCCGCCTCGGCCTATGCCGGCATCCCGATGACGCATCGCGATCTGTCCTCCAGCGTGACGTTCATCACGGGCAGCGATCGCGAGGGCAAGAGCTGGTCGCCGGATGCCTGGAAGCGCCTGGCCACGGCGACCGAGACCATCTGCGTGCTGATGGGGATGCAGCGCATCGACGCCATCTCGCGCGCGCTGATCGACGGCGGGCGCTCCCCGGAGACGCCGGCGGCCGTGGTTCAGTGGGCAGCCCGCCCGGCGCAGCGCGTGGTGACGGCGCCGCTCTGGCGCATCGCGGAGGCGTCGCACGCCGCCGGGCTGAGCAACCCGGCGCTGATCATGGTGGGCGATGTGGTGTCGCTGCGCGAGGAGCTGCGCTGGTACGATCGGCTGCCCCTGTTCGGGCGGCGTCTGCTCGTGCCACGGCCCGAGCATCAAGCCGCCGGCACGGCGGAGGCGATCCGCCGCCGCGGCGCAGAGCCGATCGTGATCGCCAGCATCGAGATCGGTCCGCCGCCGGATCCGGGCGCGCTCCGTACAGCCGCGCTCGGCGTGCAGAACTACGATTTCTGTCTGTTCACCAGCGCCAACGGCGTCGATCGCTTCTTCGAGGCGCTGGCGGAAGTGGGGCGAGATGCGCGCGCATTCGCCGCCTGCCGGGTCGGCGCCATCGGGCCCAAGACGGCGCAGGCGCTGGTTCCGCACGGGATCCGGGCCGATCTGGTCGCGCGCGAGTTCGTGGGGGAGGCCTTGGCGCGCGAGATCCTGGAGATCGGCGGCGTGCGGCGTGTGCTGATCCCGCGCGCGCTGGTCGCGCGCGAGGAGCTCCCGGAGCTGCTGCGTGCGGGTGGCATGACGGTGGATGTGGTGCCCGCGTACGAGACGCGCCCCGCCGGCGGGCGACACAAGGAGCGCCTGCTCACGCTGCTGCGAGACGGCGAGCTCGATGTGGTCCTGTTCACGTCCAGCTCCACGGTGGACTCACTGGTGGAGCTGCTCGGGCCGGACGCGGCCGCGCTGCTCTCGCGCGTGACCCTGGCTTGCATCGGGCCGATCACTTCGGGCACTGCGCTGCGCCACGGGCTGGAGGTGGCGGTGACGGCGGACACCTACACGGTGGAAGGCTTGCTGGACGCGCTCGAGAAGCACTACGCGAGCTCCGTCTCCTGAGCGTTACGCGCCACTGATACGCCGATCAGCTGTGTCTGTGCAGCTGCGGAGGGAGCATTGCGGCAGCCCGGAGGGGTCGCAACAATCCCGAAATCTCCATGACCCAGGCGACCTGCTGCAGTCCCGGCGTGAGCGCCGTCATCTTCGATCCGCTGCCATACCCTCCGCCCGCGTCGACCACGTTGCCCCGAGCCGGGCGGCGCGCGAGCCTCGACGCCACCGACTTCAGCGCCACCGTGCTCGAGCACCTGGTGCACACCTGCGCCAAGGACCCGCGCGAGGCCTCGGCGCTCGATCTGTACCATGCCTTCGCGCACACCGTGCGCGACCGCCTGGTGCATCGCTGGCTGGCCACGCAAAAGACGCACTTCGAGCGTGACGTCAAGCGCGCCTGCTATCTCTCCTCGGAGTTCCTGACCGGGCGCAGCCTCGGGCTGTGCCTGATGAACATGGGGCTGTACGAGGCAGCGCTGCAGGTCGCCGCCGAGCTCGGCTTCGATCTCGGTAACATCCTGGAGCGCGAGGGCGACCCGGGGCTGGGCAACGGCGGCCTGGGCAGGCTGGCAGCGTGCTTCATGGATGCGCTGGCCACGCTGGAGCTGCCGGCCATCGGCTACGGCATTCGCTACGACTTCGGCATGTTCGAGCAGCATATCGACGACGGGCAGCAGGTCGAGCGCCACGATAACTGGCTGCATCTCGGCAACGCCTGGGAGCTGCCGCGCCACGAGGACGTGCAGACCGTGCGCTTCTACGGCCACGTCGACTTCCGCCAGGACGAGCAGGGGCGGCTGCGCGCGAGCTGGGTCGATACGCGCAACGTGATCGGCTTGCCCTACGACTCGTTCATCGTCGGCCATCGCACGGACACCGTGAACACGCTGCGGCTCTGGGCCGCGCGCGCCACGCGCGACTTCGACCTCAAGTTCTTCAACGCGGGCGACTTCCGCCGCGCCGTCGAAGAGAAGATGGACACCGAGAACATCTCGAAGGTCCTCTACCCCAACGATCAGAGCGAGGAGGGCAAAGAGCTGCGGCTCAAGCAGCAGTATTTCTTCGTGGCCTGCTCGATCGCCGACATGGTCAAGCGCTACAAGCGCCGGCACTCGAGCT
Organism: Polyangiaceae bacterium; assembly: GCA_025936205.1. Next base: position 9,689 of record JAICTU010000273.1, on the reverse strand, counting down.
TCGAGGCCCTGCCCGACAAGGTGGCGATCCAGCTCAATGATACGCACCCCGCGATCGCGGTGGCGGAGCTGATGCGCGTCCTGATTGACGAAGAGCAGCTCGACTGGGACGCGGCCTGGTCGCTCACGGAGCGCACCGTCGCCTACACCAACCACACGCTGATGCCGGAGGCGCTCGAGCGCTGGCCGGTGGCGATGTTCGAGCGGCTGCTGCCGCGCCATCTGCAGATCATCTACGAGATCAACGTCCGCTTCTTGCGCCGCGTGCAGACGCGCTGGCCCGGAGAGATGGACCGCATGCGGCGCATGTCGATCATCGAGGAGGGGCCGAAGAAGCAGATCCGCATGGCACATCTGGCGACCGTGGGGGCGCACAGCATCAACGGCGTGGCGAAGCTGCACACCGAGCTGATCAAGAGCCAGCTGCTGAATGACTTCCACGAGCTGTGGCCCGAGCGCTTCAACAACAAGACCAACGGCGTCACGCCCCGGCGCTGGATCCTGCACGCCAATCCGCGCTTGACGCGCGTGATCAGTGCGCGCATCGGGCCGAGCTGGATCGATCGCGACCTGTCCGGCCTGCAAGCGCTGCTCGCGTACGCGGACGACGACTCGCTTTTGCAGGACCTGATCCGCGTCAAGCAGGAGAACAAGCGCGACCTGGCACGGTTGGTGGCGGAGCGCATCGGCGTGCAGCTCAACCCCCGCGCCATGTTCGTGACGCAGGTCAAGCGCATCCACGAGTACAAGCGTCAGCTGCTCGCGTGCCTGCAGATCGTCTCGCACTACCTGAAGCTCAAGCGCGGAGCCGGCGACGATGAGACACCGCGTGTCTACACCTCGCCGGCAAGGCCGCGCCTGGCTACGCCACGGCCAAGCTGCACATTCGCCTGCTCAATGACGTGGCATCGGTCGTGAACGCGGACCCGATGATGCAAGGCCGGCTGGCGCTGGCGTTCCTGCCCAACTATGGCGTGTCGCTGGCCGAGTGCATCATCCCCGCCTCCGAGGTCTCCGTGCAGATCTCGACGGCCGGAACCGAAGCCTCCGGCACCAGCAACATGAAGCTGGCATTGAACGGCGCGCTCACCATCGGCACCCTCGACGGCGCCAACGTCGAGATCCGCGACGCCGTGGGCCACGAGAACTTCTTCTTGTTCGGGCTCACGACGCCGCAAGTCGGTGAGCTGCGAGCGGCGGGTTACGATCCGCTCGCCTTCATCGGCCGCAGCCCGGCGCTGGAAGAGGCGATCGATCTGATCGCCTCCGGCTTCTTCAGTCTCGGTGACAAGGATCGCTTCAAGCCGATCGTCGACAACCTGCGCCAGCGCGACCACTACATGGTCTGCGCCGACTTCGACGAGTACGTCGACGCAGAGGCCCGCGCCGCCCGCAGCTACGAGAACCCGCGCGACTGGGCGCGGCGCTCCCTGTTCAACATCGTCGGCGCCAGCACCTTCTCCAGCGACAACACGATCCGCCAGTATGCCCAGGAGATCTGGGGCATCGAGCCCACCAAGACGGATCTCGACTGCGTCTCCCTCGGGCCAGTGCGCGGAAAATAGGCGAAAAATAGCCGAAGAGGAGCAGGGGCTCGGCAGGGGTCCTCCTGGTCCGCGAGCACCACGCCGCACCATTCCTCACCAGCATGTGCCCGTTGGTCTCACCCTGGGCGCAGCGGCGATTCCGCGCGCTTCGCGAGCCGCGTGGCAAGACCAGTTAAAGCTGTAGGACCGCTCGTGCAACGCATCGCTTCGCACGAGACTCGAGCAGTCAGACTGTGATATTCTAGAGCCTTGCCCGAGCGTCGAGCGGCGGAAGCCGGCTCGAATCGTCTTATTTCGTGCGGGGAGAGCCCCGTGCCCCGAGCTTTTCAATCACTCCCCACTGACTGAAAGCAGAGGTGATGCAATGGCGACGGTATCTCAGTTGTTGGCGCTCAAAGGGCGCACGGTCCACGCGATCGACAAGTCCGCGACGGTGTTCGAGGCCATTTCCCGGATGGTCGAGCGCAACGTCGGCGCCCTGCTCGCGCTGGAGGGCATGAGGCCCGTCGGCATCCTCACCGAGCGCGACTACCTGCGCAAAGTCGCCCTGCACGGCAGAGCCTCGCGCACCACGCGGGTGGAAGAGATCATGTCGACGGAGCTGATCTCGATCGCGCCGGAAACCGAGGTCGAGGAATGCATGAGTCTGATGACTCGCAATCACATCCGCCACCTCCCCGTGTTCGACGGCAGCGAGATCGCCGGCATCGTCTCCATCGGCGACATCGTCAAATTCCTCGCCGGCGACCGCCTCGCACAGATCGAGCAGCTCACGGCCTACGTGCAGCGCAGCGAAGGCGTGTACAGCTACCACGCGTAGCCATCGCTGCTGCTGATGGCCACCGCCAAGGCGCCTGGACGCCTTGGCGGTTTTCCGCCCCCGCCGTTGATCTGAGGAGTGAGCTCAGCTGGGGATGACGCCGGCCTGCTTGGCCGTGTGCGTCGCGATGGCGTCCATCAACGCCGGCGAGAGGCAGTCGTAGGGTTCGAGCTTCAGCTCCTTGAGGCGTGAGCGCACTTGCGCCATGCCCTCCGGTTTGAAGCCCGCCTCGATGATCGAGGAGACGAAGGCGGCGAACTCGGGCGCGGCCCAGCCCGACTGCGGCGAGAGCTCCGTGTGGACGAAGTCGAAGCCGTAGAAGGGGTGGTTCTTGTTTTCGATGCGGCCGTACATGTGAACGCCGCAACCCTTGCAGGCGTGACGCTGGATCGGGGCCGCGGGGTTGACGACCTGCAGCTTGTCGGCGTTCTCCGTGACGGTGAGCTTGTCGCGCCCCACGACGGCGACCTGCGAGAAGAGCGCACCCTTCGGCTTCCAGCACTTGGTGCAGCCACAGACGTGGTTGAACGCCGTCTGAGCAGCGACTCGGACCGTCACCGGGTTCGCGCTGCACTTGCAAACCAGAGTGCCGCCGGAGAAGTCTTTTCCGGTCGGCTTCACGCCGCCGTCTACTGCAGGATGAATCGAGATCGCCATGCGAGTGGGCCTCCCTTGCCTGTTCTGAGTTGGAGAGGCGGCGCCACTAGCGTCGCCCCGTTGGACGGGCGAGCATAGGCCAGCTCGGCGAGCAGCGACCAGCGTCGTTTCGAATGAGAGTCGACGCGAGCAGGCAAGAGCGCTGCAAAATGAACACTTGTCATGCAACTCGTCATCGGCTGCGCCGTGCGCGCAGCCACTTCGCGTGGCGAAGCAGAAACGCGCGGCACCCGCGTCAGCACGAATCAGAACGGCACTTCTTCGTCGGGCCCGTCCGGCTCTGTGACGCCGCCGGGGCCGGCTTCGCCCTGGGCTCCGGCGCGCGCCAGCTTCAGCACCTCCAGGCTGTTGAAGTATTTGACCTCACCCTGCCGGCTCGTCCACTCGCGGCCGCGCAGCGCGAACTCGATGTGTACTGCGTCGCCCTCGTTGTAACCATCGAGCTCCGAGCAGCGCCTGCCCGTGAGCTGAAAGAGCACGAACTGCGGGTACCTGCCTTCGAGCGCGAGCACGAACTCGCGCTTGTTGAATTTTTCGGTGACCTGCTGCTCGTCATAGAGCTTGTGCAGCTTGCCCGAGACTTCGAGTGCCATGCGGGGAGCATAGGCGAGAAGGGCCGCAGACCCAACCGCTACTTCCGCGGCCGAGTCAGACCCAGCGCACTGAGCCGGTACACCAGCGTGCGCCGCGAGACGCCCAGGCGTTGGGCGGCCGTGGCCTGATTGCCGCCGCATTCCTCGAGCACCTTGAGCAGCCGCCGGCGCTCGAGATCCTCCAGCTCGCGCTCCAGGCGCATGCGCGCATCCGTGAGCGACTCGGCGGGCGACTCGACGCCGGCTGTGCCCAGGGCGTCGCCGCGCGCGATCTTGGGCGGCAGGTGCTCGAGCTCGATCCGATCGGACTGGCACAAGGCGACGGCGCGCTCGATCGCGTTGCGCAGCTCGCGCACGTTGCCGGGCCAGGCGTAGTGCTCCAGCGCGGCCAGCGCCGGGGCGGCGAGCTCGATCCGCTGCGAACGACCGTGCTCGACGCAGGCACGTGCGAGAAAGAGCCGGGCCAGGGCAGCGATCTCCGCGCGGCGCTGGCGCAGCGGTGGTACGCTGAAGCTGGCGCCGTTGAGCCGATAGAACAGGTCTTCACGGAAGCGGTGTTCGCGGATCTCGTGCTCCAGATCGCGGTGAGTGGCGGCGATGAAGCGCACGTCGATATCGCGCGCGGCACGCGCGCCGACGCGCAGCACCTTGCGCTCCTCCAGCACGCGCAACAGCTTGACCTGCACTGCCGCGGGCAGCTCGCCGATCTCGTCGAGAAACAGCGTGCCGCCCTGGGCGGTTTCGATCAGGCCGGGGCGGGCTCGGGTAGCTCCCGTGAAGGCGCCGCGCTCGAACCCGAACAGCTCCGCCTCCAGCAGTTGCTCGCTCAGCGCGGCGCAATTGAGCGGCAAGAAAGGCCCCGCTGCCCGCGGCGAGCGGCGATGCAGCTCGCGCGCCACCACCTCTTTGCCCACCCCGGTCTCGCCCAGCACGAGCACGCTCAGCTGGCTCGCGGCCACCTGCTCCAGCTGCGCGTACAGCGCCAGCATCTCGGGCGCCTGCACCAGCGTCCCTGGGCCTGCCGCGCCTGGCCCAGCAGCGCCACCGGCAGGCTCTTCCAGCGCGGCGCCGACGCGGCTCGTGATCTCGCTCGTGCGCCGCAGGCGCGCGCGCACGGACTCCAGCAGCTCGCTCAGGATGAAGGGCTTGGTGACGTAGTCGTCGGCGCCGAGGTTCATGCCGGCGCGCAGCCCCTCACGGTCGGCGCGGGCGGTCAAGAAGATGAAGGGCGTGCCGCGCGTGGGGACATGGCCGCGGATGGCACCGAGCACCGAGTACCCGTCCATGGCGGGCATGCCGACGTCGCACACGATGATGTCCGGCGAGCGAGCCTTGGCGAGCGCGACGCCGTTCGCGCCGGTGCTGGCCATGATGACCTCGAAGCCTTCTTCGGCCAGCAGCTGGTTGACGTTGTCGAGCAGCTCCGTATCGTCGTCGATGATCAGAACGGTTGGCATGACGGGGTGATACCTCTTCATTCAGCGCTCGGTAGCGCCAGCAGCGGCAGCGCATCGTTGCTGGCCGGCTCTGCCAGCGGCAGCTGCACGATGAACTTGGTGCCACGGCCCAGCTCGCTCTGCACTCGTACCGTGCCGTGTTGCGTTTCCACGGCGCGCTTGACGACCGCCAGCCCGAGCCCGCTGCCCTGCACGGTGCCGACGTTGCTGGCGCGCTGGAAGCTGACGAACAGCTGGGGCAGGTCTTGCTCCGGGATGCCGATGCCGCGGTCTTCGAGCGTGCAGGTGAGCGTCGTGTCGTTGACCGAGAGGTCGAGCAGGACCGGGCTTTCCGGCGGCGAGTACTTGAGGGCGTTGTCCAGCAGGTTGCCGAGCACATGGCTGAGCAGCCGCTGATCGAGCCGCACCCACTCGGCGCCCGAGCAGGTCATGCGCACCCGTTCGCGCGCGCCGGGCGAGCGCTCCAGCCCCTGCAGCAAGCTCTCGCAGAACTCGGTCAGGTTCAGCTCTTCCGGGACCGGCACCAGCACGCCTGCCTCGGCGCGGCCGATCAGCAAGACTTCGTCGAGCATTTCCGTCATGCGCAGCGCCGCGGCGCGGATGCGCTGGAAATGCAGCGAGCGCCGCGCCTCGTCCCAGCGCGCGGCGTAGGCCTCGAGCATCTCGCTGGAGGAGAGGATGGTGGTCAAGGGGTTCTTGAACTCGTGCGCGGTGGCAGAGACGAAGCGCGTCTTCAGCTCGCCCAGCTCGCGCTCCTTCTGGCGCTCCTGCTCCAGCGAGTGATTGGCGCGTTCGAGCTCGGCGCTGGTGCGCCGCAGCTCGGCGCGGCTGCTTTGCAAGCGCAGCACGAGCTCCGTCAAGCCCAGCGAGATACTGGCGAAGCCCAGGATCATGACGTAGCTGAGCCAGCTGCGGCTGGCGAGGCTCGCGGCACGCTGGCGGGCGGCGTAGCTGTCGTAGAGCTCGAGCGCCTCTCGCGCGAGCGGGATGTCGAGGCTGGCGCGCACGCCGTCGCTGACGGCGGCCCGCCGCTCCAGGATGGTGCGGCCGTGGCGCTGCAAGAGCTCCAGGCGCCGGTTCAGCTGCGGATCCCCGAGGCCGGGGCCGGCGCTCTCGATCTCGGCCAGTGCCGCCTGCAAGCGTCCGGAGGACTCCTTCGGCGGCAGCACGTCGAAGTGCGCGAGCGCCTCGAAGCCGTGGGTCACGGCCTGCTCGAAGCGAGGATGGATGCCGGGCGGCACGCGTTGCTTCACTTCCTCGAGCAGTACTGGAAAATACTGGCGCGAGTTGCGCAGCACGGCGTGGTCGGACTCGAAGCGCTCGATCGAGCGGCGCTGGAGCGCAGCCAGCTCGCGGGCGTGGCCGAGGCGCTCCGCAAAGTCGGGCCCGAGCTCGAAGCCCAGCGCGGCCGGCGGCAGCTCCAGGTCGCTGAGCAAGTGACGCAGCTGGCGCTGATGTCGCGCCAGATCGTCGTAGTGGGAGACGATGCCGGAGTGCGCGCGCAGCAGGTCTTCTTCGACCTGGGCAGCGACGATGCCTACCTGGCGTACGTCGCCCCGGAAGCGCGCCTCGGTGGCGGGATCGAGGCTCTGGCTGAGCCAGAGCACGGCTGCGGCGAGGCAAGCCAGCGCGCAGCCCCCGAACGCTGCTCGAAGCAGTAGCCGCCGGTGCGTCATGGCGCACCCCCCGGGGGATAGCTGGCCCCGTTCTGCCCGGTGAGCGTGCCCAGGAAGCTCACGATGCTCTGCGTCTCGTCCAGGCTGAGCAGCTCGCCGAGCTGATAGTCCGCCATGATGTCGACCACCTCGCTCAAGGTGCCCGCCGAGCCATCGTGCAGATACGGCGCGCTGAGCGCCACGTTGCGCAGGCTGGGCACGCGAAAGACGCGCCGGTCTTCCTCGCGGCCCGTCAGCGTGAAGCGCCCCAGCTCGGCGGCTGCCGCGCGCGGCTCGGGGCGCGAGCCCGGCTCGCCCTGAGGGTATTCGCGCATCACCCCCAGCCGCTGAAACAGGTTGCCGCCGAGCAACCTGCCCTGATGGCAGCTGATGCAGCCGCGGCTCTCGAACAGTTGATACCCGCGCGCGGCCTCGGCTGAGATGGCGGCGCTGTCTCCCGCGAGCCAGCGGTCGAAGGGCGCGTCCGTGGAGATGAGCGATTGCTCGTATTCGACCAGCGCAGCGCGCACGTTGGCGGGAGAAAGCCCGTCGCTGAAGACGCTGGCAAAGCGCGCCGTCCAGCCCGGGGTCACTCCGGAGGCAACAGCGAGCCGCTCTGCCACCGCGTTCCAGCTCGTGCCCATGATGTCGGGATTTGCGATCAGCGAATCGGCGTGCTCCGAGAGGTTGTCGGACGCGCCGGTCCAGTTGAAGTAGAAGTAGTATTGCAGGTTGAACAGCGAGGGCACGTTGAACGCGGTTTCCGGGCGCCCCGGGGCCAGCGAATGCGCGGCGCGATCGGCCCAGCCCTGCGGCTCGTGGTGGCAGCTGACGCAACTCACGCGTTGATCTCCGGACAAGAGGGGGCTCGCAAACAGGTTGGCCCCGAGCGCCACGCGGGCGGCGTCGAGCGGGCGGCTCGGTGGCAACGGAGGGATGGGATCCGTTGTTTCAGACGCAGCCAGAGACTCGCGGTCGCGCGCCTGCGCGCTCGGCACCCCGCTCGCTCGTTCGCGAGCACAGCTCGCGAGCAGCAGCGCTGCGCAGCACAGAGCCTTCACGGCGCCAGTCTAGCGAGCGCCGGCGGCTCGGGGACGGCAGGCCGTACAGGCCACCCTTGCCGGTGCAAATGGCGCCGCAGCGCACGGCGCCCGACGCGCAGCCGCGAGGCCACCGTGGCCGCCGGCGCGTGTTGCGCGCAGGCGATCTCCGCGACGCTGTGCTCGTCGAGCACGCTCGCGAGCAACACGCTGCGCTGCTCCTGGCGCAGCTGCGTCAGGGCCGCGGCGAGCAGCTGGCAGAGCTGCCGTGAAGCGAGCCAGTCGTCGGGTGCGCAGCCCGGCTCCGCGCGCTGTGCCTCCAGGTCCAGCGGCGCGAAGCTGCGGCGCTGCGACTCGCGGCGCAGCGCGCGCAACCGGTTGCAGGAGACGTAGCGCGCCGTCTGATAGAACCAGGCGCGGCGATCGTCGCTCGCGTCGATCTCTTTCTGGTGCCGGTACGAGATCAGCAGCACCTCTTGCGCGGCATCTTCCACGTCGGCGGAGGGCACGCCGAAGCGGCGCAGCAGCCGCGTGACGAACTTGCGCTGTTCGCGCAGCCGGGGCAGCGCCCGCACGGGGGCGGCAGCAGGATGCCGGGGGTCGGTCGTCTGTAGGTCCATGGGGCCGTATCCTTGGGTAGCGCGTTTTTTTGCGTCGGATCTTTGCCGTGAACCTTTCCACGAGTGCAAGGCCCGGGCCCAGCTCGCGAACTCACGATTTTCGCTGGTTCGCTGCGCCCCCGTGCGCAGCTGCGCAATTCCTTTGCGCAGGGCCGCGCAAGGGAGTTGCGCTGGCGTGTTTCTCGGGCCGGCCTCGAGGTTGCCGAGCATCTTTTTTTCATGACCGGGACCCCGAGCGGACAGATCCCCGGTCATGACGCCGCCGCGCCTGATGTTTGCGAAGTACCGCCTGCTGGCTCGCCTGGCCAGCGGCGGCATGGCCGATGTGTTCCTGGCCGCGAGCGGTTTTGCCGGCGGTGCGAGCAAGCTGCTGGTGCTCAAGCTACTGCGCGACGACCTGTCGCCAGAGGACCGCGCGGCCTTCAGCCAGATGTTCGAGGATGAGGGGCGGCTCGCGATGCGCCTGAATCACCCGCACATCGTGCAATCGTACGAGGTCGGAGCGGAGCAGGGCCAGAGCTTCATCGCGATGGAGTACCTGGAGGGGCAACCGCTCAGCTCGATCCAGGAGCGCGCCTTCGGCGGCGGCGCGCAGGGCCCGTCGCTGGAGATGTGGTCCCCGGAGATGCAGTTGCACGTGCTCTGCCAGGTGCTGGAGGGCCTCGAGTACGCGCACGGCCTGCGCGACTACGACGGTCGGGCGCTCGACATCGTGCATCGCGACGTGTCGCCGCAGAACGTGTTCGTGACGTATGCGGGCCACACCAAGCTGGTCGACTTCGGCATCGCCAAGACCCTCGACTCGCACAGCCGGACGGCGGCAGGTGTGGTCAAGGGCAAGATTTCGTACCTGTCGCCGGAGCAGGTCAGGGGCGGCCGGGTCGATCAGCGCGCGGATCTGTTCAGCGTCGGAGTCATGCTGTGGGAGTCGATCGCGCGGCGGCGCATGCACGGCGACGCGGCGCCGTACGAGGTGCTGCGCCGGCTGGTGAGCGGTGAGCTGCCTGCCTTGCGCGAGGCGGTACCCGAGGTCGACCCGGCGCTGGAGCGCGTCGTGGCGCGCGCGCTCGCGCCGGAGCCCGAGGATCGCTTCCCGAGCGTCGCAGTGTTGCGCGAGGAGCTCCAGCAGTTCCTGGCGGGGCGTCCGCAGCTCGATGCGCGAGCGATCGGGGAGTGCGTGGGCCGCGCCTTTGCGCGCGAGCGCCGGCTGATCGCGGAGCTGATCCACAGGGAGATGAACGAGGCAGACGCGCCCACGGTGCGCGTGGAGCGCGGCCCTGCTCTGCAGCTCGAAGGCGGCG
>JAICTU010000706.1 GCA_025936205.1 Polyangiaceae bacterium | reverse complement strand
CGGGCGTGCCGCCCGACACCGCTCCGCAACCGCTGCCGCGCGACATCGTGGCGCGGTCCGCGCTGCCCCTGCACGGCCTTGCCGGCGGCACGCTGCTGAGCGAAGCCGAGCTCTGGGAGCGCCTCGCGCAGAGCCCGGCGGTGTGCCTGGGCGAAACACACGACGTCCCTGCCCACCACTACGCGGAGACGCGCGCCATCGCCGAGCTGGCGAAACGCGCCGGCGCCACAGACGCGAAGCTCGCCCTCGGCTTCGAGATGTTCCAGCGCCAGTACCAGGATGTCCTGTCCGCCTTCGTCTCGGGCCAGATCGACGAAGACGCGCTGCTCGCCGGCACCGAGTTCGCGACGCGCTGGGGCTATGATTTCTCCCTGTATCGCCCGATGGTCGAACAGGCGCGCGACCTCGGGCTGCCCGCGCTCGCCTTGAACCTGCGCACGGAGATCACGCGCAAGATCGGGCGCACCGGCCTCGAATCGCTCAGCGAGGGCGAGCTCGCCGAGCTGCCCGAGCTGGTGCTCGACGACGCCGAGCACCGCGCCTTCATCTTCGGCCTGTTCGGCGTGCTGCCGGAGCACGCCGCGGAGTTCGGGCTCGAAAACGTGTACGTTGCGCAGACGACCTGGGATGAAGCCATGGCCGACAGCGCCGCACGCTGGCTGAATGACACCGGCTCCGGCGCCCGCATCGCGATCCTCGCGGGCAACGCCCATTGCCACGAGTCGGCGATCCCCCGCCGCCTCACGCGCCGCACCCAGCTGGCGGCCACCAGCACCGCCATCGTGCTGCAATCCGAGCTGGCCGCGCCCGATTTCAGTGCCGAGGGCTACGACGTGCTGATCGTGCTGGAAGACGCGGTGAGCCTCCAGTAGACGACGGGCGCCGGCACGTTACGGCGCTGCGCGAGCTGCGTGAGAGGGATCGGGGTGTGGGGAAGCTGCTGACACCGTCCCGATCCCATCGCGCAGCACTACAAAGCGTCTCCCGGACTGGTCCGAGCGCACTCGATCGCCTACGCTACAAAGAGTGGCGAGGGTGCAGTCCTCGAGTGGGACCTACGTCGAGGCAGCAGCTGCCGATCAGGCGGACTCGTCCGCCAACTCATCGCCGGAAGATCGGCGCGTCGCGCCGCGCCGTCCGCTGCATCTGCAGGTCGAGTTCGAGTCGTTCGACGAGTTCGTCAGCGCCTACACGCTGAACGTGAGCCGAACAGGCTTGTTCATCCCGACGGAGAAGTTCCTGCCCATGGGCGCCGTCGTGAGCCTCGACCTCGAGCTGCCGGAAGGTGGCCCGAAGATCCGCGCCATCGCGCGCATCGCCTACATCCTGGATGCGGCCAAGGCACAGGAGAGCGGGCGCGTGCCGGGCATGGGCATGGAATTCCTCGACGTGGGCGGCGTGCCCTTTGCCGAGCAGATCGCGACCTACCTCGACGACAAGGCCACGGGCGGCAGCGATCAACGCAAACGCAAGCCGCGCGCCACCGTGCTCGTGATCGACGACTCCGACGCCCAGCGCACGATCGCCATCCAGACCCTGCGCTCGTCGGGCTTCGAGGTGCTCTCGGCGATCGACGGCCTGGAGGGCCTGGGCGTGGCCATTCGCGAGCGCCCCGACATCATCCTGAGCGACGTCAACATGCCGCGCATGGATGGCTGGAAGCTGCTGCGCATGATCCGCGCGCGCCCGAACCTGGCCAACACGCCGCTGATCTTCCTGACCACCCAGAGCGACGATCAGGCGCGCCTGCGCGGCTACCGCCTGGGCGTCGACGACTTCCTCTCCAAGCCCTTCCAGGGTGCGGAGCTCGTGGCGCGCGTGGAGCGCGTGCTCAACCGCAGCCGCGCCCAGGCCGGCGCCGGCGGCAACCGCGCGCTGCGCGGCGACCTCTCCCAGGTCGCGCTGACCAGCGTGCTCTCGCTGGCGGAGATGGAGCGCCGCACCGGCAGCCTGCTGCTCGTCCACGGCGACGAGACGGTCACGCTGCTGCTGCGCGAGGGCGCCGTGGTCCGCATCGACCTGCCGCCGAAGTTTGCCCACAAGCAGGGCATCGAGCGCTTCTTCCACGCCCTCGACTGGAAAGAGGGTCAGTTCGAGCTGTCGGCGATCGAAGTCGACGCGGAAGATGAGCTCCAGCTGCCGATCTCGTTCGTGCTGCTGGAGCATGCGCGCAAGCAGGACGAGGCGGACAGGTTCTAGCCTCCGAGGCTGGCACCGATCCGCGCTGACGCCTCGGTCAGTTGCAGCCCACCTGGCCGAAGCCGGGGCCGAACGTCGGGCAGCAACCGGCTTGTTGGCATGTGCCCTGTCCCGATGCTTGCGCCTCTTCGTCGGTGGCAAAGAACGCGCAACCGCCGGTGGTGACCGATCTCCCGCAGATGACCGTGCCGGTCTGCACGCCATCCACCTGCGTGCTCAGATCCACCTGCGGCATCGGGATGATGCCCGAGGCCGCGCAGTTGTTCTGATTGCGCAGCGTGCAGTCGATGGCGGCGAAACCTTCGTTGCGATTGTTGCAGTTGTAATCGTGGTCGGGCCTGCCGGCTGCACACGCCGCGGGCAGCGGGTCCGCAAACGTGGCGTTCTGGTTCGGGTGAACGTCGGCGGACGAATCGCAGCAGTCGGTGCCGTTGGTGACGAAGCCAGCCCCGGGCGGGGAGTTACTGCCGCAGCGCTGGGTGGCGGCGCCGGCGCCAAAACCGTCCCCGTCGCGATCGCTGAACCAGCTGGTGCAGACGTTGCTCACGCAGTTGGCTGCCGTCGTGCACGGCTGCCCGTCGTTCGCCTTGCAGGCGCCATTGGCAAAGGTCGTGTTGGCGGGGCAATTGCAGCGGCCTGCAACGCAACCGATGCCAGCGCCGCAGTTGGTGCAGCTCGCGCCGCAGGCGCTGCCGTCCGTCTGGTTGTTCACGCAGCGGTTGCCGCATTGGTTCGGGGCGGTCCCCGAGCAGTTGCAGAAGCCATTGCTCCCGCAGGTCGTGCCGGCGATGCAGTTGTTGACGGTGATGTTGCACGCCTGACCGAGACCCACAGGGGGCAGGTTCGTGCAGGCGCCGTTCATGCAGATCTGCCCATTTCCGCAGTTCCCGGGCTGGCCGTTGGCGATGTTCTGCAGGACGCCCGTCGTGCCGTTGCAGGTCTGACAGGCATTGGGAGTACCGCAGCACTGGTTGCTCGCAATGCATCGGTTACCGCCGCAGTCGCGCGGCGTGGTCGCCGGGCAGCCGCACAGGTCGGTGCTGCCGTTGCACACCTTGTTGCCGCTGCAACCATTGTTATCACAGCAGGCGTTGGCCTGATCCGTGATGCATCGGGTATCCTGGCAATCCACCGTCCCCGACGGACATCCGCACGTGCCGCCCACGCACACCTGATCCCCCGGGCAGCCGCCGCAGCACTCGCCGCGCGGCGTGCACTGGCTGCCGCCGCCCAGGCATTGCTTGCACTGCAAACCATTGGCGCAAGCCAGCCCCGAAGCACTGCAGGCCGTCCCCTCCTGCAGCGTCGGCGCCTGGCAGCCCTGCCCGTCCGGGCTGCACTGATCGCCGGG
>JAICTU010000018.1 GCA_025936205.1 Polyangiaceae bacterium | reverse complement strand
CCGGCCGTGCCGGCCGGCAGTTGCTCGCAGACCGCCAGGCAAGCGAGCGGGCTCGCGTACTGCGCGCTCGTGCCGGTGCAGCTCGCCTGCACGATGTTGCAGTAGTCGATACAGAGCTGGCTCGCGCGCGCGACGATGGGATCCGGCGGCATCGAGCCGCCGCCCGCGGCGCCCGCGCTGCTCACCATGCTCCCGCCCGCAGCTCCGCCCATCGCGCCAGCCGCATTGGAACCGCTCGCGCCCCCAGTGCCGTTGCTGCCCGTGGCACTTCCGGTCATTGCGGTGGCGCTTCCACCGCTGCCAGGCGCACCACCGCTGCCACCCATGAGCGCGGTCACCATCTGGGTGGGGCCAAAGGTGCCGCTGCCGCCATTGCCGCTCTGCACGCCGTCGGAGACGCAGTCGCTCGAGTAGCTGGGGTCGCAGTCCGCATCTTCGATACCGAGAACCTGCGCGCAGCCCGCGGCGAGTGCGAGCGCCAACCAGATACGGACGATGGGAAAGCGAGGAAAGGACATGGGAAGTCGGCCTGCGCCGCAGAGACGCGGTTTCGATCGGCGGCGGCTCCGGAGCAATAGCTTTCTTCGGGTCTCGCAGGCAATGCCCCCAGCAGAAACGCTGCGCTGTACTCACGCGGCACAACTCGCGCGTGACTGATCCGCGGCGCGATCCAAGGGGTCGCTCCGATCGGGACCAACTGTGCGGAAATATTGGACAGCTTTACAATTGGCGCGAGCCGCGTGCTAGGGTCGGCCCACCCTCCCGTGCGTGGAAGAGGAGTCCAATGATCGCTTCGAATTGGCGGTGTTTCTTTGCCGGCCCAGCGTGCTGCGGGCTGCGGGCAGGCCGAGTCTCGATTCTGCTGGGAAGTCTCGCGCTGGCGGCGCCGCACATCGGCTGCGGAGGGGAAGGGACTGAGGCGCGGGATCGTTACGGCTCACCCGGTCCAGCTGGTGGTGGTGTCGAGAATCCAGCAGCTGCGTCCAGCTGGCAGCCCCCCACTGACGTCGAAGCGAATTCGCCGGTGGCGCGCTTTGGGCAGCTCCGTGTCGATGGGGCGTCGCTCGTCGACCAGTCGGGCAGCCCCGTGCAGCTCAAGGGCGTGAGCACGATGTGGCTGAACTGGGAGTCCACGTACGCCGACAGCAAGTCAGGCCTGCGCTGGGCTCGCGACAACTGGGGTCTGCGCGTGGTGCGCGCGGCGATGGGCGTCGAGCCCACGGGCGCGTACCTGGACAATCCGGCCATCATGATCTCACAGGTACGGAACGTGGTGCACAACGCGATCGATCTGGGCGTGTATGTGATCATCGACTGGCATGATCACCACGGAGAGATGCACCAGGCGCAGGCGGTCGACTTCTTTGCGAAGATGGCGCAGGAGTTCGGCGAGTATCCGAACGTCTTCTACGAGATCTACAACGAGCCGATGCAAGTGGACTGGTCGACGGTGCTCAAGCCCTATCACGAGGCGGTGAGCGCAGCGATCCGGCAGTATGACCCGGACAACGTCATCATCATGGGCACCCCCACCTGGTCGCAGAATGTCGACCGGGCCGCGAACGATCCCGTCCAGGGCACCAACCTGATGTACACGGTGCACTTCTATTCGTGCACGCACCGGGCGGCGCAGCGGCAGCTGGCCATCAATGCCCGCAACCAGGGCATTCCGATCTTCGTCACGGAGTGGGGTGCGACCAGCGCCGACGGCGGTACCAATCCCGATGGTCAGCTGTGCCTGGACGAGGCGCAGGCCTGGCATGACTTCATGGACTCGGCCGGCATCAGCTGGACGGCGTGGAAGCTCGACGATTGTCCCGACCTGAGCTGCCTGTTCAAGGCCTCGGCTCCGGCCGACGGTGGCTGGACGAACGAGTGGCTACATGGCCACGGCCCCTTCGTGCGCGACCGCATGATGCAGCCGTAGCGCCGGCTGCCGCCGAGCCGAGCGCTGCGCAGCTTTCGCGTGGGGCTCAGAGGGCTCGACCGGCGCGTGAGCGCGCGAGCGCGTTCTCCATGCACGGCAAGACGACTTCGCGCAGCACGCGTTGCTCGATGACGAGCCGCTGCGCGCTGCCCAGAACGCCATGGCGCAGCAGCTGCCGCTCGTGTTGGGAGAGAGGCGCGGGCGCTGCCGTCGTACCGAGCGCTGTCAGGACGGCGACGCGCACCTGATCTTCCAGCTCGGCACTCCCGGGCGCGCTCAGGGCAACGCGCAAGGCCCAGCCGAGGAACCGCCAGCTGAGCTGCGCGCTGCGTGCCCGGCCATGTTCAATCTGCAGCAGCACCTCACGCGCTGCCGGCTCCTGGCAGTGCTCCAGCGCCTCGCGCGCGCAGCTGGATTCGACGGTGGCCGCGATGCAGCCCCTGCGCAGCGTACCCAGGAGCAGCGTGCCGAGCACGAACTCGCCGCGATCCGGGCTTCCCCGTTCGGGGTCGAGCCCGCCTTCGCGCCGGGACGGAGCCGGCGGCGACGACTCCGCCGCACCGTGGCGCCGCGCCAGATCGAGACAGGCGCTGGAGATGGCCGTCTCGTCGAGCAGAGTGCGGGCCACACCGTGCAGGAGCGGGGCGGGCGCATCCAGGCGCAGCAGGTGTGCGGCCAGCTCCGCCTGAGCGGTCATCTCGGCGTGCGCGGCGATCCCGGCCTGGCTCCAGAAGCGAGCGAGCACCTGCGCTACCGCGGCCGTCGGAGCTTCAGCGGCTCGGCTGCGGTCAACTCCGATGAGCTGGGCGAGGATCATCGCGGGGGCGGACATGTTCGGAAGTGGAGCGGCGAGCCTTCGCCGCGCCAGATTCTCTCCCGAGCAAGAGCCGTGCCCGTGCAGCCCGTGCGTTGTGCACGGGCCGGATTTGTGCTTTTTCCGTCAGATCAGCGCGCGAACAGCATCGGAGCGGATCACTTTGGCACAGCACCGCCCCGCAAGTGAGCGGCTCATCACGACATCCATGTCGTGTCCTGCTGAGCTGACCACTTGGTGGTGATCTTCTTGAGGTCCGTCCAGAAGTTGACGGCCGAAGGCCCCGTGATGTCTCCGTGGCCAAACTTGGACTGTTTGGTGCCACCGAACGAGAAGGGCTCGCGCGGCACCGGCACACCGACATTGACGCCGATCATACCGCTCGAGGAGCGCTCGGCCACGTGGCGCGCGACGGCGCCGCTGGACGTGAAGATGCTGGTCGCGTTGCCGTACGGGTTCGCGCGCTCGATCGCCAGCGCTGCTTCCAGCGTGGGAACGCGCACCACCGACAGCACCGGGCCAAACAACTCGTCCTTGGCGCAGTCCATGTCCGGCGTCACCTGGTCGAGGATGGTCGGCCCGAGCCAGTTGCCGCCGCTATAAGCGGCTGGGACCTTGGCGGTGCGCCCGTCCAGCGCGACCTGCGCGCCTGCGCTCTCCGCACGTTCGATCGCGCTCACCAGGCGGTTGCGGGCGGCGCGGTCGATCAAAGCGCCCATGCTGTTGCCGAGTGCCAGCGACCCCGCCAGCTTTTTGATCGGCTCGAGCACGCGCGCGCCGCTGTCCACGGCCAGCAGCAAGCTGCCCGCCATGCAGCGCTGCCCCGCGCAGCCCGTGAAGGAATCGACCACCGCCCTGGCGGTCAGGTCCAGGTCCGCGTCGGGCGTGACGATCATCTGGTTCTTGGCGCCGCCCAGGCACAGGGCGCGCTTGCCGGCAGCGGCCGACTCCGCGTACACGAAGCGCGCGACCTGCGAGGAGCCGACGAAGCCCACGGCCTGCACCAGTGGATGCGTGATCAACGCCTGCACCGCCACGCGGTCGCCGTGCACGACGGAAAATACGCCCGGCGGATAACCGGCGCGCAGCGCCAGATCACCGAGGTAGTTGGCCGAGAGCGGCACCTTCTCCGACGGCTTGAGGATGAAGGCGTTGCCGACGCTGAGTGCAATCGGCACCATCCAGAGCGGGACCATCGCAGGGAAGTTGAAGGGCGTGATGCCGACCACCACGCCCAGTGCATCGCGCCGGTACTCGCAGGACACGCCGCGCGAGACGTCGAGCGCGGCGCCAGCGTCCGAGTTCTGCAAGCTGAGGGCGAAGTCGATCACCTCGATGCCGCGCAGCAAGCCGGCGCGCGCCTCCGCGGGTGTCTTGCCGCTCTCGCCCGCGACGACCAGCGACAGCGGCTCCAGCTCTTCCAGCAGGGAGTCCTTCAGGCGCGCCAGCGGAGCGAGCCGCTCGCGCAGCGGCAGGCGGCGCCAGCCGAGCCAGGCGGCGTGCGCCTTTTGCACGGCACCGTCGACGTCCCCTGCAGTGGAGAAGTGCACGCGCGCGAGTGTGGCGCCCGTGTAGGGGCTGACCACCGCGCGCTCCGGGCCCGAGCCGGGCTGGAACGCGCCGCCGATCAAGTTCTCACAGTCACCCTGCGGGGCAGGGATCCAGGCTTCTGTCATGGTGAGTTCCTCCGGAAGCGCTCCGCCAGCTGCCGGCTCGCGTTGCGCAGCAGCACCACATCCATGCCCACGGCCACACAGGTCATCCCCATCTCCAGGTAACGTTGTGCTTCTTCTTCCACGCCCGTCAGTATTCCCACGGGCTTGCCCTGCGCACGGGCCACCTCGAGCACATGCTGCATCGCGCCCTGCACCTCGGGGTGGCGCGGATTGCCGAAGTGCCCGAGCGAGGCCGACAGATCCGACGGCCCGATGAACAGCGCGTCGACCCCGTCCACCCGGGCAATGGCTTCGACTGCGTCCACGCCGGCGCGGCTTTCGATCTGTACCAGCACACTGATGTTGTCGTTGATGCGCTCGAAGTACTCGGGGACGTAGCCGTAGCGATTGCTGCGCTGGGCGACCGCGATGCCACGGATGCCGCGCGGCGGGTAGCGCGTGGCGGCGACCGCGGCCTCCGCCTGCTCGGCGGATTCGATGAACGGCATCAGGAAGTTGTACACGCCCAGGTCGAGCAGGCGCTTGAGCAACACCGGCTCGTTCCACTGCGGGCGGACCACGGCCGCACTGGGGCTGTCTTTCAGCGCCAGCAGCTGGGTCAGAAAGGTCTGAAAATCGTTCGGCGCGTGCTCGCCGTCGATTAGCAACCAGTCGAAGCCCGCGTAGCCCAGCACCTCGGTGGAGATCGGGCTCGCCAGCGACGCCCAGCAGCCGATCAGGCGCTGCCGGTCGAGCAGTTGGCGGCGAAAGCGGTTGGGCAGAGGATCCTGCGGTAGTGCCATCGGCGGCCATCCTACCAGGTCGGCAAGGGAGGCGGGGCCCCGGCGTCGTCCCGGCGAGGACCGAAATGCAGGGCGGCGGCTCCGCCAGGGCTCCAGGCCATCACGCGGAAGCGATCGAGCAGCGGGCATTCCTGGTGGGCTCGCCGTCGTGCGGCTCCGAGCCCACCAGAATGTGCCCATTGCGCGCCCGCGAGTTCTCGCGCGTCACTCGTTCGGTTCCGGACGGCTCCGGAACACATTGCTCTCGGGCACTGCCAGATCCAGCAGCTGCGCACAATACAGGGCCACGCAATCCCCCTCGCCGGACGTCGCGATGATCGACTGCATCTCTCGCACGTAGGCGAGCTGCACTTCACGCACGCGCTGCAGGCCCTCGCGGGAGATGGCGAACAGGCTGTATCCGCAGTGTCCGGGAGCTCCAGAGCCCAGGCGCTCGAGCGCCAGTCGTGCCCACTCGAGTGCACACGGACGACGGAGGGCTCGCCGGCCGCTTCTATCTGGAGCTCGGCCAGGAGGGCGGCATCGAGCTGGGAGACGTACCTACCATCTACGCGCCGAGCGAGCTCTGTGTCTACGACGCCATGCCCGATCTCAGAAATTTTCTAGGGTCGCAGCCCGTCTCCGTCGACGTCAAGCGACCTCACTGGAGCTCGCTGATGACGAACTTGTGCGTGAGCGCTGACGGCATCAGCGGAGAACTCTTGCCCGATATCACGTACGCCGACGACGCGAGCCCGAGCAGGGGGCGGGAGTATTTAGCCAAGTGGTTCGCGTTCGAAGGCTCCGCAGATTGCACCGACGCGTCTGGGCAGAACAACGGCTCGCGTGTCGCGCTTGACGACTATCGGGGCAGTCCCCGCCCGCCCGCAGCCGCGCTCACCGTGCGAGCGGATGCCGTGGAGCCCGCTGCCGACGTGGAGGTGAGCGTGCGGATCAACGGTGTGTTGGTAGATCAGCGCACGGTTGCCGCGGGCACGCTGCTCGAGCTGGGGCGCTGGGCAGAAGGGACCACCATCGACGCGGAGGTCAGCAATGCGAACGGGGCCGGTGCGGTGCGCTCCCTCATCCTGCTCGATGGCTGCTCCGTCGCCGGGCAGCAGTGCTCGGCTGGAGATTGTACCGCCCTGGCGCACCACGTGGTGAGCGGCCGGGCCCCGTGTGGCAGCCTTTACTGAGCGCAGCGACCATCGCTCAGCAGGGGGAATTCGAGGAGTGCGGCGCCTTGCGTGCAGCGTACCGCTCAGTAGATCGCGGGCTCCTCGATCGGGTCCGTGCCCAGCAAGAAATCGAAGTCACAGCCGTCGTTGGCTTGCTGGATGTGCTCGAGGAACAGGCGGCCGTAGCCCCGCGGATAGCGCGCGCGAGGCTTCGGACGCTGGCTGCGGCGGTGCGCCAGATCGGCGTCGCTGAGGCGCACATCGAGGCGGCGGGCGTGCACATCCAGATCGATGATGTCACCGGTCTGGAGCAGACCGAGTGGGCCTCCGACGAACGCCTCGGGGGCGACGTGCAACACGCACGCGCCATAGCTGGTGCCGCTCATGCGCGCATCCGAGATGCGCAACATGTCGCGCACGCCGTGCGCGAGCAGCTTCTTCGGAATGGGCAGCTGGCCCCACTCGGGCATGCCCGGGCCGCCCTTGGGCCCCGCGTTGCGCAACACGAGCACCGTGCGCGCGTCGACGGGCAGGGCGGGGTCGTCGATCTTCGCCAGCAGCTCGCCGTAGTCTTCGAAGACCAGCGCCGGCCCACTGTGCTGCAGGAGCTCCGGAGCGGCCGCGAGCGGCTTGATCACGGCGCCGTCGGGGCACAGATTGCCGCGCAGGACCGCCAGGCCCCCCGAGGGCGCGATCGGCTCCGCCGGGCTCTTGATCACGCGCGCATCGTAGATCTGCGCGCCGGCGATGTCGTCGCCCAGCGTGCGGCCGCTCACCGTGCGGCAGCCGAGGTGCAGACGCGGGCCGAGCGCAGCGAGCAGCGCCGGCAACCCGCCCGCGTAGAAGAAGTCTTCCATCAGGAAGCTGCCCGTCGGGCGCAGGTTGGCGATCACCGGCGTCTCGCGCGACAGCTGATCGAAGCGGTCCAGCTTGAGCGGGACGCCGGCGCGGCGCGCGAGCGCGATCAGGTGAATCACCGCGTTGGTCGAGCCACCTAGGGCGAGCACCGTGACGATCGCGTTGTCGATCGCCTCGCTGCAGAGCAGGTCGGAGGGCTTCAGGTCCTCCCACACCATCTCCACGATCCGGCGTCCGGCGAGCGTCGCCATGCGCGCGTGGCGCGAGTCCGGGGCGGGGATGGCGGAGGCGCCCGGCAGAGTGAAGCCGAGCACCTCGGCGGCGCTCATCATGGTGGCGGCCGTGCCCATGGTCATGCAAGTGCCGGCGGAGCGCGCGATGCCGCTCTCGATCTCCGCCCACGCCGATTCTTCGAGCTTGCCCGCGCGCAGCTCGGCCCAGTACTTCCACACGTCGCTGCCGCTGCCCAGCGTCTGGCCGCGCCAGTCGCCGCGCAGCATCGGTCCGGCGGGCACGAACAGGGCCGGCAGATTCATACTGATGGCGCCCAGCAGCAGCGCGGGCGTGGTCTTGTCGCAGCCGCCCATCAACACCGCGCCGTCCGCGGGATAGGAGCGCAAGAGCTCCTCCACCTCCATCGCCAGCAGGTTGCGATAGAGCATCGTGGTCGGCTTCTGAAAGTTTTCCGAGAGCGAGAGCGCCGGCAGCTCCACCGGAAAGCCGCCCGCTTGCCAGATGCCGCGTTTGATCTCTTCCGCCCGCGCGCGGAAGTGGGAGTGGCACGGGCTGATGTCGCTCCAGGTGTTGATCACCGCGATCACCGGTTTGCCGGCGTAGTCGGCAGGGCCGTAGCCCATCTGCGCGGTGCGCGAGCGATGACCGAAGGCGCGCAAGCCACTCGCTCCGTACCAGCGATGGCTGCGTAGCTCTTCGGGGGTTTTGACTCTGCGCGGGTTCACCGGGTGGAGCGTACACGGTGCGGGCCATCCTGACACCCCGTGAGGCACCCCTCGGCCCCGGCCAACTGGTTTGGCTTGGGTCACCCCAGTTGCCTGCCGTTCATGACGAACAGGTGTACCCAAGCGAGCCAGGCTCGAGCGTATGTTCGCGTCGCAGGCAAATCCTGCCCGCAGTGTGTGCGCTCGTGTATGTGCTCGCGGCTGCGACATCTGCGCACGCGCAACCGATCGCGCCCACCGCGGCGCTGGGTGCCGGCTGGCAGCCGCCGTCCGCCGAGGCCTCGGGCACCACGCTCGGCACGAGCTGGCAGTCCACCCCCGGCTACTTCCGCGTGCCGGTCGTGGCCGCGGCCGATCCGGGGCTCACCCTCACCGGGGGCCTGGGCTACGGCTTCACCGAGAGCCAGAGCGCCGCCCCCGGGCCGCACCATCGACTGCAGGGGCGGCTGGGCGCGAGCTTGTCGCCGCTGCCCTGGCTGGATCTGTCGATGGGAACCAATCTGCGCCATGACCGCCACGGCGATGACGGGCTCGGCACCGATACGGGGACCGTGCTCGATAGCGATGTACATGCGCAGGCGGGCACGCGGTTGAGCTCGGACGTGCATCTCGGAGCGGGGGTCGGGGCCACCTTCATGCGCGGCGACAGCATCGGTCGCTCGCTGGAGAGCCCCGCCGTGGACTTGCTCTTGCTGGGAGCGTATCTGCCGCGCGCCGCTCCTGTCAGCATCGGTCTGCTCGCTGGCTACCGCTATGATCGCACTGCCGGCGTCGCGCGCGATCCGGCGCGCTATCGCTCCGGTGATCGCCTGTCACTGGAGGTGAGCCAGTTCGACGCCGTGCGGCTGGGCGCCGGCGGCGCATATCGCCTGGGCGCGACGGAGCTGCTCGCGGAGCTGAGCGGCGACCTCCTGGTGGGCCACGGAGCGCCGGGGGTTCTGGATTCGCCGCTGCGGGTCAGCGCGGGGGCGCGTCAGCGGCTCGGCGAGCAGTTCAGCCTGCGCGCGATGGCGGATACGTCGCTCAGCGCGCGCCCGCCCGTGGGCGCCACGGACCCGCTGTTGCCCGTCGAGCCGCGCTTTCAGTTGCTGGTGGGCCTGGCCTACCACTGGTTCGACAGGCCCGTGCCGAGTGCGCCGCTTCCTTCCGAGCCCGCAGCCTCGCCGCGCCGTCCGGAGCCCGCGGCGCCGCCCGCGCTGGCCAGCGTGGAGGTGCACGTCACCACGCTCGACGGCTACCCGCTGAGCGATGCAACGGTGGAGATCGTGGCCGGAGAGCAGACCATCGAGGTCCCGCACGGTCAGCTCGAGAGCTATCGGCTGGAGCAGATCGCGCCGGCCAGCGCCACTCTGCGAGTGAGCGCGGCGCGGCTCCAGACCTACACGCAGCCGATCGAGCTGAAGCCCGGCAAGCCGCTGGTGGTCGACGTGAAGCTGGCACCGGCGCCCGCCACCGGTCAGGTACGCGGGCTCGTTCGTTCGTTCAGCGGCGTCGGGTTGCGGGCACGCATCCGCATCGAGCCCCTGGGCAAGGAGATCCAGACTGACGCCTCCGGCAGCTTCCAGCTCGACGTCCCGCCGGGGACCTACGAGGTGGTGGTGGAGGCGAGCGGCCATGCGCCACAGCGCCGCCACGTGCAGGTACCCGAAGACGGAGTCGTGATTCTGAACGCCGACCTGCTGCGAGGCTCGCCGTGAAGACGCGCTCCGGCGCGGGCCTGTGCGCGCTCGCCGTTGCCTGTTCCTTCGCCTGTTCCTCGGCCTCTTCCTCGCCGATGCCGCTGGCGACGCTGCGGCAGAAATCGGGCGCGGTGGAGCGCGACTGGGCGGCGCAGCTGCGGGTCTGGAAAGTCGCGGAAATCGGCACCGTGTTTCACCTCGGCGACGGGCTGCAGACGCATGCGGACGCCTCGGCGCAGCTGGCGCTCGACGACGGCAGTCAGCTCTCGCTGGACGCCGATACACAGGTCAGGTTTTCCGACACGCCGCCCGAGAAGCATGCGCTCGGTTTCGACGTGGAGACGGGCGCGGCTTCCTTGCAGGCCGCGGCCGAGCCGCTCGCGATCCACACACGCGTGGGGCTCGCGCGCATCGATCCGGGCGCGACGGTGGTGTTCTCGCAGTCCAATGAGGGCACCCGGATCATCGTGGAGGTGGGCCGCGCGGTGTTCGGCGACGCCGAGCCGCTGACCGCGGGCGCGGGCGTGCGCGTGTTGCCCGACGGCGACGTGAAGCGGCTCGACAACGCAGCGGCGGCCGCCAGCACGACGCAGCCGTCGCCGCCCGCGCAGGCGCCGCCTGGCGAAGCCGCGCCGGACGGCGCGGAGATCACCGCGCGCGTGCGGGGCCGCGGCGCGAGCGTGCGCACGGGCCAGGGCTGGTCGTCGCTGGCGGAAGGCCCCGCGCGGCTCACGCCGGGCACGGAGCTGCGTCTGGCGCGCACGACCTCGGTCGATCTGGAGCACGGGCGCGAGCGCGCGCAGCTCCAGACGGGGCAATATGTGATCGCGCCACGCGCGGGCGTGCTGGTGGAAGCGTCCGAGGGCTCGCTCGCCGCGGGTAGCGAGGTCTTCGTGCGGATCGCGGTGCCGGGCGGCGAGATCGTGGTCGCCCCGACCGGGCTGGTGAACGTGACCCTGGGCAACGCTGGCACGCTGCTGGATGTGAAGGCCAAGGAAGCCAGCATCGAGAGCAAGGGCGAGCTACAGCAGATCCGTGTCGGGCAGCGCGCGACCTTGACGAGCTCGGGTGAGCTGAGCATCCAGGGGCGTGGGCTGGAGCACGCCGACGTCGAGATCGAGGCTGGCGAGTCGCTGACCATCCATGACCCCGCGCCGCCTACCGCCGTGCGCTTTCGTTTCGCTGGCGTGTGCCCGGAGCTGGGAGTGCTGCAGCTGCGCTCCGGGCGCGCGGGTCAATACGCGGTGGGGGAGGGAGCCGTCTCGCTGTCGCTCGGTCGCGGCAGCCAGCGCTATGAGCTGCGCTGCGGCACCGAGGGTGGCAAGGTCGTCAAGCAGGGCAAGCTCAGCGTGCTCAGCGACGACGGCTCGCGGCGCGTCGCGGCCCGGGCGCCCGCGACGACGCTCGCCGCCGACGGCCATCGCTACACGGTGTTGTACCAGAACCGCCTGCCGGTGATCACGTTGACCTGGCCCGACGGGCCCGCGGGGATCGCGCTGGAGCTCACCCACTCGTTTGCAGGCGACGAGGAGAAGATCCCGACCAACGAGCCGCGTCATACCTTCGAGTCCGGCAGCCTGCGCGAGGGGCGCCACGACTTCGCGTTCAAGGGCGGCGGCAAGCTCTCGCGGCACACTCGCGTGGACATTCAGTTCGACAACGCCGCCCCCACCGCGACGCTCGACGCGCCGCCGGCACAGGCGCTGGAGCCCGGAGATCCGCTCACCATCTCGGGCATCGCCCTGCCGGGCTGGCAGGTGCAGGTGGGCCAGCAGCGCGCGCCCCAGGATGATCAGGGACGCTTCTCGTTGCCCACGAACTGGCCCAGCGACACGCGCGCGATCGCGGTGCGCCTCAGTCACCCGGAACGCGGCACGCACGTGTACGTGCGGCGGCCCGCGCCTTCCGCGCGCGCCGGGCGGTCGCCATGAGCCTGGAGACGGAGCTCGCGGGTCAGCAGGTGCTCGGGCGCTATCGCGTCGTGCAGAAGCTGGCCAAGGGCGGCATGGGCGTCGTGTACCTGGGCCGCCTGGAGGGCGCGGCCGGCTTCGCCAAGCCGGTGGTGATCAAGCGCATCATCCAGGACAGCGACGATCCGACCGAGAGCACCGCCCGCTTCATCCGCGAAGCGCAGATTCTGTCCAACCTGCAGCACCCGGGCATCGTGGGCGTGCTCGACTTCGGCGAGGAGACGGGCGGTCACGCCATGATCCTCGAGTACGTGCACGGCTATGACCTCGGTCGCTGGCTGAAGTACCTGCAGAACTGCCAGCAGCGCATGCACTGGGAAGAGGCGGTGTTCATCATGCTGCGCGTGCTGGATGCGCTCAGCTATGCGCACGGCTTCCGGCGCAGCGATGGCATCGAGGCCCAAGTGTTGCACCGGGATATTTCTCCGGGCAACGTGCTGATCGACCTCGAGGGCCGCGTACGCCTGCTCGACTTCGGCATCGCGCGCATGGCCGAGAGCGACGTGTATCGCACGCAGACGGGGGTGCTCAAGGGCAAGGTGCCGTTCCTGGCCCCGGAGCTGTTCACGTCAGACCCGCCGTCCGCGGCGAGCGACCTCTACGCTTGTGGAGTGGTCCTGTATCAGATGCTGACCGGTTCTCACCCGTTCACGGGCGAGAACGACAGCAAGCTGATGTGGCGCATCATCACCGAAGGCCCCAAGCCGCTCGGTCACTGGCGCGACGATCTGCCCGTGGGGCTGGAGGCGCCGATCTTCGTGGCCCTGAACAAGGACCCCGAGAACCGGCACGCGAACGTGGAGCGCTTCGCGGCCGAGTTGCGCCAAACGCTGGTGCGGCGCGAAACCGAGATCGGCGTCGCGCTGCGCGAGCGGGTGCGCAGCGACTTCACGGGCGAGATGCCCAAGATGTTGCGGCTCGAGACGCTCGCGGAGCGCGATCGCGCCTGGCGCAACGCCAGGGTCTCGATCCCGCCGGACCCGCCCACGAAGGAGATCAATGCGCGTCCGGCGGCTCCTGCGCCGCTGGCGACGCTGAACAGTCCGAGCCAGCCCACGATCACCGCCTCCGGCGTCCCCGCCCTGGCGGACGCCTCCCTGGTCGGGGACCAGCCGACGCGTACCACCGGTCGCGCTCCGGAAAAGCGCCGCCCGCGCTCCGAGGCACCGCTCTCGCAAGTGCCTCTCTCGCAGGTGCCGCGCTCGCGGGCGCGGCGGCCCGACTGGCAGACGCTGGCCCTGCTGGCGCTCGGCGTCGGTGTGGTCGTGGCGGTGTGCACGGTGGCCGCGCTGCACTTCCTGCAGCCGCGCGCAGCGACGCCCTCGGCCTCCCGCTTCATCGTGGTGGAGAGCCCGGACAAGCAGACCGGCGCCGCTCCCGCACCGGTCACGACACCGGTTGCAGTGGCCGAGAGCGCGCCCGTCGTGCAGGATCCCGCGCCGGACCCGATTGCGCCGAGCGCAGCGCCGCCCCCACGCGCCGACCGTGCAGGCGCGGCTGCGCTGACCCGGCACTTCGCGCAGCGCGAGGGCGACCTGCAGGGCTGCTTCGAGCGCTTTGCCTCGCTCACGGGGCAGCCGCAGATCTCTGTCAATTTCGACGTCGCGGCCTCGGGCAAGGTGCGCGCGGCCACGCTCGAGCCGAGCTCACTCGCTTCGACGCCGCTCGGCGCGTGCTTGCTGGGCGTCGCGCGCGCGACATCGTTCGGTCCCGTCGGCAAGCAGCTGCGCTTCGCGATCCCGATCCGCGCGCGCAGCGTGAACCGTTGACGCATACATCGGCGCCAGCCACCCCTGCGGGGCGAAGCACGGCGGCTGGAAAAGAAACACTTGTACAAGGCGATGCTTCAGACGCATCCTCCAACGGCCGTCCTCCAGTCAGATGCGAAAGTTCAAGCTCGCTTTACCCTCTGCTCTGCCCGTTGAAGGCGATGATGCAGCTCGCTCGGAGCTGATCGATCAGATCGTCGTGGGCAAGCTGCGGGTCTCGGCGGCTTGCGCGCGCCACGGCTTCAGCGAAGAGCAGGTGCTCGACTGGTTGCGCTCGTTTCGCCGCGCCACGCTGGCCGCGTTCGACGAGCAGCTGAAGCAGCGCCTGGTCGCGCAGGGCATGCCCGCTTCGGCCTTCGGCAGCGCAGAGCTGGCCGGCACGCTGAGCGAGTTGTCGGTGGCCGACGTGCTGCAGATGTTGGACCTCACCGGCAAGAGCGCGGTGCTGCGCATCTCGCACGATGGGGGTGAGAGTCGCATCTGGTGCGCCAATGGCGCCATCGTCGATGCAGAGAGCGGCCGCTTGCGAGGCGAGGCCGCGGTGTATCGCATCCTCGGCCTGGAGCGCGGTCAGTTCCTGGCGGAGCTTCGTCCGAGCCAGCGGGTGCGCCGCGTGCGCGCGTCGACCCCGGCGTTGTTGCTGGAGGCGGCGCGCCGCAAGGACGAGTCCGTGGCGCTGCGCCAGCAGCTGGGGGACGAGCGGCACCATTTCGAGCTCGGGCCGCGCGTGGCCGACGCCGGCGGCAGTCCCAGCGAAGCCGAGGTCTCGCTCCTGGCGCTCTTCGCGCCGCCCTGCAGCCTGCGCGACGCGCTGGAGCAGAGCGAGCTGGGCGACTTCGAGACGCTCACGCTGTTATGCCGACTGATCGCCGACGGCTGGCTCGTCGATACGGGGTTGCCTGCTCATTCGCCGAGCAGCCCGGCACAGAGCATGGTGCGCTGGCGCGGCGAGCCGGCGCAGCCGGCGGGGCTGCGTTGGGCGCTGGAGGCGATCGGTTCGAAGGTGCTGCTGCCCGCGGCGTCGTGGATCAATTCGCGGCTCGCGGCGCGCGACCTCTGAGCTCGCTTCCGGCGCCCGCGGTTGACGTCAGCGGGCTCATCCTGGCGCTCAGCAGCGGCGGGTGGTGGCGAGCCCTCACGAACGTCTCCGGCCGTCCGCGCCGGAGGCCTCTTTCGAAAACGAAAACGAGGTTTCCATGGAAACCTCGAGCAGAGCACGCGAAAGGGCTCGCCGGCAGAGCGGCGGCAACCGGTCAGCTCACAGCACGCGCACGCGCGCTGTGGGAGCGTCGCTCGTCTCGATCGCGTTGCGCAGCGGCGCGCCGAGCTCGGCGCATTCGATCTCGAACACGTCGCCCTGCTGGGTGCGCACGCCGGCGGCGAAGCTGAGCGTCGCGGTGCCGAAGAAGTGCAGGTGCACGCTGCCGGGCCTGCGAAACATCGCGTACTTGAAGTGGTGATGCTCGAGGCCCGAGATACGGTGGGACATGTTCTCTTCCCCGCTCTCGAACTCGCCCTGCCATAGCACCTGGCCGTCGCGCAGGATGCGCGACTGGCCCGTCAAGCGCGGGGGTAGCTCGCCCAGCAACAACTCCGGACCCACCGAGCAGGGGCGCAGCTTGGAGTGCGCGAGGTAGAGGTAGTTCTGGCGCTCGGTGACGTGGTCGGAGAGCTCGTTGCCGAGCGCGAAGCCGACGCGGCACGGCTCGCCCGTGGGGCTCACCACGTACAGGCCCACCACCTCCGGCTCCTCGCCGGCGTCGAGCGAGAACTCGGGCACGACGAAGGGATGGCCCGGGCGCGTGAGGCAGCTGCCATCGCCCTTGTAAAACCACTCCGGCTGCACGCCGATGCTTCCATCCGCCGGCTTGCCTTGCTCCAGGCCGAGCTGGAACAGCTTCATGGAGTCCGTCTGCACGGCGGGCTTGCTCTCCGCCGTGTGCATGCCCGCGCGCGTGCGCGCGCTGCCCAGGTGGGTGAGGCCGGTGCCGGAGACCAGCACCTGGGCGGGATCGGGGTGATCCAGCGGCGAGAGCAGGCGGCGCTCGTCGATCGCGCGCGCGTAGTCTTCCACTTCGCTCGAGGCGCGCTGCTCGACCAGCTGCGCGAGCGGCTGGCGCGCCGCGATCGCCGCCAGCGCGAGTTCGCGCACGCTCTCCGTCTGGGCCAGCAAGCGCAGCTGGCCGCGCTCCACGAGCGCCACGCGTCGCTCGCCCGCGCGCCTCTCGAGCTGGACCAGCCTCACGAGCCGCCTTCCTTCTGATAGCGGCGGAACAGCACCTGCGTGCCCTTGCTGCCGGCACCCTGTTGCGCCAGCTCGTTGTACAGCCGCTGCGCCAGCGCGAGGCCTGGCAGATCGAGCCCGAGCCGTTCGGCGCAGCGCAGCGCGATCGCGATATCCTTGAGCAGGTGGTTCACCGCGAAGCCGGGCTCGAAGTCGCCGCGCAGCGCGCGGGGCATCAGGTTTGCGAGTGCCCAGCTGCCGGCGGCGCCGGTGGTGATGCTCTCCAGCACGCGGGTGGGGTCGAGGCCGGAGGCCTTGGCCAGCGCCATCGACTCGCACACCGAGAGCATGGTGGCCGCGATCGCCACCTGGTTGCAGAGCTTCGTGTATTGCCCGGAGCCGGCGGGGCCTTGGTGCACGATGGTCTTGCCCATGCGCTGCAAGAGCGGCAGGGCCCGTTCGAAGCCCGCGGGAGAGCCGCCCACCATGATCGAGAGAGTAGCGTTGCGCGCGCCGATGTCTCCACCCGAGACGGGCGCATCCAGCACCTCGATCGAGCGAGCGGCAAAGCTCGTGGCCAGCTCGGCGGCGAGCTCCGGATCCGAGGTCGTCATGTCGATCAGCGTGGCGCCGCTCTGGGCTCGAGTGACGATGCCGCTCTCGCCGAGGTACACCGCGCGCACGTCATCGGGCGTGCCCACCATGGTGATCACGAAGGGCGCGTGCCGAGCCACCTCGGCCGGCGTCTCGCACCACGTCGCACCCTTGGACAGCAGCTTCTCCGCTCGGGCGCGTGTGCGATTGAAGACGAATACGGGATGACCGGCGTCGAGCAGATGCCCCGCCATCGAAGCGCCCATGACTCCGACACCGATGAAACCCACGGCAGGCTGGTTCATGGGCGCCAGGTTAGTGCCGGCATCGCGTGCTGCCCATAGCCTCCTGCCGGTGGACGGCGGTTCTGGGCTGCCAGGTGCCGGCGCTTTCGCCCCAGGCCTGAAAGATTGGCGAGAAGGTGTAGCCCGGCGCCTCCGGGGTCGACTCGGGCCAGGATTTCATGCTGGAATCCAGTCGGCCCGGCTCAGGAGAGGGGCTCGGTGGCAATCGGGCCACTGGCGACGCTAGGAGTGGGCCCATGCACGGAGCAAGGAATGGCTGGATCGATGGGTGATGCACGCGCGGGCGTGGCTCGCGACGAGGCGCGTCCGAACCTGGTGGATCTGTGTTTTCAGGTCGCGTACCGCGTCGCGTATCGCATGATGCGCACGTACTGGGCCGTGCGGAAGCCGTCGACACACGGCGCGCTCGTGAGCTTGTGGCACGAGGGGCAGATCCTGCTCGTGCAGAACTCGTACGTGCCCTACCGCTCACTGCCTGGCGGCTACGTCGCGCGCGCCGAGACGAGCCGCGAGGCGGCCATCCGCGAGCTGCGCGAGGAGATCGGCATCCATGCTCGGCCCGAGGAGCTGGAGAAGGTGTTCGACGAGGTCAAGCTCTGGGAGGGCAAGCGGGATCACGTGGAGATTTTCGCGCTGGAGCTGAGCCGCAGGCCCGAGATTCGCATCGATTACCGCGAGGTGATCGCCGCCGGCTGGTTCTCGCCCGAGCAGGCGCTGACCTTGAATCTGTTTCCGCCCATCCGCACCATCATCCAGGCGCGCCAGGCCGCCAAAGGCGCCGGTTGAGCCATCACCCGAAGCGCACGGTGCGCATCGAGAGCGAGCCAGCGTCGAAGCCGGCGATGGGGTAGCTGACCCGGTCGCCTTCTCCGCTGGCTCCGAACGCATAGAGCAGCGGTAGGTAGTGCTCGGGCGTCGGGTGCGAGTTGCGCCCGGTGCTGGTCTCCAGCGAGCTCGCCAGATGTCGCGCATCGCGCTGCTCGAGCGCGCTGGCAGCGGCGCGATCGAACTCCGCGGCCCAGGCCGGCGTGGCAGTGATCCCGCGCTGCATGTTGGCGAACGCGTCGCGCAGGTTGTGCACGATGTTGCCGCTGCCCAGCACCAGCACGCCCTCATCGCGCAGCGGCGCCAGCGCCTGACCGAGCTCGATGTGCGCGGCGGCGGGCAAGCGCCCGTCGATGCTGAGCTGGATTACCGGCACATCCGCGGCCGGCAGCAGGTGCACGAGGACGCTCCAGGTGCCGTGATCCAGGCCCCAGTCGGAGCGCAGGCCGGCGCTGCTCGACGCCGCGAGCAGCTGGCTCACGTGCTTCGCCAGCTCCGGAGCGCCCGGCGCGGGATACTGCACCTGATGGAGCGCCGGCGGGAAGCCGCCGAAGTCGTGGATGGTTTCGGGGCGGACGTTGTCGGTCAGGAACGTGCCGGGTGTGTACCAGTGCGCGGACACGCACAGCACCGCGCGCGGCCGCGGCAGCTGTTCGCCGAGCGCGCGGAAGGCGCGTGACCACTGATTGTCTTCGATCGCGTTCATGGGCGAGCCGTGGCCGACGAACAGGACGGGCATGCGAGGGCTGGAGCTCATTGTTGTGCTGGACGCGACCATGGCGGCTGTTTCCCTGGATTCCGCCCGGCGGCAGCCGAGCGCGACCAGCGCGGCGAGCGAGCCCTGCAGGAACTCGCGCCTCGGGGCGCGGGGTGTCCCCGCAGAACGGCGTGGCCGGTTTCGTCGCTCTCGAGCCATGGGCTCGGAGGAGCCTAGTCCCCGCGGCCCGCCGCCGCAATCTCGGCCCGAACGCTCTCCCCGGCACGCTAAGCCACCGCTCGCTCCTCGACGCGCACCGAAACGAGAGTGATCGGTGCGGGCTCGTCCTCACAGGCCCGGTCGGCGGCAGGTTCCAGGTGCGCGGAGCTCGGCACCGGCCCACCCAGCGCGGGCAGCGGCGGCGGGTCGAGGAGTCGCTGCACCTCGTGTTGAAGGTCCTCGTAGGCCGCCAGGAACAGAGTGGCGGCCTTCTGGCGAATCAGCTCGCACAGGACGTCGCCCGGAATGCGCCGAAAGCGCGACTCGGCGTGGTGCAACGCCAGGGTGCACAGCTCGAGCCGGTCGAGTTGCTCGAAATCGAAGCCGTTCCAACCGGCTTCCAGCGCTGGACCGAGCGCGCGCAAGGTAGATAGCAAGCGCGCGACGGCAGTGATGGCGGCGGTCACGTCGAGCCGTGCGCCTCTGAGGTCTTCGTCCGGAATGGCGAGCAGCTCGGGAAGCAGGGATTCGTAAGCGAGGGCACTGGAAGGTCCTGTGGGCATGCAGGAGGGGTCGGGCCGCGGCGGGGCGACGTTGCGAGGAAAGCGCCCTGGCGTAGCGCGACCGCCGAAATGCTCCCGGTCCGGTCCCGGCGATGCCTGGCGAGTGCCCGGCGCCCGCGCGGCGAGGCTCGCCACCTCGTGCAGCCTGGCGGCGGCTCGGCCTTTCGCCAAGCTGGGGGTCACGCGCATCGACCGCGGCGACCTGTTCTGGAGCCTGCCGGAGCACTCGAGCGCTGCGGGCGTGGACTCTTCGCACCCGCACGTGGTGCCCGGGAGCGGCAGGGTAGATGGCGTGTGCTCTGCAGCGTGGCGCGCTTGCAGTCTGTGGCGCGACGGATGGAGCAACAAGCGCTGGAGTCTTCCCATCCTTCATCGGTTGGCCCGTGCTCGTTGCGCGCCGTCGCGAGCCTGGCTGGACGTCCCATGGCGGACGAGCCCAGCGGCAGCGCCGTCTGACAGCGGCGCCGGTGTACCGGCGGCGGGCGGCCGCGCTCCGGCAATCCGGCGCTCCCTGGCGCGAAGATAGCAGCTTCAGGCTCGCGGGATCTTGCCCTCCAGGTGAGCCTGGTTCCATTTCTGCCAATCCTCGAGGGCGCCCCGCGCGTGGGTCACCGCTCGCGGCACGATGGCGATCACCGGCGCGCTGTCCGTCGGCAGCTCCTCGAGAGCCTCGAGCATCCCAGCCGCGGCGGCGAGCCGGTCGACGAGCTCCGAGGGTGCCATCGCGACGACGGCCAGCTCCAGTGCTGTCCGCGACTCGCGGCGCAGATGGCTCAGATCCATCTGGGACTCGCCGCGCTCGACCCCTGGAGAACCCTGCTTGCTCATCTCGACACGCTCAACCCTGCACGTGCCTTTTCGAGGCCTGCACCCAGCCAGACGGACCGCAGGCTGTCCGCCTCCGGATCACCGGCGATGGCATGGCGAAGGTAATCACCCGCTCTTTCGTGTCAAGACCACGCCGGAGAGGTTTGAATCGGTGCTAGGCCACGGCTCCCTCGTCGCCGCGCGCCGAAGCGAGCGTGATCGGGGCGGGCTCATCCTCGCCAGCCCGGTCCGTGCCGTGTTCCGGAGCGTGCCACGCGGCTTTCAGCGTGGGGCGGAGCCCGCGCGGCGCCCGGCGCAGCTCGACACCTGCCCCTGGCGAGCGGCTCGGCCTTCCGCCAAGCTGGGCGTCATGCGCATCGATCGCGGCGACCTGTTCTGGATCATGCCGGAGCACTCGGGCGCTGCGGGCGCGGACTATTCCCATCCGCACGTGGTGGTGCAAGACGATGTCTTCAATCACTCGCGGATCGAGACGGTGGTCGTGTGCGCGCTGACCTCGAACCTGCAGCGAGCAAGCGAGCCCGGCAATGTCCTGCTGGAGCTGGGGGAAGGGGCGTTGCCGCAGCAGAGCGTTGTGGTCGTGTCACAGATCTGCACGGTGGCCAAAGCGCACCTGGGCGAGCGCATCGGTTCGCTGTCGGCGCGGCGGGTGGACCAAATTCTGGCGGGGCTTCGCTTTCAGCAGCGCTCCTTCTTCGAGCGCTAGATCTCAGACGGGTCGCGTATGGCCGGTCCTCAGAACTTGGCCGTCGCTACCAGACCCTGGCCATGCGTGATCTTCGTGGGCATGACCTTGATTGTCAGGGCGGGCGTGCCATCGCCGTTCGAAATCTTCAAGCCGTGCTCTTCCGGCTGGAGCAGCACGGCCGCGAGCTGCGAAGCGCCTGTCCCGGGCAGGGTCGCTTCGGTCAGCGCCACGAGCTTGCATTTGTCATCACAGCTGTTCACGGCGTCCGTGGCCTCGTGCTGCGCAGCCGCCTCTTCCACTCTCGGCGCGAGCAAATCGCTCGGCAGCTCGGCCGCCGCAGCGGTCCGGGGCTGAGCAGCTTCCTCCTGCGGCAGGGCCGGCGCGTCTGCCAGCGTTCCGGCCAAGGCGGCCGCGATGCCGAGCGGTGCTGCAATGATGGGGTTCATGCACTTTCCTTTTCGAACGCTCCTCCTGACTAGCAAGGCAAATGCCAGCACCGGGCGACTCTTGCGCAGGGCACAGTCCTTGCTGCAAGTCGTGGCGGAAAGGACGATTCATGACCATTCAGCGCGATACTGCAACATCCCATGCCGCAGTTCCGACCCGCAATGCCCACGCAGTGAGCGCTGGCAAGCGGGCCCCGTCGCAATCCACTCCGGGCGATCCTGCAGTTGATGAGGCAATGACGTCAACACAAGCGGCGCAGCTGAAGGCCCTGGCCGTCGAGGCAGCCGTGACCTTTGACTCGGGGCTTTCGCGCCAGGCGGCTGCCCAGCGCATCGAGGAGCTGCAGCGCGAGCTGAGCCGACGGGGCTCCTCGATGAAAGGGGGCGACGGCGGAGCTTCCATTCGAGCGAACGAGGCGCCATCGGAAGATCAACCGCCGCTTCGCTGACGATCGGCGCGCTCCGCCCTTGCCACCTGCTGCGGTTCGAGCCGCGAGAGGCGGCAGGCGTGCGGTCGCCGGCCAGGTGCCCGCTACGGTTGATCGGGGGCCCGGCTGGTGTATGTTCCGCCGTGAATGAGCACCCCCGACCTGTCCAAACCTTACGAACCCCGAGAAGTCGAAGAGCGCTGGTACGAGTTCTGGGAGCGTCACGGGGTATTCGCAGCGTCGGACGCGCCGGGGGATGCGCGGCCCGCCTACGTCATCCCGATGCCGCCCCCGAATGTGACGGGCTCGCTGCACATGGGCCACGCGCAGCGCTGCACGCTGGAAGACGCGCTGATCCGCTGGTATCGCATGCGGGGCTACAACACGCTCTGGCAGCCCGGGATCGATCATGCCGGCATCGCCACGCAGACGGTGGTGGAGCGGCAGCTGCAACGCGAGGGCAAGACGCGCCACGAGCTCGGGCGCGAGGCGTTCGAGAAGCGCGTCTGGCAGTGGAAGGAGGAGAGCGGCGGACGCATCAGCCTTCAGCAGCGCGTGCTCGGTGCGAGCCCGGACTGGCGGCGCACCAAGTTCACGATGGATCCGGGGATGAGCGTGGCCGTGCGCGAGGCGTTCGTCCGCCTGCATGAAGAGGGGCTGATGTACCGCGCGACGCGGCTCATCAACTGGTGCCCCACCTGCCGCACCGCGCTCAGCGACCTGGAGGTGGAGAACGAGGAGGGCGCGAACGGCGAGCTGTTCGAGTTCGCTTACCGCGTGGAGGGAGAAGACCGCGAGATCGTGGTGGCCACGACGCGGCCCGAGACCATGCTCGGCGATACCGCCGTGGCAGTCCACCCGGAGGATCCACGCTACACCTCCCTGCACGGCAAGTTCCTGGTGCACCCCTTCGTCGATCGCCGCATCCCGATCGTCACGGACGCGATCCTCGTCGATCCGAAGTTCGGTACGGGCGCCGTGAAGGTCACACCCGCGCACGACTTCAACGACTTTGCGACCGGCAAGCGGCACAAGCTGGAGGAGATCAACATCTTCCAGCTCGACGGCACGATGAACGAGAACGCGGGCCCCTTCCAGGGGCTGGACCGCAAGCGCGCGCGCACCGCGGTCAAGAAGGCGCTGGAGGAGAAAGGGCTCACGCGCGGCGTGAAGCCGCACCAGCTCACGCTGCCGCGCTGCCAGCGCTCGGGTGACGTCGTCGAGCCGATGCTCTCGACCCAGTGGTTCTGCAAGATGAGCGAGATGGCCCGGGACGCCATCGCCGCGGTCGAAACAGGCCGCACGCAGATCATCCCCGAGGAGTGGGTGAAGACGTACAATCACTTCCTCGAGAACATCCAGGACTGGTGTGTCTCGCGCCAGCTCTGGTGGGGGCATCAAATCCCCGCCTGGCACGGCCCCAACGGTGAGATCAAGGTCGCGCGCGAGCGCCCGCCGGAGTGCACGCCCGAGAACGGCTGGAGCCAGGACCCCGATGTGCTCGACACCTGGTTCTCGAGCGCGCTCTGGCCGTTCGCGACGCTCGGCTGGCCCGAGGGCACCCCGGCTCTGGAGCGCTTCTATCCCACGAACCCCAAGCAGGAGAGCGACCTCGAGACGGGCTACGACATTCTCTTCTTCTGGGTGGCGCGCATGATGATGTTCGGCCTGCACTTCATGAAAGAGGTGCCGTTCCGGCGCGTGCTGCTCTCCGGTCTGATCGTGGACGAGACCGGGGACAAGATGAGCAAGGTGAAGGGGAACGTGATCGACCCGCTCGATCTGATCCACGGCGCCGAGTTCACCGAGATCGTGAAGAAGACGTTGCCTGGCGCGCCGGAGGCAGAGGCGCTCAGCAAATTCAAGAAGGCCTATCCCTCCGCAGCGGCGATGGGCGGGCACTTCCCCGCCTTCGGAACCGACGCGCTCCGCTTCACGCTCGCCACGTTCCCTCCGTCGAACAAGCGCATCGCGCTCGCGCCCAAGCGCCTCGAGGGCAATCGTCACTTCATCAACAAGATCTGGAATGCCACGCGCTTCGCGCTCGATCAGCTCGAAGATTACACCTGGCAGGACCTGCAGCAGCCGCGAGCTCTGTACAACCGCTGGATCCTGTCCCGCCTCGCGAACGCCTCCCGGATCGCGAACGCCGGCATCCACGGCTTCCGGATCGACGAGGCCGCGAATGAATCCTATCGCTTCTTCTGGAGCGATCTCTGCGACTGGTACCTGGAGCTGACCAAGACCGTGTTCGCGGAGCAGAGTCCATTCGCCGCAGACCGCGACGAGACCCGCGCCGTGCTGGCCTACGTGCTGGAAGGGGCCCTGCGGCTCATGCACCCCTTGATGCCGTTCGTGACGGAGGAGCTCTGGCAGCGCGTGCCCCGGCCCGCCACGCGCAGCGTCTCCATCGCCTTCGGTCCTTATCCGGGCGCGAGCGAAGAGAAATACCGCGATCTGATCGCCGAGCGCGACATGGACGTGGTCGCCTCCGCGATCGGCGCCGCGCGCACGATCCGAGCCGAGCACGAGATCAAGTGGGCCAACGCCGTGCCGCTCGAGTTCCGTACGGACGCCGGGGAGATCGGGAGCCTGCTCCAGAGAGTGGCGTTCTCGGCCCAGATGCTCACGAAGTCCACGACGCTGCCCGCCGTCGCCAGATTGGGCGGGCCGCGCACATCCGGAACGGCGGTGAGCGTGGTGCCGACCTACGCCGGCCCGATCGAGGTGCTCGTCGGGCTGCAGGGCATCGTCAAGAAGGACGAAGAGCTCGCGCGCATCGAGCGCGAGATCAAGCGCATCGACAAGGACATCGCTCTGGTCGACAAGAAGCTTTCGGGGAAAGGTTTCGTCGATCGCGCCCCGAAGGAGGTCGTGGAGCAGACGCGCGACCAGCGGACGCAGATGCTCGCGGCGCGGGAGCGGCTCGAGGAGTCGCGGCGCCTCGCGGACGAACTGTGAGAGCACGGCGGTCGGCGCAGGGCCTGCGCGTGGGACTGAGCCTCGCGCTCGGCGTGCTCTCCGCATGCCACAAGGACCCGCCGCCCCAGTCCAGCGCGCCGACTCCGCAGCAAGAGGCGGCGGCGCTGCTGGAGCAGGCGCGCCGTGACGTGGAGCAAGCGCCGCCCGAGCCCCAGCCCTTGGCGCCGGCGCTGCAGGTGCCCGAGAGCGTGCCCGGCCCGATGCCGCTGATCCTTTTTCTGCACGGCCTGGGCGGCTCGGGCGGGGAGCTCAGCCTTGGCCTGCGCCTGAAGGAGCTCTCTGAGGGGCTCGGCTTCGCCTACCTGGCTCCTGACGGCATGCTCGACCACTCCCAACGGCGTTTCTGGAACGCGACCGAGAGCTGCTGCGACTTCGAGCACCTGCCAGTCGATCACATCGAAATGTTGCGCGGCTGGATCAGCGACGCCTCGAGGAACCCCAAGATCGACCCGGCGCGGGTCTATCTCGTCGGCTATTCGAACGGTGGCTTCCTGGCGCACCGCGCGGCCTGTGAGCTCGGCTCGCGCCTGCGCGGCATCTTCAGCATCGGTGGCGCCGGCATCAACCAGCCGAAGAACTGCCACCCCGACAAGGTACCCAACATCGTCGAGATCCACGCCGATGAGGACCCGATCGTCAGCTTCGAGGGGGGCTACTTGTTTGCCGATCGCAGTCGGCCGAAGCATCCCTCGGCGGAGGCCACGGTGAAGGCCTGGCGCAAGCTGAGCGGCTGCAAGGAGCCGGCGGTTGCGACGCGCGACCTGGATCTGGAGCCTCGCATCCCGGGCGCCGAGACGCAGGTGTGGAGCGGGCAGGGCTGTGCCGGGAACAGCGTGGAGCTGTGGCGCATCCGCGGAGGCAATCACGGCTCCGGGCTGAGCCGGCTCAGCGTGCTGGCGATCTGGGAGGCGATCCAGGCGCA
Source organism: Polyangiaceae bacterium (assembly GCA_025936205.1). The sequence continues at coordinate 12,724 of JAICTU010000018.1, read as the reverse complement.
GAATCGCGCGCCGGCTACGTCACCCTGAGATTGGGCGCAGCGGGCGGTCCTGGTGATGGGCTCGAGCCGTGCGGCACCGAGCCCTCCAGGAGTGCCCGCTCAAACGCCTGAATGGCGCCTAGTGGGCAGCGTCCAACCGCAGCATGCTCCACTCCACGCCATCGATGGACATCGACGTGACAGCCGCGGGTTTTCCCGTCCAGCTCTCGATCGCACGGGACCAGAAGCTCAGCCCCGCGGCATTCGTGCGCCGGACGCGGACCTCCCAGGCGCGAGGGAAGAGCCCGAAGAGCGCGTGCGCGGCGCTGGTGCCCACGCCCGCGCGGCGTGCCCCGCGCAGCACGAAGAACTCGGCGACGTCCATCACATCGGCGGCCTGGGTTACACGCGAGCCTCGCCGCACCAGGGCGAAGCCGGCGAGATCGCCGCGCCAGCGGATGAAGTAGGGGAGGTGGTCCTCGCGGCTCCACCAGACCTCGCCCGGGCTGAGCTCGGAAGCGGCCGCTTTCCTGGAGCCTCTTGTGCTTGCCAAACCGACCCATGGTGAAACAGCAGCGTGCAGTGTTCTTCAGTCCGCGCTGCAGCGGTCGATCCGGGAGCTGGGGTACCGGGTATGTCGTCGGTGAACGGGTACGCATGTGCGAACTGCGCCGACGAGGCGCTCGCCAAGCGGCATATCGACCCCAGCAAGAGCGCGGTCCAGCTCCAGGTCGAAGCACGAGCCCAGCGGGAACGGCGTCAGCCGCAGCTGGGCGTCAATGCGCCTCAGGTCGGTGCTGCCACGGGTTCGCGACTCAACTTGTACGGGTGAGCACCCGTGCTCAGCCCTCGCGCAGGTCGCGCAGATTCAAGAGCGCGCCGCTGGGCTCCTTCAGGGCGCGGTCGAATGCAGCCAGCAGCGCCGGCGCTGCCGCGTCCGGCAGCGGCATATCGGGCGTGCCGCGGGCCGCCAGCAAGCGCTCCAGCGCCGGGAACTTGCGGCGCTCTTCGGCTGTCGTCCCCGCCAGGTCGTCCTGCATCTGGGTGTGCACGATGCCCGGCATCAGCGAGCAGAAGTGCGTCTCCGTGCGCTCCGCGGCGTAGAGTTGAATGAGCATCGCGAAGGCCGCCTTGCTCAGCGAGTAGCCGTTCCAGCCTCGGCTGCCGCGCACCGCCGCACCCGAGGAGATGCCGATCACCTGGCGGATGCGCGCGCCGGAGCCGTACAGGGCATCCAGGACCTGCTTGTTGGCCCAGGTGTTCACGTCCATCAGCTGCTTCAGCTCGCTGAGCGGCGTGTCGGCCATGTCGCGCAAGGGAGCAGCGATGGCCGCATTCAGCACCACTCGGTCGATCTCGTGCGCACCGCTCGCGAGCTCCCGCACCTGCGCGGGCAGCGCCTCCAGAGCGGCCAGGTCCGCGCGCAGCTCGCGGTAGTGCGGATGCCCGAGCAGCGGGGAGCTGCGCCGTTGCAGTGCGAGCACGCGGTCGCCGCGCTCCAGCCAGAGCTTGGCCAGCGCGAGCACGGGCATCGGGCTCGCGCCGGTGATCAGGATGGTTTCGGGATGGGCCACGGCTTCCTCGCTTTTTGGGGTCTCAGCGCCCGAGCAGCGCCAGCTTGGCGTCGCAGTCGCTGCACATCGCTTGCAGGCTGCGCAGATCGCCGCTCAAATCGGCGAGTGCTGCGCGGCCGAGGCTGGCCGCGGGCAACGCCTGCGTGGAGCGGCGCCCGAGCAGCTCGGCGAGCCGCCCGAGCTCGCGCTTGAGCTCCAGATCGGCAGCGCCCGGCAACAGCCGCCCCGCCGCGCGCTCGCGCCCGGCCAGCTCCCTGCAGATCCCCACCACGCGCTGCGCGTCTGCGCGCGCTTCCGCCGGCAAGTGCTCGGCCAGCTCTGCCACTCGCTCGAGCACGGGCGCGTAGGCCGTCACGGCGCTCTTCATCCAGGGATAGGGTGCTCCAGGGATAGCTGCGCTCAGGCCCGAGCCGGGGGAGGGGGCATCGAGCCCGGCATGCTCGCCGAGGCCGAGACGCTGGTGTTACCGGGCGCCACTCGGTCGCCCTTGCCGATCACGGTCACGCCGCTCTCGGAGATGGTGTAGCCGTTGCGCCGATCCTGCTCGTGATCGACGCCGATCTGCGCGCCGGGCGGAACCACCACGCGCTTGTCGATGATCGCGCGCCGCACGACCGCACCGCGGCCGATGCGCACGTCGTGCATGATCACCGAATCCTCCACCAGCGCGCCGCTGTGGATGGTGGTGCCCGAGGACACGATCGAGCGGCGCACGGTGGCGCCCGAGATCACGACGCCCGCGGCCACCATCGAGTCGAGCGCGGTGCCGCGGCGCCCGTCGTCGTCGAACACGAACTTGGCCGGCGGGAGCGAGCCCGTGGAGGTGTGGATCGGCCACTCCTTGTTGTACAGGTTGAAGATGGGGTGGACGCTGATCAGGTCCATCTGGGCTTCGTAGTAGCTGTCCAGCGTGCCCACGTCGCGCCAGTAGCCACGGTCGCGCTCGGTCGAGCCGGGCACCATGTTCTTCGCGAAGTCGTAGACGGCGGCGTCGCCTGCCTCGGCCAGCGCGGTCACGATGTCGCCGCCCATGTCGTGCGCGCTGCCGCTGTTGCGCGCGTCGGCGCTCAGCGCCTCGATCAAGGCTTCCGCGCGGAACACATAGTTGCCCATCGAGGCCATGACCTCGTCGGGGTTGTCGGCGAGGCCGGGCGGCGCGGTGGGCTTTTCGCGGAACCGCTCGATGCGCCCGTCGGGGCGCTGCTCGATGATGCCGAAGCGCTCCGACTGCGAGCGTGGCACCCGGATGCCCGCCACGGTCAAGCCGGCGCCAGAGCGGATGTGCTCGTCGATCATCTGCGCGCAGTCCATGCGGTACACGTGGTCTGAACCGAACACGCAGATGTGGTCCGGCTTCTCGTCGCGGAACAGATTCAGGTTCTGATACACGGCGTCCGCCGAGCCCTCGAACCAGCGCTTGCCCAGGCGCATCTGCGCCGGCACGCTCATCACGTAGTCGCTGAACAGCGCCGGCAAGCGCCAGGTGGTGGCGATGTGCCGGTCGAGGCTGTGGCTCTTGTACTGGGTGAGCACCGCGATGCGTCGAACCCCCGCATTGACCAGATTGCTCAGGGCGAAGTCGATCAACCGGTAGTTGCCACCGAAGGGCACGGCGGGCTTGCAGCGGTCGCGGGTGAGCGGCATCAGCCGCTTTCCTTCGCCGCCGGCGAGGACGATCCCGAGTACGTGAGGACGCTTCATCATGCCGGCGTAGAGTGCTTCGGGCGGCTGCGGCGGGCAATCGCGAATCGCCCGCGAAGCGCTCGAAAATCTGTGAAATCAGGCGTCACGCGGGGGCCTCGAGCGCGTCGAACCGGGGGGGGCCGTCCCGAGCCGGAGCAGGAGAAAGGCCGCGGACGCCGGCTCTTTTGCTCTTCTCGAGCACCCTGGAGCCGTGCTTGGCTCGCGCCATGCATAATCGCTCGCTCGTGGTCGGGTTCGGCATGGTGCTCGCGGCAGGCCTGCTCGGCTGCCCTCCGTCGGCGAAAAGCGCGAAGGATTCGCAGCAGTCTTCGGAATCGCAGGCGGCGCCTGCGGATGACGCCCCGGGGGGCGATGCCAGCGAAAAGAAGGAAGAGAAGAAGGAACAGAGCCCCGCTCCAGCGCCGGCGGCCGGCGGAGGCTGGTGAGCGTTGCGAGCCGGAGCGCTGCGCGCCTCGGCTCTCGCCACTGCTCTCGCTGCGGCCCTGGGCTGCGGAGCCGTCTCGCCGCCGGCGGCTGCGATTGCCGCTGCGCGCGCGGGAAGTAGCGTTTCGGAAACACAACGGCAGGTACTGTCGGAGCTGCGGCAGCTCGAAAACTCGAAACGCCAGGCCACTGACTTTGCTCACCCCGAGCGCGAGGATCAACGCTTCGGGGCCGATCCGTACCGTATGGCGCTTCTGCCGGACGGACGCGTGCTCGGCCTGTTGCGCGGCAGCGCCGAGCTGCGGCTGTATTCACCCGAGCTCGAGCTGATCCAGAGCGCGCCCGCGCCGCGCAGGGGCAGCGCGCTCGCAGTGTTGCACGATGGAGCGCACGACTTCGCTTTTGTCGCCGGCGAGCTCGCGGGCAGTGTCCAACGCTATGCGCTGGGAGAGGGGCTCGCCGCCGATCGGCGCCTGGAGTTGCCAGGAGTACCCTCCGTGCGCGCGCTGGCCGCTGGCGCGCAGGTGCTGTACGCGGCCAGCGAGACCAGCACCCGGCTCTTCGTCATCGAGGGCGCCAGCACGGCTGCGGCCCGCGCACGGGAGTCGGTGGAGCTGTGCCGCGCGGCGCAGCGCCTCGAGCGGGCCGGGCGCTACCTGGTCGCCGCCTGCCTGCTCGACCACTCGCTGGTGGTGCTCGAGCTCGACGCCGCGGGGCTGCCCAGCGGACGCTCCTGGCGCGCCGAGCACGACGGCCCGTTCTGGGGCCTCGCGGTCCGGGCTCGGCGTGACGGACTCGTGATCGCTGCCAGCGGCGTCGAGGACCATCCGCTCGATCGCCGCATCGGCTCGTTCGGCTACATCGACTCGTTTGTGTACATCTACGAGTTCACGCCGGGCGCGGGCCTGCGCCGGCGGCTGAGCCTGGACAGCTCGGAGCAGGGCGTGGTCACCCCGCGCGCGTTGCTGCTGGAGCCGCACGGCGAGGGCCTGAGGCTGGAGGTCCAGGGCTACGGCTCGGCACGCGCGCTCTCGCTCGCGCTCAACCCCGAGCTCGAGCTCGAGCGGCTGGAGGCCCGCGACGGCGTGCCCGGCAGCGCGGACCTCCTGCGGCTGCCGGAGGGCTCGCTGCTGTCCGCCGATCCGCTGCTGGACGCCTTCGTGGTGACGGCGCCCGGGGGCGCGCGGCGCGTGCTCTCCGTGCCCAGCGAGGACCGACGCTTGCCGCTGGAGAAGCTGGGCGAGGTGCTCGAGTACACGACGCTGATCGCGCCGCACAACTCGTCGGAGGGGCCGCTCAGTCGCTTCACCTGCGAGACTTGCCACTTCGAGGGCGGGCTCGACGGCAGAATCCACCACACCGGGCGCGGTGACATCCTGGCCACCACGAAACCACTGCGCGGGCTGTTCAACAACAAGCCCTACTTTTCGCGCGCGCTCGACCCGGACCTCACGCAGATGGTGCACAACGAGTTTCGCGCCGCTGGCGCCGGCAGCGCGCGCGATCCCTGGTTCACGCTGCAGGCCAGCGATTATCCCTGGCTCACGGAGCTGGGGGTGCCGGCGGGCGAACTCTCCCCCGGCGAGCTGCGCGAGGCGCTGCTCGCGCAGTTCATGCTGGTCGATCACCCGCCGAATCCCCGCGCGCAGCCGGCGCGGCCCTGGGCCGAGGAGGAGGCGCGCGGCGCACGAGTGTTTCGCGAGCGCTGCGAGAGCTGCCATGAGGCTCGCCTGGTCACGGATCGCCCGGGCAGCCGGGTGCCCTTCGAGGCCTGGCACGATCTCGTGTTCAGCGAAGCCGGGCCTCTGGTTTGGGCGCGCGATAGCTACGAGAAGACCGGCATAGAACCGCTCGTGCACCCGCGCGGGGCGCGGGTGCCTTCGTTGCGCCGCGTATCTGCGAAGATTCCGTTGTTCACCAACGGCTCCGCCCAGAGCCTCGCGGAGGTGCTCGGCGCTGCGCGCTGGAGCGCCGAGCAGTTCTATCATCGCGCGCCGCCCGCCGAGCAGGGCCTGGCCGCGCTGTCCGAAGACGAGCAGCGCGCGCTGCTCGCCTTCCTGCGCTTGCTGTGAGCTCGCTGGTGGGGCCGGCTCAGCCAGCGCGCCGTTCGCTCTCCATGGGGCCGGGAGCGGCCGACACCAGCTGCCCCGACGGGGGAATGCCCGGGCTGCGCCGCAGCCAGCCGGGCACCATCAGGCTGAGCGGCAGCGGCCGCTCGCGGCGCTTCTCCTCTTCGATGTGCTTCATGCGCGCCTTGAGCATGTCGCGCAGCGTGATGTTGCCCACCAGCTGCCGTGGGTCGGACCGCTCCACGACGGGCAGGCTGGTCATGCCGGTCTCTGCCATGCGGTTCATCACCGCGCGCAGTGACTCGTCGGGGAAGGCCGTGATCGGCTCGTGCGTGATGGCGAGCACCGAGTCGTTGGCAACGCCCGTGGCGTCGCCCTCGGCCCACTGCTCCAGCATCCAGCGCGTGACCACGCCGGCCAGGGCTCCCTGATCATCCACCACGGCAAAGATGCTCTGCCCGCGTCGCTCGCCGTTGATCGCGATGGCGATGTCCTGACGGCGCGAGCCGATCGGGATCGCCTTGACGTCGGTCGCCATGATCTCGCGCGCGAACAGGATCTCGAGCGGGTCGGTCGCGTACTCGCGAGTCAGGTGGAAGCCACGCCGGCTGACCTTTTCCGTCAGGATCGAGCGCTTCAAGAACAGCACGGTCGTGGCGTGCGCCAGCGTGACGGCCAGCAGCAGCGGCAAGAGCAGGTTGATGTCGTGGGTCAGCTCCAGCACGAATACGATCGCCATCAGCGGCGAGCGCATGGTGCCGCCCAGGATCGCTCCCATGCTGATCACCTGCCAGAAGCCGAGCCCCATCTCCGGGAACCATTGCGCCTCGACGCCGCCCAGCGCCGCGCCCATCATCAGCAGCGGCGCGAGCACGCCGCCGGACGTGCCGGAGCCGAGCGAGACCGCCCAGATCGTCCATTTCACCGCGATCAGCAGGAGCAGAGCCGAGCCGATCAGCTTGCCCTGCAGCAGCTCCTCGATCACATCGTAGCCGACGCCGAGGGCGTGCGGGTAGATCAGACCACCGACGCCGATCACCAGGCCGCCGATCGCCGGCCACCACATCCAGTGGATGGGCAGCTTCTCGAACAGATCCTCGAAGGCGTACACGCTCAAGGTCAAAAGGCCCGAGAGCCCTGCCGCGAGCAGGCCACACAACACGCATGCCAAGACGCCCGAGGGCGTGAGCGCGGCATGATGCGGAGGCACCGTGAAGAGCGCGCCCGAGCCGATCAAGTAGGGGCGGAGCAAGGCTGCGGTGGTACTGGCGAGCGCCACCGGGATGAAGCTGCGGGGCTTCCACTCGAACAGGAGCAGCTCGACCGCCAGCAAGGCCGCCGCCACCGGCGAACCGAAGGTCGCCGACATGCCGGCGGCGGCGCCAGCCACGAGCAGCGTCTTGCGTTCGGCGCTGGTGAAGTGGAAGAACTGCGCGATCAACGAGCCGAGCGCGCCGCCGGTCATGATGATCGGGCCCTCGGCGCCGAAGGGGCCGCCGGAGCCGATCGAGATGGCCGAGGAGACCGGCTTGAGCACCGCCACCTTGGGCTCGATTCGGCTGCCCTTCAGCAGGATCGACTCGATGGCCTCGGGAATGCCGTGGCCGCGGATGCGATCCGAGCCATAGCGCGCCATCAGCCCGATGATCAGGGCGCCTGCGACGGGGACCAGCACCACCAGCGGACCCAGATGGTGGTCGGCGGGAGTGGCGAGATCGGTGCTCCAGCGCTGGAAGAAGAACAGGTTCGTGAACAAGCCGATCATGCGCAGCAGCGCGAGCGCCACCAGTGCAGCGAGGGCTCCGATCACCACGGCCAGCGCCGCAATCGGCACCACCCGCTGTGTGGTCGTGAAGTCGCCGAGCTCCTTGGGCACCCTGGGGGGCCGTTCGGAGCGTCCGTTTCCGTGTGCCATGATCGTCAGTTCTCCTCGGGGTGCGGGGTGTTCCCGCCGTAGTTGTTGCGGGCCTGCGGAGCAGGCCCGTCGACGCTCTCGATCAGCCCATGCAACGTCCGGAGCAATGCCGGCGCGGCCGAGCGCATCTCCGCGCGGTGCTCGATGCTGAGCTTTTGCAGCAGGCGCTCCCCGCGGGCGGTGATGCTCAACAGCACCTCGCGTCCGTCGTGGGGGCTCGGGCGGCGCTGCACGAGGCCACTCTCGATCGAGCGCTGTGCCAGCTCGACCGTGCTGTTGTGGCGGAGTTGCAAGCGCTCCGCGAGCGTACCGATGGTGGGCCGCAAATCCGGCGGCAAGCCCTTCAGGGCCAGCAGCAGCTGGTGTTGCTGCGGCTCGATGCCGGCGCTGCGCGCCGCCGTCTCACTGAAGTTGATGAAGCGGCGCAGCACGTAACGAAATTCCGCGAACGCGCGGTACTCCTCGAGGTTCATCACGGCATCGTCAACGGCCATTATGTCGTGGCGCGATATATTATGGCGAAACCAAAGACCAGCGGGATCCGACGCGACATGCGCGAGATCGCAGTGTTTGGCCCGCCGTTTGGGGAGAATTGGCTCAGCTCACCCCGGCGGGTGCGCCAGCGGCCGAGTTCGGGTGAGAGCAGCCTCGATCGGGAGCTGTTCCCATCCGGAACCGACCCATCCGGGGGCCGAGCGCGCTGTCTCGCCGCCCGCGGGTTGACGCCGGGCCGAGAACGGCTCGCCCAGATCGTGCGGAGCGAGAGCGTGGCGTTCACGCGCTCCAACGCAGTCCACGCCGAGCCCCCGGCGACCCCCCTCCTCGAAGACCAGCTCTCCGAGCAGCGCGCCGTCAGGTTCACCCAGCGCGGCTGAGGTGCGGGGCTGAGCGTCCAATTTCGGCTCTTTGACGGCTTGGCGGAGCCGGCGCCGGGGGGACCGCGATCGGCACTGTCCTCATCGCGCCGGCCCGGCTAGAGTCTCCAGCGTGTTCAACCGGCCCCTCTCCAGCTCCAATGGCCACGGTACCGAGCAGTCGCGCAGCTACGGGCACGGCGAGCTGATCTGCCAGGAGGGCGAGTCTAGCTCGGAGATGTTTGTGATCCAGAGCGGGTCGGTGCGCATCTTCAAGGCCCGCCCCGCTCTTGCGCTGGGGGGGCGAAGCGCCCCCGGGCCGGGGCGCTCCTCGCAGCCGCCCGAGATCGAGCTCGCGCTGCTGCACAAGGGCGACTTCTTCGGCGAGATGAGCTTGCTCGAAGGGCTGCCGCGCGATGCCAGCGCGCAGGCGCAGGGCAGCGCCGAGGTGCTGGTGATCACACCCGGCGCACTCCTCGTGCGCCTGCGCCGCGATCCCACGTTCGCTTTCGAGCTCTTGCGGCGCCTGAGCAGCCGCGTGCGCACGCTCAATGCGCGGCTGATCGCCGCGCTCGCCGAGCAAGACGGCGACGCCCGCGCCAGCGTTCAGCCGCCTCTGCTCTACGCGACGGAGAGCAAGTGATCATCGACACGGCGCAGGAGCGGCTGGTCGTGGTCTCCGACCTGCACGTCGGCAACCCCTACAGCGCGGCGAGCCGCAACCTGGGCGAGTTCTTCGAGGATGCGCTGCGCCGCGGCTACAACGTCTGCATCAACGGCGACGGCTTCGAGATCCTCCAAGCGCGCTTCGCCAGCCTGGCGGCGGACTCGGTGGGCGTGCTGCGCGCGCTGCGCCGCCTGGTCGACGCCGGGCGCAGCGTGTTCTACGTGGTCGGCAATCACGATATCGCGCTCGAGAACTTTTTGAGCGCGTGGTCCGGCATTCAGATCACGCCCTTTCTCAACGTGACGTCGGGCGACGCGCGCATCCGCATCGAGCATGGCCACCTCTATGATCCCTCGTTCGTGAAGAGCCCGCGCTTCTACGAGTGGATGACGCGCGCGGCGGGACCGCTGTTGCATCTCTACCCTGACGTGTATCGTGCCTGGACCTCGTACGAGATCGCCAAGCAGCGTGTGCGAGGGGTGCTGCGCGGCAAGCGCAGCGCCGAGAACGTCTATCACGACGCCGCGCGCATGCTGTTGCGGCGTGGCTTCGACGTGGTGGTGTTCGGCCACACCCACCAGTCCGAAGAGGTGGTGTTCGAGCCGGGTCAGCGTTACTTCAACTCCGGCAACTGGCTGCGCGGCGGCACGTACGTGGAAATCGATCGCGGGCAGGTCTCGCTGCGCCGCTGGGGCGAAGCAGCATGAGAGGGCGGCATGATCATCGCGCTCTGCTCCGATGAGCTATATCCGGTGCACGCGCGTGTTCGGCGGGAGCTCGAGCAGCGTGGTCATCAGGTGGTCGTTTTCGGCGCGCTGGAGAGCGGCCGTGAGGCGCCGTGGGCGCTGTGTGCCGAGCAAGCCGCGCGGGCCGTGGTCAGCGGCGCCTGCGCGGAAGGCATCTTCTTCTGCTGGTCCGGCACCGGCATCTGCATGGCCGCGAACAAGGTGCCCGGCATCCGCGCGGCGCTCTGCACGGACGCCGGCACGGTGCGGGCCGCGCGCAAGTGGAACCACGCCAACGTACTGTGCCTGTCCAACCGCCTGCTCTCCGAGGACCTCGCGAAAGAGCTGCTCGAAGCCTGGTTTGAAGAGTTCCCGCGCGAGATCGGCGCTGCCGGAGTGAGCGACCTCGCCGCGGTGGAGGCGCGGGGCAGGGAGTGAAGCTCGAGCGAGTGGAGCGCGCGCACGACGCGCGGCTCCGAGGCTACGAGCTGGTGGCCCAGCCCGGCGCGCTGCGCCAGGCGGGTTGGTTCGTCGCGGAGGGCCGGCTCGTGGTCGAGCGCGTGCTCGCCGAGCCGCGCTATCGGCTCGAGTCCGTGCTCTTGAACGAAGCGGCGCTGGCCGCACTCGGGCCGCTGCTGCGCGAGGCCGCGGCGCCGGTCTATCTCTGCCCGAACGCGCTCTTCGAGGCGCTCACCGGGCACGACTTTCATCGCGGCTGCCTGGCGCTGGTGCGCCGCCCGACGCCTCTCGACTGGCGGGCCCTGGCGGCGCGCGCGCGCGCGCTGGTCGTGCTCGAAGGCGTCGCCAACCATGACAACGTCGGCGGCGTGTTCCGCAACGCGGCGGCCTTCGGCGCCGACGCGGTGCTGCTCGACCCGAGCTCCGCCGACCCGCTCTATCGCAAGGCCATCCGCACCTCGATGGCGGCCTGCCTGCGCGTGCCGTTCGCGACCATCGGCGCGGACGACGCTGCGCCCTGGCCCCGGTGCCTCGGCGAGCTCGCGGCGCTCGGCTTCGACTTGATCGCGCTCACTCCGGCGCCCGGCGCGCGCGAGCTCGATGAATTCGTGGCCGCGCCCCGCGCTGACCGCCAGGCGCTGCTCTTCGGCAGCGAAGGCGCGGGGCTCAGTGCGGCGGCACTGAGCGCATGCGACCAGCGCGTGAGGATCGCGATCCGTCCGGAGGTTGACTCACTGAACCTGGCCGTCGCGTGTGGCATCGCGTTACAGCGCTTGCTGCCACACTGAAACAGGCCTCGAGGAGACAGCAGATGTCGCTCAAAGTATTCGTGGCCGGGGCGACCGGCGTGATCGGCGTGCGGCTCCTGCCGCTGCTGGTGGCGGCGGGGCACCAGGTCTCTGGCATGTCGCGCTCGGCGGAAAGGGCCAGAGCCGTGCGAGCCGTCGGAGCGCTCCCCGTGGTTGTGGATGTCTTCGATGCCCCGGCGCTTCAGCGAGCACTGGCCGAATCTAGACCCGACGTGGTGATCCACCAGCTCACCGATCTGCCCCCGAACCTGGATCCGAAGCTGATGGTCGAAGCAACGCCGCGCAATGCGCGCATTCGCAGCGAAGGCACGAGGAACCTCGTCCAGGCTGCACTCGCGAGCGGCGCGCGGCGCTTCATCGCCCAGAGCATCGCCTGGGCCTACGCCCCGGGAGCCGAGCCGCACACGGAAGGGGATGCGCTCGACCTCGCGAGCGACGGGCAGCGGGGGATGAGCGTGCGCGGTGTCGCCGAGCTGGAGCGCCTGAGCCTGAGCTCGGCGCCGCTCGCCGGCGTGGTGCTGCGCTACGGCCAAGTCTATGGTCCTGGCAGCGGCCGCGCGAGCGCGGAGGGCTCGGCACCCGTGCACGCCGATGCGGCCGCGCACGCCGCGCTCCTGGCGGTCGAGCGCGGCGCCGGGATCTACAACGTGGCGGAAGAGACGCCGTACGCCAGCTCACGCAAGGCGCGAGCGGAGCTCGGCTGGGATCCGGGTTTTCGAGTCAGCCCTTCCTCGCGCTAGTCTCAAATGCGCCGTTTTTTTGCCTGATTTTGATGGATGCCTCCACCCGCCCCTCCTCGCGCTTCGCGCTACGGCGGGCACTGGCAACGTAGTCGACGAGCGGCCGCAGACGTTTTCGCAGGTCGCTCGGCGATGACGCTGGATCAAAAAGTCGCTCACGCGACGAAGCCCGTTTAGCGGCCTTGGACGGCGCGCCAGTCCAGCAGGCACTGGGCAGACCTTCTGAACTGGATGGACGGCGACGCAGCGACCGGAAGCGGGACGACCTTGCGAGAGTGGCGCACGCAACCCGCGAACACGATACGGCCTCGCGCGAGCCAGCGCGCCGTGCGGGGGCGGACGGGGCTGTGCGGAAGCGGAAGGCGTCGTGCGGGGGCGGACGGAGTCGGGCCCACGTGGGTGTGATATGGGGCCGTGCGGAAGCGAAGGGCGCACGCCGACGGAGCGCGATCCTCGTCGAGGCTCCGGATCGGTGAACCCGATGGTTGCCGCGCGTGAATTTGCACCTGCAGCGAAGGTCGCGAGAGAGAAGCGCAACGCTCCATAAAATGGCGTGTGCGCGGTCGATTTCGCTGAACGAGATCGGTGCGACTGGAGCGCGCGCGAGCGGCGATGGCGCTCGAAACCTGCGTTGCATCGCCGCAAAGCGCGCGCGCGGAGCGCGCGAGCGCTGGCAGGGCAAGAACGCTGTCGGGCTCGCTGCGAGCAGAGCTGGGCGGCAATTCGAGCCTCGAAAATCGCCATGATAGAGTGCTGCCCGAAGCGGGAGGGACGCATTAGCGAATGGACGATCGGGCACGAGACGT
>JAICTU010000844.1 GCA_025936205.1 Polyangiaceae bacterium | reverse complement strand
TCTCCTACCTCGTGAGCTCTTGGCAGTACCCCGTCGCTGCTCTGACGACCTGGGATGAGCTCCGCGCCGAAAGGCGCTCGGTAAAGCTATCCCGGTCGTCGTCGCAGCAGCAGCGCCAGACGCTGAGCGATGGTCAGCCGAATGGGCTGGGCTCTTCTCTCAGGCTCGAGTACGCACCGTGGAGGCGTCTTGGCCGAACAGGATGCGCCGCGCTTCTTCGTCCATCGCCGGCTTGCTCGGCGGATTGATCTCGGCGGCTCGCGCATACGCTCGCTGCGTTGCCGGGCGCGCCTGGATGGCTTTAAACCAGCGTGCGAGATGCGGGTAGTCCTCCAGCTTCTGCTGTTGCCCCTGGTGCGACACGATCCACGGATAACTCGCGATGTCCGCAATCGAGAATTCCCCCGTGATGAACTCACGACCTTCCAGCCGCCGATCCAGCACGGCGTACAAGCGGGATGTCTCCTTCACATAGCGCTCGATCGCGTACGGCACCTTCGCCGGCGCGTACTGCGTGAAGTGGTGGTTCTGCCCCGCCATGGGTCCGAGATTGGCGACTTGCCAGTAAAGCCACTGCAGCACGTCGAAACGCTCGTGCTTGGAGCGCGGCAGCAGCGCACCCGTCTTCTCTGCGAGGTACTCGAGAATTGCTCCGGATTCGAAGATGGCCAGCGGAGACTCCCCGGGCCCTGGCTCCGTATCCACGATGGCGGGGATGCGGTTATTCGGAGAGATGCGCAAGAACTCGGGCGCAAACTGCTCACCGCGTCCGATATTGATGGGAAGGATCCGATACGGCGTGCCGGTCTCCTCCAGAAACATCGTGATCTTGTGGCCGTTCGGAGTGGTCCAATAATAAAGATCGATCAAGCTCGCCTCCCAGCGGGTCGGGGTTTTGACTCAGATAGGTTCTCTGCAGACTCGTGTGCCAGGCCCCAAAAGGCGACGCACGAACAATCGCACCGGCGGAGCGGCCCGGCTTCAGACGGGGGGCAAATTCTCAGCGCTGCGCGAGCCGCGCCGGCTCACGCTCGAAGTCAGTGGGCAGTTTTGGGTAGCAACCGACGGTCGAAGGCCTCACACGCTCACGACCAGCGACTGAATTAGGTGGCGGCGGGCGTCTAGCCAGTGGAGCAGCCGTTCGGCGTTGCGCCCGGGGACGGGCTCGGCGCGAAAATGGTGCATCGCGAGGAGCTGGATATCGAGCATCATGGAGACTGCGCTGCGCTTCTCCAGATCAGTCAGCTGCACGAGCTCCGAGTAGCCTTTCAAGAGGGCACCGAGGACTCGGAACCAGTAATCCGGAAAGCCGGGCTCGTCGAAGCGCTGAGCCAGTGTCTCGAGGCTGCAATAACACACGTCAAACAGACGCGGCCCGCGCTGCGCCAAGTCGAAGTCGAGATACCCAGACAGCGACTCGGCCGTGAAGAGCAGATTATACAGATGGAAGTCGCGATGGATCAGCTGCTCGGGCAAGCTCGACCAAAGCGTGCGCCGCGCCGAGATGCGCGCCGCCTGCGCTAGATCGTACAGGTCTCCGGCAGCCCCGAGCTCGCCGATGATCTGCGGGTCCGCGCCCGTGCGTTCGAAACCAATGCTGTTCGGGATGTCGGC
>JAICTU010000555.1 GCA_025936205.1 Polyangiaceae bacterium | reverse complement strand
TTTTGAGGATGCGTCTTTGAGGATGCGTTTTTGAGGATGCGTTTTTGAGGATGCGTTTTTGAGGATGCGTTTTTGAGGATGCGTTTTTGAGGATGCGTTTTTGAGGATGCGTTTTTGAGGATGCGCTTCTAGATTCTAGAGCTTGGGGACGGCAGTGCGGAGCCGGCGCGGCGGGCGCTCGGGCGTCGGCGGCAGCTCCAGGCCGAAGAACAGCTGCAGCCAGGGCACGAGCTCATCGAGCTCCACGGCGCGGCCCGAGGCGATCAGGAACGACTTGATGTTCTCGCTGAAGCCGATGCCGCTGAACACCACCAGGCCGGGGATGGGCCAGGCCGAGATGTCCTGGATGATGGCGGGGATCTTTTCCTCTGCGCTCCCTGCAGTGCCCTGATACTTGCACTCGATGCCGAGGCGGCGGCGTGAGGCCGTCTCGGTCAACACCACATCGATGTAGCGCTCGGCACCCCAGATGCGGCGCCCGCACTTGAATTGCTCGCGCGCGGCCAGGCCCAGCTGGCTGGCGAGCAGCGTGACCTCCTTGCACAGAGCGTCACCGCTGGTGACCGCTGTCGCGCCGCCGGGCATGCTTCTGGCTCCCGACTATCAGCGGATGACCAGCTCGGTGATCGCGCCGCGGCCGCTGGCCTTGCTGTTCACCTGGCGGGTGGCGGAGACCTCGATGATCTCGAAATCTTTCTGGTAGAGCTCGCGCACGTAGTCGGCGGAGGAGTTGGAGAGCAGGACGTGGACGCCGCGCTGCTTGAGCCGCAGCGCGAGGTCGCGCAAGCGGATCTGATCAACCCCGTCAAAGCCGTCTGACGTGTAGCGCGTGAACGAAGAAGTCACCGAGAGCGGGACGTAGGGCGGATCGAAGTACACGAGGTCACCGGCCTCGGCACGCTCGGCGACTTGCTCGAAGTCGGCGACCTGGAGTTCCACGCCCTGGAGCGCGCGCGAGCAGGCACGCAGGGTGGGCTCGTCGCAGATGGTCGGGTTCTTGTGGCGCCCGAACGGCACGTTGAAGCGGTTCTGGCGGTTGACGCGGTACAGGCCGTTGAACCCGATCTTGTTCAGATAGATCAGCCAGGCCGCGACCTCGGCGTCGCTCAGCTCATCGATCGCGCGTTCGCGCTGCTCGTAATAGAACTCGGCCTGGTGAGGATACCCGCGCAGGAGCCCGATCACGTCTTCCACCGAGTCGCGCACGCCTTGATAGGTGCGGATCAGGCGCTGGTTGACGTCGGCCAGCAGTGCACGCGGCTTGCGTGCTGAAGCCAGCGGCCTGCTAGAAAGGCCGAAGAACAACGCGCCGCCACCCACGAACGGCTCGATGTAGCGCTCGAAGTGCGCGGGCACGCAGCTCTGCAGCTCGGGCAAGAGCTGGCGTTTGCCGCCCGCCCATTTGATGAAGGGGCGGCTGGTGCCCTCTGCCATGCGCCGTGTTCCACTCCGGGGTGCCCCGGACGCGGCTGCTACCGCGGGAGCGAGCGTGGCCATGCTACGGAGGGTCGACGCCAATTGCACCTGAACATCTATGCACCATCCACGGGCACGGTGTCAACGGCAGCAAGGGGCGCCCGGAGGGTGGCCGGCGAGCCATGTGGGCGTTTTCGTGCGGGTTGTGGGCAAGCTGTGGGCCGAGCTGAGGCTGAGAGACCGGATATCGCTTTCTCAAGCCGGGCGCCCGCCAACCGTTCGGAGGAGGTAGGGGAGTTCCGGTCTGAGCAACTGGTCCAAGAGTGTCCCGTCGGGGGACTGGCGCACAGCCGGGGCGCGATGGGCGTGATGCTCTCGTTGCGTGGTGGTGGCGCGGCCCAGCGCATCCTGATCGTCGATGACGACGTTGCCATCCACCGCGTCGTCGAGAAGGTGCTGACCGTCGGTCTCAACCGGACTGCCCCCGAGGGTCTGATGCACGTGGCCGACGAGGCCAAGCCGTATGCGCTCAGCTTCGCCAGCAGCGGGCAAGAGGCCGTAGCCCTGGCCGAGCGCGCGCAGCGCGCGGGGACACCGTTCGGCGTGGCGCTGGTCGATGTGCGCATGCCCGGCTGGGACGGCATCGAGACGGTGACGCGCCTGTACAGGATCGAGCCCGCGCTGCAGGTCGCCATCTGCAGCGGTTACATGGACTATTCCTGGCAAGAGATCCTGGAGCGCTTGCAGCGCCCGGGGCTGCGCCAGCTGCGCAAGCCGTGGACGGGGGGTCAGATGCTGGCCACCGTGCAAGAGCTGTCCCAGCGTGCGCGAGACGGCGGCACGGGCGCGATGAGCGCGTATCCGCAGATGCGCACGCCGCAGAAGCCGGGTCCGGGTCGGTAGCCGGCGGGCGACGGTGCTCGCTGTCTGGAGGCGTCGGTGTGCTAAGAGGCGGCCGGCATGCCCGCCATCTCCGTGCGCGAGCTCAGCAAGAGCTATCGAGTCGCCGTCAAACAACCCGGTGTGCGCGGCGCCCTGCGCTACTTGATCGCGCGCGAGCAGCGCGAGATCCACGCGGTGCAGGGCGTGAGCTTCGAGGTGGAGCCGGGGGAGATCGTGGGCTTTCTGGGCGCGAATGGCGCTGGCAAGACCACGACCTTGAAGATGTTGACGGGCCTGATCCGGCCGAGCGCGGGGCAGGCCAGCGTCGCGGGTCAGGTGCCCTTCGAGCGCAAGCGCGCGTTCCTGGAGAGCATCACGCTGGTGATGGGGCAGAAGCAGCAGTTGCTCTGGGATCTGCCGGCGCTCGACTCGCTGAAGGTCAACGCCGCCGTCTACGATATCGAGCCGCGCGAGGCGCAGCGCCGTGTCGACGAGCTGGCGGAGATGCTGGATGTGCGCGAGCAGCTGGCGCAGCCGGTGCGCAAGCTCTCGCTCGGCGAGCGCATGAAGTGTGAGCTGCTCGCGGCGCTGCTCCATCGCCCGAAGATCTTGCTGCTCGATGAGCCGACGCTGGGGCTCGACGTCAACGCGCAGGACGCCATGCGGCGCTTCTTGCGCGAGTACAACCTGCGCCACGGCGCTACCGTGCTGCTGACCAGCCACTACATGGCCGACATCCTCGCGCTCTGTCCGCGGGTGCTGTTGATTCACGAAGGGCGGCTCGTCTACGACGGCAGCCTGTCGGGGCTGGTGGAGCGCTTCGCGCCTTACCGGCAGGTGTGCCTGGAATTGGCGCAGCCGATCGATGCAACGGAGCTGCGGCGCTTCGGCGAGGTGGAGGCGCTGAACGGGCTCTCCGCGGTGCTGATCGTCGAGCGCTCGCGGTTGACGGAGACGGTGGCGCGGGTGCTCTCGGAGTTGAAGCCCCGCGATCTGGGCGTGAGTGACCCACCCGTGGAGCGCGTGGTCGGTAAGCTGTTTCTGGAAGAGGATCTGGCGGCGAAGCTCGGGCCAGCACGCGGTCCAGCCACGGGGGAGAACTCGGCGTGAGTTCGCTGCCGAAGCGGGCGCTGGTGAAATGGCGCGCGCTGTGCGCCGTCTCGCTCGCGAACATGCTGGAGTACCGGGCGGAGATCTATCTGTGGGTGCTGGCCAGCGTGCTGCCGCTGATCTTGCTCGGCGTGTGGTCGCGCGCCGCGCAGAGCGGAGCCTTTCCGCTGAGCAGCGTGGAGTTCATTCGCTACTTCATCTGTGTGTTCGTGGTGCGGCAATTCACGTTCATCTGGGTGATCTGGGAGTTTGAGGAGCTGGTGGTGTCCGGCAACCTGTCGCACCAGCTGCTGCAGCCGCTGAACCCGGTGTGGCGCTTTCTGGCGAGTCACCTCACGGAACGCATCGTGCGGCTGCCGCTCGTGGCGGGCGTGGTGGGGCTGTGTTTTGCGTTCTATCCGGGCGCGTTCTGGCTGCCGCGGCCGCAGGCTGTGCTGAGCGCCTGCGCGCTGCTAGGCCTGGCCTTCATCGCGCGCTTCTGGCTGCAGTACATGATGAGCATGCTGGCCTTCTGGAGTGAGCGCGCCGCCGCGATCGAGGAGCTGTGGTTCACCGTGCACCTGTTCCTCTCGGGCATGATCGCGCCGCTCGATGTGTATCCGGAGCCGGTGCGCCGCTTCGCGGAACTGACGCCATTTCCCTATCTGATCTACCATCCCGTGAACCTGCTGCTCGGGCGCGAGGTGAACCTCACGCGCGCGCTGTGCGTGCTGGCCGTGTGGGGCGGCTTCGCCTTTTTCTTGCAACGCCGGCTGTGGAAGCGCGGGCTCGAGCGCTACTCGGCGATGGGCAGCTGAGTAGCTGAGGAGGCTCAGGCGATGCGGCGATATCTGCGCGTGCTGTCCTCTTTCTGGCGCACCTCCTTGCTGTCGGAGCTGGAGTACCGGCTCAATTTCTTGCTCGCGGTGCTGTCCAGCCTGGGCCACGCGCTGGGCAACTTCTTCGGGCTCAGTCTATTTTATCATGGCCAGGGCTCGCTCGGGGGCTGGCCCTTTTTCCAGGCGCTGCTGGTCATGGGCACGTTCACGACGCTCTCGGGCCTGAGCCGTGTCCTGCTCTCGCCCAACCTGCAGCGCATCGTGGAGCACGCGCGCACCGGCACGCTCGACTTCGTGCTGATCAAGCCGATCGACTCGCAGTTCTGGCTCAGCACGCGCCGCATCTCGCCCTGGGGCATACCCGACGTGGTGTTCGGGCTGGCCATGATCGGCTACGCGGCGCACCGGCTGTCGCTGCCTGCCACGAGCCTGCTGTGGGCCCTGGTGCCGCTCAGCTGGAGCTGCGTGATCCAGTATTCGCTCTGGTTCACGCTGGCCAGCATCGCGATCTGGTACGTGAAGGTGCACAACGTGACCGAGGTGCTCAACGGGCTGCTCGCCGCCGGGCGCTACCCGATCGACGCGCTGCCGCCGGGGGCCTATCGTTTCGTGTTCACATTTATTGTCCCGGTGGCGCTCTTGACCACCGTGCCCGCGCGCGTGGCGCTGGCGCAGGCGACTCCTGGCTGGCTCGCGCTGGCGGCGGCGTTTGCCCTGGGAACGTTTTTCTTCAGCCGCGCTTTCTGGCGCTTCGCGCTGCGCTACTACACCAGCGCATCGAGCTGAACTTTGCTAGCGTCGCCTCCGGAGCTCCGAACATGAAAGCAGCCATTCTCCAGGGTGCACGCGACATTCGCGTGGGCACGGTCCCCGATCCCTCGCTCGGCCCTTCCGACGTCCTGATCAAGACCAGCCACGCCGGTCTGTGCGGCACGGATCTGCACATCTACCGCGGTGAGTTCACGGCCCGCGCGCCGTACCCGGTCGTGCAGGGACACGAGTTTGGCGGCATCGTGGAAGAGGTGGGGCGCGACGTGAAGGGCCTGCGGCGCGGGCAATCCGTGGCGGTGGACCCGATCCTCTCCTGCCACGCTTGTCGAGCCTGCCTGGTGGGGCGCATCAACGCTTGCCGCACGCTCAAGCTGATCGGCATCGAGCTTTCGGGCGGCTTTGGCGAGTACGTCGCGGCACCGGCCAGCCACGTCTACGCGCTGCCGGAGAGCATGCCGCTCTCGCAGGTGCCGATGGTCGAGGTGTACGGGCTCGGCCATCACGTCCTTTCTCGCGGGCTGGTGCAGCCGGGCGAGACGGTGGTGGTGCTCGGCACGGGCAAGCTGG
>JAICTU010000372.1 GCA_025936205.1 Polyangiaceae bacterium | reverse complement strand
AGAGGCGGACGGCGACCACGGCAATTTCCGCCCCTGCAAAGACACCGCCCGCGATGACCAGCACCAGGATGAGGGTGAGCTCGGACACCCCCTACCCATAGTCGGGTGGAGCGCGGAGCGCAGCCCCCGGGGTCCGGCTGGCCAGACCACGCCCCGCGATATCCTTGGAATTTCGCGGGGCAACCTGCGCGCGGTTAGACGCTGAACGTGCGCGAGATCGGCAGCTCGCGCACGCGCTGACCCGTCAGCGCGAAGACCGCGTTTGCGATCGCGGGCGCGACCGGCGGCAGACCTGGCTCACCCACGCCACCCGGCGCCCCGTCGCTCTCGATGACCTCGACGTTGATCTTGCGCGGCGCCGCGCCGATGCGCAGCAGCTTCAGGTCGTGGAAGTTCGACTGCTGCACCACGCCATCTTTCATGGTGATGGCGCCGTACAGCGCCAGGCTCATGCCGAAGATCACCGAGCCCTCCATCTGCGAGCGCACGCGGTCCAGGTTCATGACCTTGCCGGCGTCGATCACGATCCAGGCCTCGTCCACGCGCAAGGTGCCTTGTGGATCGCGCACCATGGACGCCACCACCGCCGTGTAGCTGAGGAAGCTGCGATGCGCGGCCAGGCCCAGTGAGCGCCCTGCGGCCTTGCGCCCGCTCCAGCCCGAGAGCTCCGTGACGCGCTCCACGACGCGCCGCTGGCGCGCCATGTCGACCGGATACTTCTCCAGCGGTTGGCCGTAGTTGCGCAGCTCGCTCACGCCCAGCTCGTCGGTGCTGCGGATCTGGCGCGGCGGACCGTACAGCTCGAGCAGCACGTCGCGCATGTCCGCGCCGCGCGCCTGCGCGATCTCGTCGACGAAGCTGTTTTCCGCGAAGGCGTGGAAGATGTTGTACACGGAGCGCAGCCAGCCGATGCGCACGTGCGCGTCCACACCTGCCGCCTCGGCGCGCAGGTTGGGTACGTCGATGCCGAAGTCCAGGATGCCCTGCTGCAGGTCACCCGCGCCGGGCTCATGGTTGGGGCCGAACACGGTCGCGATCGGCGGAAATGCCGTGCGGTGCCGCCAGGCGACGACTTTGCCCTGCGCGTCGAGCCCGGCGCTGAGCTGCTGCTTGCTGACCGTGTTGTAGTAGTCGTGCTGCAGGTCGTCTTCGCGCGTCCACTGCACGCGTACGGGCGCGTTGGTCTTCTGCGCGAGGAACACTGCCTCGGCGACGAAGTCCGCTTTCGACTTTCTGCCGAAGGCGCCGCCCAGGAAGGTGACGTGCGAGGTGATCTTCTCCTCGGGCCAGCCGAGCACGCGCGCCGCCTCGCTGCGCGCCGCCTGCGGGTTCTGGGTCGGAGCCCAGATCTCGCAGTGATCTCCCTCGATGCGCGCCAGAGCGACCGGCGGCTCCATGGGCGCGTGCGGCAGGTGCGGCACGTAGTACTCGGCCTCCACGCGCCGCGCGGCCTTGCCCAGCGCCGCTTCGACGTCACCGCGGTTGCGCAGCGACTTGCCCGGCGCTCGCACCAGCTCGGTGAGCTGCGCCGCGTAGCGCTCGGACTCATACTGGGCATTCTCGCCCGGGCTCCAGCTGATGTTCAGCGCCTTGCGCCCGCGCAGCGCGGCCCAGGTGTTGTCGGCCACGACGGCGATGCCGCCCCAGGGCTGAAACTTGTAGGGTTGCTCCGGCACCGGCATCTCGACGACGTGCCGCACACCGGGCACCGCCAGCGCCGCCTCGCGATCGTAGCGCTCCACGCGCCCGCCCACGACGGGGGGCCGCGCGATCACCGCCGTCAGCATGCCTTCGACGCGCACGTCCGCGCCGAACTTGGCCTGACCGGTCACGTACGCCTGCGCGTCGAGCAAGGGTAGCGCGCGCCCGATGTGCTCGAGCTCGCTGTCGGGTCGCGGCTCGACCTCGCTCAGCGCCGGGACGGGCAGCTTGGAGGCGGCGATGGCCAGCTCGCCGAAGGAGAGCGTGCGCCCGCTCGGCGTGTGGAGCACCTGGTTGCGCTTGGCGCTGCAGGTGTTCGGCGCGACGTTCCAGCGCTTCGCCGCCGCGGCGATCAGCAGGGTGCGCGCAGTGGCGGCGATGCGCCGCAGCTCTTCGTAGCGATTGCGGATGCTGCTGGAGCCGTCGGTGTTCTGGTCGCCGTAGGCCTTGTCGCCGTCGCCCTGGACGACGCGCACGCGCGCCATGTCGGCCCCCAGCTCATCGGCGAACAGGAACGGCAAGGAGCTGCGGATGCCCTGGCCCATTTCCGAGCGGTGGCAGACCAGCGTGACCTCGCCACTGGGGGCGATGTGGACGAAGACGTTGGGTTGAAAGCCCGGCTGCGCCGCAGCGGCCGGGGGCTGCGCCTTGCTGCCGGCCTTGGCCTCCGCGGCGTCCGCCTCCTGCTCCACGAACCAGCCAACGGCCAAGCCCAGCAGCGAGAGATTGACTGCCGAGAGAAAGCTGCGCCGCACGATGCGCAGGCCCGGGCCGTCGGCCTCGCCGGGCAGGATGGAACGTTCAGGGATCAATGCCGGCCGCCTTTCGAACTGCAGCGCGGATGCGCGTGTAGGTGCCGCAGCGGCACAGATTGCCGGAGAGCGATTGATCGATCTCCGCGTCGCTCGGCTTCGGCTTCTTGGCGAGCAGCGCCGCGGCCGTCATGATCTGCCCTGCCTGACAGTAGCCACACTGCGGTACTGCTTGCTCGACCCAGGCGCGCTGCAGCGGGTGATCGCCATTCTTCGACAGGCCCTCGATGGTCGTGACCGCGTGCCCGTCGGCGCGCCGCGCGGGCGTGACGCACGAGCGCACCACCTGGCCGTCGAGGTGCACCGTGCAGGCTCCGCACAGCGCCTGGCCGCAGCCGTACTTGGTGCCGGTGAGGCCGAGCACATCGCGCAGCACCCAGAGCAGCGGCATTTCTGGATCGACGTCCAGCTGCTGCTCTCGCCCATTGAGGTTGATCTTGATGCTCATCGTACCTCTGCTGCAGGCGGACACTCCGCCCCGCTCTCGACCCAGGCGGCGACCAGCGCGCCAAATTGCGCCTGAGAACCCGGCGCCGGCTCGCGATCGCCGCCCGGAGCCCAGCCCCAGGCGACCAGCGCGTCATGTTGCGAGTGCTCGACGATCTGCGCCAGCGACTTGTTGCCATTGCGCGCCGGGTCCTTGATCTGCGCGCAGATGCTGCCGGGATCGCGGCCCACCCAGGCCATCGAGCGCGGCGCCAGGTGCCAGTTGGGGGCACCCGGAACTCGCGCCAGCGCCAGGTTCTGATCTTGATGGCAGCTCGTGCATTCCATGCCGACCACGCCGCGATCTTCCGCGCCGCGCTGCACGGGCGGATCGTGCAGGCCACCCTCGCGCTGCAGCGGAGTGTCGCCGCTCGGGTGACAGTTGGCGCAGCGCGGGTGCAGCATGACGCGCGCAGCCTCTCCGAACAGCGCGCGCGAGCGCTCCGCCCGCTCGGAATAGACGCCGAATGCATCCGGAGACCGCAGCTCGCGCGGGGGCACTGCCGGGAGTTGCACGGATGGAGCCGCGGCCCCGTTCTGTGAATGCCCGGGCTGACAGCTGAACATGGCGGCGGGTGCGGCACCGAGCAGCAACGCGGCGAGCAACACGACCTGGGAGTCCGACGCTGACAAGTATGCTTTCCAGCGTGGATTTCGCTTCCTGCGCATTGCCCGCAACGTTTGCCAGGCCCCTCGCGAAAGAAAAGTGAAATCTGGATCGCCGATGTACCGAGCCGCTCAGAACGGAATGTCGTTGTCGGCGCCCACCGCTGTCAGGGCGCGCGGGCGAGGTGCAGGCGTGGCTTCTCGCCCCGACATGCCGCCGGCGAGGGCGTTTCCGCCTCCGAGAAATAGATCCGTGGCGATGACCTCCGTCTTGTAGCGCTTGCTCCCGTCCTTGTCGTAGCTGGTGGTCTGCAAGCGGCCTTCGACCAGCACGCGCGAGCCCTTGTGCAAAAGTCGGGCGAGCGGCTCTGCTCGCGCGCCGAACAGCGCGACCTGGTGCCACTCGGTGCGCTCTTGCTTCTGCTGCTGCTTGTCGAACCACACCTCGGTGGTGGCCACGCGAAATGAGAGCACGTGCCCGCCGCTGGCGATGGCGCGCAGCTCCGGGTCTGCGCCGAGGTTGCCGAATAACATTACCTTGTTGAGTCCTTGGGTCATGCCGGGGGAGCTGCAGGGCGCGGGCCAGCCGCGGCGGCGAGCGATCCCGAACCCTTGCGCTCGAGAGCCCCCTGGCGCACGCCGGGCCGGCGCCAGGTCGGTAGCGTGGCCGAGAGGGCAAAAAGCTCCGGAGCCCGTATCCTGCCCGCCGCGTCCCCCGTCTCTCTGGCATGACCCGAGCTGCCATGAACCTGAAGCTGTATCTCCACCCCCTGTCGTCCTTCTGCTGGAAGGTGCTGATCGCGCTCTACGAGAACGAGACGCCGTTCGAGCCCTGCATCGTCAACCTCGGTGATCCCGTATCCCGCGCGGAGCTGGAGCGCCTCTGGCCGTTCAACCGCTTCCCCGTGCTGGAAGACCGCGCGGCGAAGCGCGCGTTCCCCGAGTCGAGCATCATCATCGAGTACCTCGGGCAGCGCTATCCTGGGCGGACGCAGCTGCTGCCGGGCGACGCGGCGCTGGCACTGGAGACGCGCCAGGCGGATCGCTTCTATGACTTCATGGTGCACCTGCCCATGCAGAAGATCGTGACCGACAAGATCCGCCCCGCCGGGCAGAACGATGCCTTCGGAGTCGAGCAAGCGCGTGCCACGCTGCGCACCGCGTACGCGCTGATCGAACGCGACATGACGCAGCGCACCTGGGCCATGGGCGAGCCCTTCACGCTGGCCGATTGCGCAGCCTTTCCCGCCTTGTATTACGCCAACCGCGTGCAACCGCTGGGCAGCGAGCATCCGCATGCCGTCGCTTACCTGCAGCGGCTCGAGCAGCGCCCTTCCGTGGCGCGAGTGCTGGCAGAAGCGCAGCCGTACTTTGCGATGTTCCCCGGTTGAGCCTCTAGCTCCCGCTGCTGCCCGGGGCCGGTCCGAGTCGGCCCTCGATCCAAAATGCCCTCGAAAAGCCACGCTGGCCCCGCGGATCGAGCGCCGCGCGGGCTCGGGTGATACCGTGAGCCCGTGTTGTGAACCGGGGGGAAGACTACGTACTGCGCGGGCAGCTGACGGCCAATTATCGCGCCTTGCCCGCTGCGCTGCTGCCGGCGCCGCTCAATGCCGCGATCATTTCGTGGCCGCTGATGGGCTACATCGCGAGCGAGAAGCTCGGGCTCTGGGTCGCCTTGATCCTGGCGCAGGCGTTGAGCGGGTTCGGGCTGCGCTCCTGGTACCTGAAAGAACCGCTCGCGAGGCCCCTCCGGCCCTGGCTGCAGCTGCGCCTTTTGCACGCGGGCTTCGGCGGCCTGGTCTGGGGCGGCTTTGCGGCGTGGCAGCTGTGGGTGCCCGGACAGGACGAGCTGCAGCTGTACGTGCTGCTGATCGTCAGCCTGACCAGCGCGGGAGCGCTGGTGAGCTCGGGCGTACTGTTCCGCGCCTTCTGCGCGTACGCGGTCCCGTGCATCTTGCCCTCGATCGTGCGCTTCGCCAGCGTCGCCGACAAGCCGCACCTGGCCAGCGCGCTCGAGCTGACCGTGCTGCTCGCGGTGTTGCTCGCGGGCGCTGGCATGATGAGCCGAGCTGCTCGCTCGCAGCTCAGTCTGAGGGAGCAAAATGAAGCCTTGATCGGCGAGCTCCGGCACGCCGAGGAGGAGTCGAGGAACGCCAATCGCTCGCTCGAGCAGCGCGTGGAGGAGCGCACCCAGGCGCTCGCGCGGGCAGTGGAGGAAAAGCACAATTCCGAGCTCCAGCTGGTGCGCGCCCAGAAGATGGAGGCCATCGGAAGGCTGGCGGGGGGCGTTGCCCATGACTTCAACAACATCCTGACGGCCATCAAGGGCAGCGCCGATTTTCTGCTGGAGGGCTTGCCGGAGGGCGCGTCGGAAGCCCGCGAGGAGCTCGAACAGATCCTGCGCAGCTCCGACCGCGCCGCACGCCTCACCGGTCAACTCCTCTCGTTCACGCGAGGCCGGATCGGCCAGCCCAGGCCGCTCGATGCCACCGAACAGCTCCGGCAGCTCGGGCACCTGCTGCGCCGCGCCGCCGGTGAGGCCCACCGAGTCGAGATGGTCATCGACGATGACCCGCTGGTGATCTGGATGGACCCGAGCCAGTTCGACCAGCTGGTGATGAACCTGGTCCTGAATGCCCGAGACGCTTCTTCGAGCGGCACCAATATCCTGATCTGCCTGGAACGAAAGGTGAGTGGAGCCACGGCCTCGGGCCGCAAGGAGGTGGCTGCGTTGCGGGTGAAGGACGAGGGCAGCGGCATGTCACCCGACATCGTCGAGCGCATCTTCGAGCCGTTTTTCAGCACCAAGGGCGAGCGAGGGACGGGCCTCGGGCTGGCCACGTGCTTTGGCATCGTACAGCGCGCGGAGGGCCGCATCTCCGTGCGCTCGGAGCCCGGTCAGGGTTCGTGCTTCAGCGTCGAGCTGCCGCTGCTCGAGGCCGCTGCGAGCACTGCGGCTCCGAAGCGGCCGAGCCCGCGGGACGCGATGGCGCTGCGCGGTGTCTTGGTCGTGGAGGACCAGGAACCCGTGTTGCGTGTCATCGTCAAAGCCATGTCGGCCCTGGGCGCCCGCGTGCACGAGGCGCGCTCTGCCGAAGAGGCACAGGCGCTGTTCGCGCGGGGTATCCCCGATCTGGACCTGATCATTTCGGATGTCCTCTTGCCCCGACAGAGCGGGCCCGAGCTGCTGCGCCAGCTCGAGGCGGAAGGCTACGAGGGGGCCTGCCTGCTGGTCTCGGGCTACGTCGAGGACGAGGTCATCATGGATCCGACCACCGGTGAGCGGATCGCGTTGTTGCAGAAGCCGTTCAGCCTATCGGAGCTCGAGGACGCGGTGGCGCGAGTTCTCACGGCGTCGACCGAGCGCTGGAAGGCCAGGTGGTCTACGAGGGCCATCAACTGAGCCGCGGCGCGAGCTAGCCTTTCGGCGGGCGGCGAGCGGAAGTCTTGGTGCGCTTCTTTGCCGTGCGCTGCTTGGTTGCGCGCTTCTTTACCGTGCGCTTTCGCGGCGCCGGTTCGGCCTCGGGCGGCGCTTCAGGCTCCGCGAGGGCGATGCGGCGTGCGGCTTCGGCGGCGCGTTGCACCAGTGGGGCGAGCGCCTCTGCCGGGGAGACTTCTTCCTTCCAGGCGCTGGGAGCGCCCAGCTGGCGCAGCACGGCGGCGTGGCTGGCGGGTTCGTCGAAGGAGAAGGCCAGCGCCGGCAGTGCAGCGGGCGCGCGGTCGTAGGCGGCGAGGTCGATGCGGGTGCCGGGCACCGGCAGCGGCGCCGTTTCCCTCACGGCGCTTCCGCTGCGCGCTGTGCGGAGCGCGTCCAGCACGCGCTCTTTGCTGCGGCCGCGCAGCTCGAAGAGCAAGAAGGGATCGCGGTCGAGCGCTTCTCCGAGCACGTAGTGCGTCGCGGCCACGTGCTTGCAGGGGTCGCCCCAGTCCGGGCAATTGCAGTCGGTCTCCAGCTCCTGTCGCGTCTCCGGGAAGAGCCGGGTGCCGGCGGCCTGAAAGGCCTCGTCGATGGCCTTCGGCATCGCTCCTGCGAGCAGCTCCGCGGAGAACTGTGCCCGCTCTGCCAGGGCAGCGATCACGCGCTTCCAGTCGCCGTCCGACAGCTGCGCGAGCTGGATGGTGACCTGGTAGGGCTTGGGGCGCGAGCCGGTGACGTGCGCCAGCACCTCGCCGGCTTCGACGCTCAGGTCGTGGACGCGTCCGGCGCGCGCATAGGTGCGGCCGCGGCCGAGGCGGCCCGCGTCGCCTTGCAGCACGCGTTGCAGCGCTTCGATCCAGCGCTGACCCCACCAGGTTGTGCCGGCCTTCTTGATCTTGATGCCGTGCTCGGGCGGGGGCTTCTTCGGCGCCGAGCGGAACTCGCGCCAGCGATCCCAGCGGGCTTTCCTGTCGTCGTCGGGGCCGCTCATGACCGAGCCCCTTTCGATCCGGCGCGTTTGCGGGGCTTGTCGGAGTTTTCGGCGGCGCTCTCGCTGTCGTCGACGCCGACGCCGGCGCTCTCGCGCAGCGCGAACAAGCTGCGCAGCTCGCTCGCTTCGAGCTCGGTGATCCAGCTCTCGCTGCCGCCCACCACCTTCGAGGCCAGCTTGCGCTTCTGCTCCAGCAGCTGGTCGATCTTTTCTTCGACCGTGCCGGCGCTGACCAGCTTGTGCACCTGCACCGAACGCTTCTGGCCGATGCGGTACGCGCGATCGGTGGCCTGGTCTTCGACGGCGGGGTTCCACCAGCGATCGAAGTGGAAGACGTGGCTGGCCGCCGTCAGGTTGAGGCCCGTGCCGCCGGCCTTGACGGAGAGCACGAACACGCGCGCCGCGTGGGGCTCGTTCTGGAAGCGCTCGACGAGCTGATCGCGTTGTGCCTTCGAGGTGGCGCCGTGCAGGAACAGGACCTCGCTGCCCAGGCTGGCGCTCAGATGCGCGACCAGGCGATCGCCCATCTCGCGGAACTGGGTGAAGACCAGCGCCTTGTCGCCGGCGGCGAGCGCCTCTTCGAGCATCTCCGTGAGCCGCTCCAGCTTGCCCGAGCGGCCCGGCAAGGGGCCGTTCTCGGACAGGTAGTGCGCCGGGTGGTTGCAGATTTGCTTGGTGAAGGTGAGCAGGGCGAGCACGCGGCCGCGGCGCTCCATGCCCTCGGACTGCTCGATGCGCTTCAGCTCGGCGTCGACGACCGCCTTGTACAGGCTGGCTTGCTCGCGCGTGAGCGAGCAGACCACGCGCATCTCGTTCTTGGGCGGCAGATCGCTGAGGATCGCCGGGTCGCTCTTGAGCCGGCGCAGGATGAACGGGCTCACGATGCGGCGCAAGCGCGCCGCAACCGCGTCGTTGCCGTAGCGCTCGACGGGGATGGCGAAGTCGCGGCGGAATTTCTCGAGCCCGCCCAGCAGGCCCGGGTTCGCGAACTCCAGGATCGACCACAGCTCGGCGAGGCGGTTTTCCACCGGGGTGCCGGTGAGCGCGAAGCGTTCGGAGGCGCGCAGAGCGCGCGCGGCGCGGGCGGTGGCGGAGGCGGCGTTCTTGATGTTCTGGGCTTCGTCGAGCGCGACCAGCGACCATTCCACGCTGGCGAGCAGCTCGGCGT
>JAICTU010000133.1 GCA_025936205.1 Polyangiaceae bacterium | reverse complement strand
TTCCTCGAAGCCGACGAGCTCCTCCCCTCCGAGGCGAGGAGGCTTCTCGTCGATCCAGTACGAGCGCGCGAGCAACGGCACCTCCGAGGCGGGCATGCCCAGTCGCAGGTCGGTGAGGCCTGCCGGCGCGAGCACCTCCTGTGCGACATATCGCTCGATTGGTAAGGTGGTCACGCGGCGCACGACTTCCCCCAGAATCCAGCCGAAGCCCAGCGGCTGATAGGCGAGGGTACCGCGCGGAAACCACGGCTCCGCGGCCGCGATGCGCGCCATCACACCGTCCCAATCTCCGTAATGGCGATAGTCCCGCTCGAGGTCCCGGAGCCAGAGCCCCGAGCGATGCAGGAGCACGTCGAGCACCGTGATCTCAGCCTTGCTGTTTCTGCCGAACTCGGGAAAGTAGTGCGCCACTGGCCGCGCGACGTCCACCAGACCACGGCTTTCCAGCACCGCGATGGCGATCGCGACGAGTGGCTTGCCGGCGCTGAAAAGGCATGACCTCGTGCTGCGCGTGAACTCGATGGAAGTGCCTTCCTCGGGTCGAAACCCACGTGCGACACCGACCGCCTCGTCGACGGCAAGCGCGCCGTGGCGCAGGACGACGAGTTGGCCACCCGGAAACACACCGTCCGCTTGCTGCCGACGAAAGCGCCGGACCAGCGCCGCCGTCCGCGCGGGGTCCAGGCCCGCTCGCCCCGGATCTGCTTGCTCTGTCATGCTGCGCGCCCATCTTCTCCGGACGGCGCGCTCGGTCCATCGTCATTTTCCCGACGGCGCGCTGCCGTGGAGCATGGCAGCCGCGAGCGCACGCCGACCGGCGACGCCGCATTTTCGGAAGATGGACGAGCACTGCGCGGCAATGGTCCTCGGTGAAGCGGCTCGCCTTCGCGCGATCTCCGCGTACGAGCACCCGATCAAGAGGTCAGCGGCGATATCGCATTCCGAGGCCGTTAGTTTTGCGAACAGAGCGCACCGGCGCGCTTCGGCATCCGCTGTGGTCGTGGCGAGCGCTTCGGTGCCCGCACGGCAGCCGATCTTGCCGCGCGCACGGCGGGCGAACGTGGAGACCGTCGAGAGTCCGACTCCGAGCGCGATCGCGATCTCCTTGTCCGACGCGCCGCTCGCCAGCAAGCGCGCCACGGCTCGTTCTGAAGCGCTCAAACGGGCCAGATCTACCCGATGTCGAGCTTCGCGCAACCGCACTGCCGCCCCCAACTCGGCGGCAAGCCGCTCCAGCGAGCGGCGCCGCCGCGCAGGGTTGTTCAGCGTGCGAGGCTGCGGAGCCGTGAGGAATACACCGAAGCCGTCCGGGTCATGGGCAAGGACGGTCGAGAGATCAGCGACGGCGTGCGACTCGAAGGCGGTGAGCAGCGCGCGCAGTGGATCCGCCAAGTCCTTCGTGCGCACATCGAGCCCACCGGCTCGCGTGACGTAAGTACGTGCCAGGGCGCGGGCGTGCTTGCTGCCCCAGCTCGCGAGCGTCTGCCAGACGGCTGGTGCGGTGTGCGCTCCAGCGAGCGCGCCGAGCCGCAAGGGAGGTGACCTGCCGACACGGTACGAATAGACAAAGAAACCCAGCCCCTCATCGAAGAGAGCGCGGCCTTCCTGGAAGAGCGCCTCGAGCCACCCGGGCTCTTCGAGCTCCAGAGAATGAATCGCGGCGTGGAATGCTGAAGACACCAGGATGACGATAGCGTTCGTCGACGGGCTGTGAAAGGCTCCACTGTGCGAGCTGCCCCACATCCGCCTGCAGAAAAACTGCGAGCAGAGCTCGAGCAGCTGCGACATTCCTACTACTGGTGGTTCCAGGACCACGATGCGGAGCGATTTGCACCCGCCAGCGAGTGTCCCGTGTGTGGCGCCGAGCTGTCAAAAGAGAATCTCGTGGGCCGTGTATGCAGCAGTTGCTGTATTCTCGTGGCTCCCTAGAATCGTCGTCCCATGAGCAGAGCCATCCTCATCACCGGAGCCTCACGTGGGGTCGGGCGAGCGACGGCCATTGCCTTCGCCGCACGTGGCGATCGAGTCGCCATCCACCATCGCGACTCCGCAGAAGCCGCAGAGCGGCTACGCCAGGAGCTCGGCGGAGAGGGCCACGTCGTGGTGCAGGCTGATCTGGCGCAGCCGTCCGCCATCCAGGCCATGGTGGCCGAGGCTGCGGCGGCACTGGGTGGCCTCGACGTCATCGTGAACAATGCAGCGCGCTCGGGCCACCACCCGATCACACACGTGTCGTACGAGCAATGGCAGGCGGAGTGGCGCCAGACCATCGACGTGAACCTGCTGGGTGCGGCCAACGTGACGTACTGGGCGGTCCAGCACATGAAGCGCGGGGGCCGCATCGTGAACGTCTCGTCACGGGGCGCTTTCCGGGGTGAACCGCGGCAGCCTGCCTACGGTGCCAGCAAGGCCGGGTTGAATGCCATGGCGCAGTCCCTCGCGCTGGCGCTGGCGCCGCTGGGCATCGCGGTGGCGACGGTGGCGCCGGGCTTCGTGGAGGTCGACCCGTCGAATGCCCACTTGAAGGCACCACGAGGCTCCGAGATCCGAGCGCAGAGCCCGTTCAACCGCGTTGCTCGGCCCGAGGAAGTCGCCGCGGCCATCGTTTGGTTGTCGTCCCCCGAGGCCGAGTGGGCGAGCGGGGCCATCCTCGATCTCAACGGCGCCTCGCATTTGCGAACCTGAACTCGAGCCATCAAGAGGAGAGCAGCGATGAAGAAGAACAGCATTTGCCTTTGGTACGACCACGACGCAGAAGAAGCGGCGCGCTTTTACGCGCGGACGTTTCCGGAGAGCACGATGGGCGCCGTCCACCGCGCGCCGTCCGACTTTCCCGGGGGCAAAGCGGGCGATGTCCTGACAGTCGAGTTCACGGTTTGCGGCATTCCGTGCCTGGGTCTCAACGGCGGCGATGTGTTCAAGCACAGCGAGGCCTTCTCGTTTCAGATCGCCACGGACAATCAGGCGGAGACGGATCGCTATTGGAACGCGATCGTCGGCAACGGCGGCACCGAGAGCGCCTGTGGCTGGTGCAAAGACAAATGGGGCCTCTCCTGGCAGATCACGCCGCGCGTGCTGACCGAAGCGCTGGCCCGCGGCGGCGACGTGGCGAAGCGCGCCTTTGAAGCGATGATGAACATGCGGAAGATCGACGTCGCCAAGATTGAAGCGGCAGTGCGCGGTTGAGCGCCCTGAGCCGCCAGTACGAACCGGGAGCACCTCCTTGGAAGAAGGCTGGGAACGTCCGCCGCGCGTCGAGCTGAGCGCCGATGAGCTGGCCCACTTGATCGAGCCGGCGTTTCCCGGCAGCTCGATCGCCGAGTCGAGCGTGCTCTCCTCCGGCCTCGCCAATACCAACCTGCGTTTTCGCTTGCACGGCGATACCGCTGCGTACGTGCTGCGGCTGCACACGCGCGATCACGAGGCCGCAGGCCGCGAGCGCGCGCTGATGGGCCTGCTCTCGCGCGGCCCCGGGCCGAGCATCCCGGTACCGCGCCTGATCTACGCGGATCCCGCTCCGTGTCACGGGCAGCAGCGGCGCGGGCAGCATCCGTATTCGATCTGGAGCTTTGTCGAAGGCACGTTGCTCGCCGACCTGTTCCAGCAGCTGGCACCTGGGGAGCTGATCGAAATCGCACGCGTGTGTGGCCAAGTACTGGCCCGTCTTCGCCAGTATCCGTTCGGGTTTTGTGGAGGGCTCGGAGCCGAGCTCGATCTAGCGCGCCAGTATGGGCCCCCCTCGCGGTTCGTCCCGGACGCGGTGCGCAGCGCACTGTTCGAGGGCCGCGCCGGCGAGCGGCTAGGCCCATCGCTGCGCGACGAACTGTGGCGGCTGGTGGAGCGAGGGTCACCACGGCTCACGGCCGTGGACGGCCGGTATTCGCTGGTGCACGGCGACTACAAGCGCTCGAATCTGCTGCTGCGTCGTTCCGGCGGCGACAGCTCCGGGGGTGGGGTCTGCCCGCACTGGGAGCTCAGCGCCGTGCTGGACTGGGAGTTTGCGTTCGCGGGGCCGCCGTTGATCGACGTCGGGTTGTTCTTGCGTGCCGGCGAGGCTTTGCCCGCCGGCTTTCGGGAAGCCTTCGTCGCCGGCTATCGCGAGGGCGGCGGAGAGCTGCCCGATGACTGGCTGCCGCTCTCGCGGCTGGTCGATGTGCTGTCGCAGGTCACGTTTCTGAATGACGAGCGCGAACGGCCGCGCGTGTTCGCGGAAACGACCGAGGTCGTGAAGGAGACGATCAGCGTGCTCGCACGCTGGCTGGCAGCGTAGCGGCGCGCTTTCGCAAATTTGGAGCTCGGGCAGGTGTGGCAGCCGCGGGCGCAGGCGGTGCTGGAGCGGCGGTCGGTGCGGGCAGGGGGGCCAGTCGCACGCCCGGCGGCAGCGCGACCGGCGCCGGACTCGGCTCAGTGGTGCCGCAGCGGTCCGGCAGGCGCCGAATGCCAGAGGCATCAACCACCCAGGCGGGCACACAACTCGGCCCCACTTCGTAGCTGTCGTTCGACGCTGGCGCATCTGCCACTTTCACCAACGCCGTGCCCTCTCTCGCAGGACCGACAGCAGTAGGGCGGCGAGGAGCCGGGCCGCGCGCGGGCGCCTGATTTACCAGCAACAGACCCGCCGCCAGCAGCAGCGGAAGAGACGGCCGAGCTGATCGTCGCATGCGCTAGTCTAGCTCGCCAGCCTGCGGGGAGCATGCCACCGCTGCGCTCCAGCCAGCAGTGCAGGGGTCCTGGTTTTCACCTCGAACCCCTTAACCATTCCTGCTGACGTCCGCCTACAGCTTGATCGTCTTGCCGGATGCCGCCGATTCGTAGATCGCCATCATGATGCGCAGGTCCCGGCGCCCTTCTTCACCGGGCACGGTCGTGGGCTTGCCCTCCAGGATGCAGCTCGCGAAGGCGTCCATCTCGGCCTGGAAGTGGTCCACGACCGGCTGGGTGAACTCCTGCGGCCCGCTCTGCGACCAGCGTCGACCGCGAATCCCTTCGTAGTTGAGCGCCGGCTGCAGCTCGAACCAGCCGCGCTCGCAGCTGGCGCGCCACCGGTTCAGGCCCGTGCCGTAGCTGCTGGAGCAGTTGGCGAGGATACCGCTCGGGAACCTGAGCGTGAAGAGCACCGACTCTTCCACGCCCGGCTTGAACTTCACCGGGTCGGTGATGGAGCTCTGCGCTGAAACGGAAACGGGTTCTTCGCCCGCGATGTAGCGTGCCGCCTGCAGCGCGTAGATGCCGATGTCCATCAGCGAGCCGCCGCCGGCCAGCGCTTTGTTCAGGCGCCACTGGCTGGGATCGCCGATCGGAAAGCCGGCGGCGGCCTCGATCACCTTGATGGCGCCGTAGGTCTTCTCGCGCGCCATTCGCACCATCTCCAGGTTGTACGGCTCGAAGTGGAGCCGGTAACCGATGGCGAGCTGCCGCTGCGCTGCCTTGCAGGCGGCGATCATCGCGTCGCACTCCTTCACGGAGATGGCCATCGGCTTCTCGCACAGCACGTGCTTGCCGGCCTTGGCCGCGCGGATCGTGTACTCCGCGTGCATGCTGTTGGGCAGCACGATGTACACGATGTCGACGTCGGGGTTGTCCTTGATGCGATCGAAGTTCTGGTAGTCGTAGATGTTGCTCTCGGGCACTCCGTACTTCTGCGCCCAGGCCTTGGCCTTATCGGGGTGACCGCTGACGAGCCCGGTCAGCTTGCAGAACTTGGTCTTGCTGAGCGCCGGAGCAATCTGGTGCTCGGACAAGCTGCCCAGCCCGACCAGGGCATAGCCGAGCTTTTTTCCTGAGGCCGCCGGGGCCGCGCCCTGCGGCGCGGGCTGCGCCGAGGCGAGCCTCTCGCTCCCCAATAACCCCGCGGCCCAGCTGGCCGCCCCCACCCCCAACACACCTTCCAGGAACCGGCGTCGATCGTGCATGGCCTGGCTTCCTACCGGTGCGCCAGGCCAAGATCCAGAGCCAGCGAGCTAGACCAGCGGAGCGCGGTTCTTGGGGCCGCCCGATTGCTCGCGGGGCTGCTTCTTTCCGTTGCCGTTCTTTGCGTTGCCGGCGGGCTGCGCGGGTTTCGTCGAGGCAGGAGTCTCCTCCGGGCTCGGTGCGCCGAGCGCTGGGCGCACGCCGCCCGGATGGAACTGGGCTGGGCTGGCCAGCCCGCGCGCCAGCGCGGCCCGGTACTCCGCGATGGGCACGTCTCTGGCGCCGAAGCGCGCGAAGTGATCCGAGTACTGCTGCCCATCGACGATCTCGAAGCCGCGCTCGACCAGGTGAGCCGCGGCCGCGGCGAACTGCACCTTGCCGGCGTGTGGGGCTCGATGAAACATGCTCTCGGAGGTCCAGACGCGACCGATGCTGACGCCGAAGCTACCTCCGACCAGCACGCCGTCTTGCCAGGCCTCGACCGTGTGCATGGCACCCATCTCGAACAGCTCCAGGTAGATCTGCTTCATGCGATCGCTGAGCCAGGTGCCCTCTCCGTTGCCGCGCTCGGCGGCGCATTCATCCAGCACCTCGCGCGGCGCGCGATCGAACGTGACCGTGTAGTTCGCGCGCTTGAGCTCGCGCTTCATGTTGGACGAAATGCGCAGCTCCTTCAGATAGATGATGAAGCGCTCGGGCGGGCAGTGCCAACGCACCTTGCCATCGAAGTCCATGGCGTAGATGCCCTGCGCGTAGCCCAGCAGCACGTTCTCGGAGGTGAGCGGCAAGCTGTCGAACACGCCGCACAGTGCGCCGAGCGGCGTGGGCGGCAGCAGCGTGCTGGCGCGCCCCAACCCGCGCTGCACACGGCCGAGGCCGCGCTGGCTCAGCTCGAGCAGCCGCGCCTGGCCCTTGCGCAGCTGGTCTACAGTCTTGGCCCAGCTCTCTCTTTCCACGAAGCTCTCCCTGTTGGCTCGCTCTGTGTGTCATCCCCCCGAAGTCGACAAGACAGTCGAGAAGACACTCGCGAGACGCCTTTATGAAACGCGTACTGTCTGCGCGCCAGAGTATCCAGTGAGGCGCAACTCTGCAGCTCCATTGTACGGATGCCCTGGGGACCGTGGCCCCAACGTTACGCTCACCCAAACGTCACGCTGGCCCGCCCAGGTACGCCGACTGCACGCGCGAATCTTCGAGCAATTCACTGCCACTGCCCGAAAGCACGATGCGCCCGTTTTCCAGCACATAAGCTCTTGCTGCGATGCGCAGTGAAGCGGCTACATTCTGCTCCACCAAGAGCAAGCTCACGCCGCGCCGGTGCAGCTCGACGATGGCCTCGAAGACCTCGCTGACCGCGCGCGGCGCGAGGCCCAGCGAAGGCTCGTCGAGCAGGATCAACTCCGGCTGAGCCATCCACGCCCGGCCGATGGCGAGCATCTGCTGTTCGCCGCCCGACAGGCTGCCGGCGAGCTGCCCGCGCCGCTCGGCGAGCCGCGGGAACAGCGCAAACACCTGCTCCAGCGCTGCCGGCGCCGCCTTGCGCGCGCGCTTCAGGAAGGCGCCGAGTTGAAGATTGTCGAGCACGCTCAGGCTCGGGAATACCTGGCGCCCTTCCGCGACGTGAGCGATGCCCAGCTCACAGACCCGGTGCGAGTCCCAGCCAGTGATGCGTGTGCTGCCGAAGCGGATCTCACCGGCGCGGGGCCGCTCCATGCCGGCGATGCTGCGGATCAAAGACGACTTGCCCGCGCCGTTCGCGCCGACCAGAGCCACGATCTCGCCCGGGCCGATCTCCAGCGAGACCTCCGAGAGGGCCCGCGCATCGCCATAGAAGAGATCGAGCCCCTCGACCTGCAGCGCGTGCTGGCTCTTCATTGGGCCATCCCGGAATCCAGGTAAGAGGCGCCCAGATAAGACGTGACCACGGCTGGATCGCGCATCACCTGTTCCGCCGGGCCATCGGCGATCAGCTCGCCGTGGTGCAACACCAGCACGCGCGGGGCCAGCGCGCGCACCGCGCGCAGTACGTGTTCGATCAAGAGCACCGCGAACCCCGCCTCGCGCTGCAGGTCGGCGAGCACCCGTACCAATTGATCGCATTCGGTCGGCCGCAATCCAGCCATCACCTCGTCGAGCAGCAGCAGCTCAGGTCGAGTCGCGAGCGCGCGCGCCACCTCCAGGCGCTTGCGCTCAGGCAACGTCAACGTGAGGGCGGGCTGATCGTGCTTGTCTGCCAGCGAGAGCCGCTCGAGGATCGCGCGAGCACGTTCGCGCGCGACCACCAGGTTGCGCTCTCCGCGCAGAGCGCCAACCACCACGTTGTCCAGCACCGAGAGGCCCGCGAAGGGCCGCACGATCTGAAAGGTGCGCCCGATGCCCCGCGCACACACCTGGTCCGCGCGCAGACCGTCGATGCGCTGTTCGCGCAGCAGGATCTGTCCCGCATCGGCCGCATGCACACCGCACACCACGTTGAAGAGCGTGGTCTTGCCCGCGCCGTTGGGCCCGATCACCGCCAGGATCTCGCCCGCTCCGAGCTCAAACGAGACCTCGTGCAGCGCGCGCAGGCCACGGAACGACTTGCCCAGCGCCCGCACCGCGAGCAGCGACTTCATCGCGCGCGCGCTCCTCGCCGCTGCCAGGCGCCCTGCAGCGCGGGCCAGATGCCATGGGGCAAGAAGACCACGACCAGCAGCAACGAGATGCCGTACAAGACCTGCTTGGTGCCGGGCAGCTCCCAGCCGAGCATACCCAGCAACTCGGTGACGCCGTCCGAGAGCAGCGTGAGCACCAGGCTGCCCACGATCGGCCCGAGCAACGTGCCGACTCCACCGATCACCGGCCCGAGCAGGATCTCGATCGATCGGCTGATATTGAACACCTGCTCGGGAAAGAGGCTGTTCTGATAGAAGGCCAGGAACACGCCACAGACGGCCGTCAGCGCTGCGCTGATCAACACCGCCAGCAGCTTCCAGCGGAACGTATCGATGCCGAGCGCGCGCGCCGCGAGCTCATCCTCGCGGATCGCGCGCCAGTAGTAGCCGGCACGGCTGCGCGCCAGGCGAGCGCACACCCACAGCGTGCCGGTCGCGAGCGCCAGCGCCGCATAGTAGTACATGCCCGGCGGTCCGCGAAAGCGCGCCAGGTCCCAGCGCTCGCGCTGCGACACCTCCAGGAACATGCCAGCGGGGCCGCCGACCCAGTCGAGGTGATCGAAGGCCACGCGCGTGAACTCGGCGAAGGAGATCGTGAGCAGGGCGAAGTACACACCCGAGATTTCGAAGCGAAACGCCAGCACCCCCAGCACGAGCGCCACGAGCAGCGAGCAAGCGATGGCGACCCATACACCGAGCCACGGCCCGATGCCGAAGTGAAAAAACAGCCCGCCGGCGGCATAGGCGCCCACGCCGACGTAGAGCGCGTGGCCGAGCGAGAGCTGTCCTGCGAAGCCCATCATCAGATTCCAGGCTTGCCCGGCCGCTGCCAGATAGAGGACCAGCGTGGCCAGCGACAGCCCATACGAGCCCGAGACGAGCGGGTAGAGCAGGGCGAGCGTAGCCAGCCCGAGCGCAGCGGGCCGCTTCATACGCGCCTCCCGAGCAACCCCTGCGGGCGCAGCGCCAGCACCACGATCAAGAGTCCGAAGCTGACCATGCTCTTGGCGGAGGGCGTGATGAACAGCCCCGCCAGCGCCTCCGAGACGCCGATCGCGAGGCCGCCGAGCAGGGCGCCCGCCATCGAGCCGAGGCCGCCCACGATCACGATCACGAAGCCCAGCAGCGTGTACGAAGGACCGAGCGCGGGCGTGACATCCACCAGGAGGGTGAGCGCGCAGCCCGCGACCGCCACGCAGGCGCAGCCGAGCCCGAACGTCAGCGCGTAGAGATGGCGGATGGGCAAGCCCACGACCTGAGCGCCGCGGTAATTGTCGGCGCAAGCGCGGATGGCCTTGCCGGCGCGCGTGAAACGAAAGAACGCGAACATCACCAGACTGGCGCACAGCGCCGTCCCGCCCGCGTACAGGCGCGGCACATCGACCAGCAGCGGTCCGAGCTCCAGCGAATCCAGCGCGTAATCCACCGCCACGTTCTGCGCGTCCGGGCCGAACCACATCAGCTGCGCGTTGGCCAGGCACACCGCCAGCGCCAGCAGCAGCAAGAACTGCACATGCTCCGGCCGCGTGACGAAGCGCTGGATCAGCGCAGCTTGCAGCACGTACCCGAACCCGAAAAAACCCAGCGCCAGCAGGGGCATGACCAGCAGCGGATCGAGCCCGAAGCGCTGAAAAGCGCTGACCGCGCCGTACATGGCCAGCGTCATCAACTCGCCGTGCGCGAAGTTCACCACCCGCACCACGCCGAAGATCACCGACAGCCCCAGCGCCATCAGGCCATACACGAGCCCCGTGAGCACGCCCGAGACGACGACGTTCAGGATCAGCTCGGCAGGCATGCGCAGGGCGAGCCTCGGGCGTGCAGGCTCAGGCTTTGTAGCCTGGCATCGGGAACACCGGCTTGGCCTCCGCCGCTGCCGCCGGTAACACCACGGTGGGGATCTGATTGAGGTTCTGCACGCACGCCGACGCGATGCCTTCCACCTGACCCTTGGCGTTGAACTTGATCGGCGCGCCGAGCATCATCCTGCTCTCGATGCTGGTCTGCCGGATGGCGTCCGCGAGCACCTTAGGATCCACGCTCTTGGCGCGCTGGAAGGCATCGGCGGCGATCAGCACGGCCTCGAAAGTGAAGCCGACGTTCAGACCGTGAAACACCAGCCGATCCTTCGGGTTCTGGCGCAGGAAGGCCTGCTCCACCCGCCGCGTCAGCTCGGCCTTGGGATTGTACCAGGGCACGTTGGAGATGCAGTGCTCGGCGTGTTTGCCCAGCACCTGCAAAAATTGCTGCTCGTACATGCCGGGCGACCCTGGGCTCACCACGCCCATCGGCTGCCAGCGCTGCTTGACCATCTCGCGCCGCAGCAGGATCGCGTCGTTGAGCCGGCACACGAGCAGCAGAAAGTCCGCCTTCGTGGCTTTGGCTCGCGACACCTCCACGGTCAGATCCTTGGCTGCCGGATCATAAGAGATGGTGTCGAGCAGCTTGAAGGGCAGGTTGGTGAGGCTGGGCAGCGTGGCCTTGATGCCCTGAGCCATGGCCTGCCCGAAGGTGTCGTTGACGTGCAGGAACACGGCCGTCTGCGGATGCGCGCCGGTGCTCTGCAGCAGATCGCCGATCAGGCTCAGCCCGTTCTTGACGATCTCGGGTGCCGTCTGAAAGTTGCGGAACACGAACTTGTAGCCCTGCTCCGTGATCTGAGGGGCCGCCGCGATGTTGATGACCAGCGGCACCCCGCGCTGCTCGGCCACCTGCGCCACTGCCGCCGTCTGTCCCGAGTCGAACGCGCCCACCAGTACGTGCGCCCCCTCCTGGATCAAACGCTCGGCGCGCGTGCGTGCGGTGTCGACATTGCTCTCGGTGTCGGCATTCATCAGCTCGACCTCGATACCCGAGAGCTCGCGCAGCACCCCGGGCGCGAGGTCCGCGCCCTTTTGACACGACTGACCGACAAAGCCCTGCAACCCCGAGCGGGGCAGCAGCACCCCCACCTTCAACCGTGCTGGAGGAGATTGCGCGCCCGAGCGCTGCACCGCCAACGCGGCGGCAGCGCTGGCGAGGGCAGCAGAAAAACGGCGGCGACTGATAGCGTGAGCCATGATCAACACCTCTCCATCAAATGACGCGCTCCTCAGAGGAGCGAGCTACCCAGGCTCTCCAGGGCGCGCTCGACTCGTGCGCGGTCTTCTGGATCGAGGTCGCCTTGGCCGGCGCGGTGCAAAGCGAAGCTGAGCACCGCTGACTCCAGCGCCGTCAGCGCCGTGGTGCGGACCAGCTTCACGTTCTCGACGCGGTAGCGCAGGAGCACTCGCTCGTCGTCCAGATCGAAGCGCCCGATCAGGAGTGCCTTCTCTTTGCCCTGGCCGAGCAGCTGCCGCAGGATCCCGCGCACATGATACGCGCGCCGCCGCGTGCGGCGCAGCACCGGGTCTTCGTACAGGCCGAAGAAGCGGTTGCGCGCGAACGTATCGGGTGCCAGCACCAGCGCGCACAACAGCCCGTCGGGGCTCACTGTGTTGGAGCCCCCCTTGGCGCGCTGTTTGGGTCGCTCGCTGAGATCGTTCACGGACGCGTGCCCCTCACAGCTTCGTCGGGTCTT
Organism: Polyangiaceae bacterium; assembly: GCA_025936205.1. The sequence goes on along the minus strand of JAICTU010000133.1, from coordinate 6,854 downwards.
CGCCCTTCAAGCGCTCGGCCTGGTGCCAGGCGTTCAGCGCCTGTAGTAGCTCGTCTAGATCGCCGTCGATCACGCGATCCAGCTTGTACAAGGTCAGGCCGATGCGGTGATCGGTCATGCGATTCTGGGGGAAGTTGTAAGTCCGGATCTTTTCGGAGCGTTCGCCCTGGCCCACCATGCTGCGCCGCTCGTCGCGGATCTCGTCCTGCTGGCGCTTGATCTCCAGGTCGAGCAGGCGGCTCTTCAGCACCTTGAGCGCGCGCGCCTTGTTCTTCAGCTGGCTGCGCTCGTCCTGGCACTTGACGATCATACCCGTCGGAAGGTGGGTGATCTGCACGGCGCTGTTCGTGGTGTTCACGGCCTGACCGCCAGGTCCGCCCGACGCGGCGATGTCGATGCGCAGATCCTTCTCATCGATGTTGACCTCGACGTCATCCGCTTCAGGCAGCACGGCCACGGTCGCCGTCGACGTGTGGGTCCGACCTTGCGCCTCGGTGCTCGGCACGCGCTGCACGCGGTGCACCCCGCCTTCGTATTTGAGGGTCGAGAACACGCGCTGCCCGCTGATCAGCGCCACGATTTCTTTGTAGGCTCCCGGTGCAGCCTCCGAGCGGCTCAGCACCTCCACCTTCCAGCCGCGTGGCTCTGCGTAGCGGGCGTACATTCGAAACAGATCGGCCGCGAACAGGGCGGCTTCCTCGCCGCCCGTCCCGGCGCGGATCTCCAGCAGGGTGTTCTTGTCGTCGCGTGGGTCCTGCGGCAGCAGCAGCACCTGAATGCGCTGCTCCACTTCATCGCGCTGCTTCTCCAGCCCGGGGAGCTCCTCTTCGGCCAGGGGGCCCAGATCGGGATCGCTAAGAGCTTCGCGGTCTTCCTTGATGCGCCGTTCGAGGTCGGTCCACTGATCGAAGACCTCGACCAGGGCCCCCACGTGACTGCGTTCGCGATTGAGCTCCTGGAGCTTGGTGTGATCGGCGATCACTGCCGGGTCACAAAGAAGTTGGTCCAGCTCCTCTCGGCGCCGGCGGATCCCCACCAACTTTTCAATCGGAAGCATTCGGCTCCATTCCGTAGCGGTCGCGCGTCACGTCGCCCTTTTAGCTTAGCGGAACCGCTCTCGGCAGCCGCGATCGGCAGCCTTGGTGCGTGGGCCGGTTTTGGGCGGTGTATCGAGAAACGAGACGGAAGCACGCCGACGCCTTTTGCGCCGGGTCGAGGGGCGTGTTTCAATGGGTGTGGTCATGCCGCGGATGCGCTCTGCATGGGGGTTGTTTGGCTGGGGCGCACTGTTGATTGCAGGCGCCGGTGTGTTCGGCGCATGCGGTCGTGCTCCGCTCGGTGAGAACCCGATCGAATCCGCCGAGTGCGGCGACGGCATCTGCGCTCCTCGAGAAAACTCCACGAACTGTTCTGCCGATTGCTACTGCGGAGACAACGTCTGTAGCGACAACGAAGGCGGGCAGACCTGTAGCGTCGACTGCCGAGCGAGCTGCGGCGACGGCGACTGCGACGACAGCGAGACGGCGGTGACCTGTCCCGCCGATTGTTCCACCACTGCCAGTTGCGGTGATGGGCGCTGTTCCGCCTTCGAAAGCGCCCGAACCTGTCCCCAGGACTGTTCAACCAGCGCCACTTGCGGCAACGGCATCTGCGACACCTCGGAAAGCGCCCGAACCTGCCCCAGCGATTGTGCCTCCGGCACCTTCTGCGGCAACGGCGCCTGCGAGTCTGGGGAGACGCGCGCCAGCTGTCCCCGGGACTGCGACCCGAACTGTGACGGCATCTGCGACGTCAGCGACGGCTGTACCAGCGACTGCGCGAACTGTGGCGACGGCAGCTGCGACCTCGCCACGGAGAGCTTCGACTCGTGCCCCAAGGACTGCTTCGTTTCCAACGTTTGCGGCAACGGGCGCTGCGAGATCGCTGAGACGCGCAACAACTGCGCCCAGGATTGCCTCGGGATCTGCAACAGCACCTGCGAGGTAGGCGACGCTTGCCCGTCCGACTGCGTGCGCTGTGGCGACGGCAGGTGCCAGGGCATCGAAACCGTCTCCAGCTGCCCGAACGACTGCAGCGTGTGCGGCGACGGGCTCTGCACGGGCGGCGAGACGCGCAACACCTGCTTCGATGACTGCTCGACCTGCGGTGACGGCTTCTGCGCGTTCAACGAAGACCTGTCCAGCTGTCCCGCGGACTGCAAGGTGTGCGGTGACGGCATTTGCACACCGAACTTCGAAGGCCTGAGCAGCTGCGCGCTCGACTGCGCCGAGTGCGGCGACGGCATCTGCTCGCCGAACGTCGAAAACCTGCGCGACTGCCCGGACGATTGCGCCGAGTGCGGCGACGGAGAGTGCACCCCTCCAGAAACCGCCTCCAGCTGCCGCCAGGACTGCGGGTTCTGCGGAGATGGAGTCTGTAGCCCCGAGAAAGGCGAGACGGGGGCGCTCTGTGCCGTCGACTGCCACCAGTGTGGGGACGGGTTGTGCAACGAGCCCAGGGCGCAGTGCTCCGATGATTGCCCCATCGAATGCGGCGATGGGTTTTGCGATGGCTCCGAGGACGCACAGTCTTGCCCGGCCGACTGCCGCTCGTGTGGCGACGAGCTGTGCTCGCCCGGTGAGACCCCTCAGAATTGCCCCGGCGATTGTCCCGTGTGCGGCGATGGCGTTTGCGCCCCGAGCGAAAACATCGCCGATTGTGCAGTCGATTGTGACGCATCGATCGTGTGCGGCGATGGCCGCTGCGAGTCCTTCGAGAACACCTCGAATTGCCCCAACGACTGCACCCGCTCGGGCAACTGCGGTGACGGCTACTGCGGCGTCGGCGAGAGCACCAGCAATTGCCCCCGCGACTGCAACCAGCTCGGCCATTTCTGCGGCGATCTCCTGTGCGAAGACGGGCTCGAAAATAGCGCCAACTGCCCCGGCGACTGCCCGCCCTGAGCCATCAGTCGTCTCTCCAGTGTGAGCACAGCTCGAGCCAGCTCTGGATCGCGGGGCTGAGGTACTTCTCCTCGTGCAAGGCGAAGAAGAACCGCCGGCGAAAGTCGCGATGCGGCACCGCGCACGGGCTCAGATTGCCCAGGCGCACGGCATCGCGCACGGCGATGCGCGAGACGCAGCCCACGCCGATGCCCGCCTCCACGGCGCTCTTGATCGCCTCGGTGTGCTGCAGCTCGAGGCGGATCTCCAGCTCCGAGAGGATGCCGCGCATGGCCTGCTCGAACGCCTGACGCGTGCCGGAGCCCGGCTCGCGCACGATCCAGGCGGCCGCGAGCAAATCCTCGTCGCTCAGCTGCGGCTTGCGGCTGAAGGGATGACCGGGCGCACAGAACACCACCAGCTCGTCGTCGTACCAGGGAGTGACGCGCAGACCGCTCTCGCGCAGCTCGCCCTCCACGAGCCCGATGTCGATCTCGAAGTTCTGCACCCTGCGCGTGATCTCGGCGGTGTTGGCGATCGAGAGCTCGATGCGCGCCCCAGGATGATCCTTCAAGAAAGCGGCCACCAGCGGCATGGCCACGTAGTTGCCGATGGTCAGCGTGGCGCCGATGCGCAACGGCCCCACGCTGCTGCGCGCCGACAGCGCCGTCTCCAGCTCCTGCGCTTGCTCCTCCAGCGCTTGCCCGCGCGGGCGCAGCGAACGACCCAGCGCGTTCAAACGCAGACGCTTACCGATGCGATCAAACAGCTGGATGCCGAACTGCTGCTCCAGGTCGGCGAGCGCGCCGCTCACCGACGACTGCGACATGCCCAGCTCCTCCGCAGCGCGGCTCACGCTCTCGCTGCGGGCGACCGCCAGGAACACCTCCAGCTGCCGCAGTGTGAAGCGCATGATCCGCCGTCATTATAATGGACGTCTTATCGGCGGAACCGAATATCCTTTGCGGAATATCCCGTTTTGCAGATGAATTGCTCGGAACTATATTCGCGCGCATGAGCCAACTGAGCCATGAGACGGTGCTCAGCGTCCGCCACTGGAACGATACGCTGTTTAGCTTCACGACCACCCGTAGCCGCGGTTTGCGCTTTAAAAACGGCCACTTCCTGATGGTGGGCCTGGAGGTTGAAGGGCGCCCGCTGCTGCGTGCCTACAGCGTCGCCAGTCCGAACTACGAGGAACACCTCGAGTTCTACAGCATCAAAGTGCAGAACGGCCCGCTGACCTCGCGCCTCCAGCACCTCAAGGTGGGCGAGCAGGTGCTCGTCAACAACAAGCCCGTGGGCACGCTCGTGATCAGCAACGTGCTGCCGGGCAAGCGCCTCTACCTGTTCAGCACGGGCACTGGCCTCGCGCCGTTCCTGAGCATCATCCGCGACCCGGAGACCTACGAGCGTTTTGAAGACGTCGTGCTCGTGCACGGCGTGCGCCACGTGAACGACCTCGCGTACTCCGACTACATCAAGAACGAGCTGCCCCAGAACGAGTTCATCGGCGAAGCGGTGCAGAAGCAGCTGCACTACTACCCGACGGTGACGCGCGAGCCGTTCGAGAACCAGGGCCGCGTCACCGATCTGATCCGGAGCGGCAAGCTGTGCGACGACCTGAAGCTGCCCCAGCTCTCGCCCGAGCACGATCGCGGCCTCGTGTGCGGCGGTCCACGCATGCTCGCCGACCTGGTCGAACTGCTCGAGGAGAAGGGCTTTAAAGAAGGCTCGAGCCACGAGCCCGCGCACTACACGATCGAGCGCGCATTCGTGGAAAAGTAGGGTGACCCCCCTGCCGGCCTCAGGCCGGCCCCAAGCTTGCCAGAGCGGGCTGAGCCGCTAACTCAAACAGTGAAAGATCCGGTGCAACACTGATGGTGCCGGAGGCAGGCGGTGGTTCCGCTACCGTCAGCGTCGGCGCGCTGAGGCCCAGCGCTCCGAAGGCTGCGCGGCGCTCCGGCGGCAGCACCAGCAGGCGTTCCCAGAGCTCGGCCTTGGTGACATAGATCTCTTCTCGGCGGCCACCTCCGACGTCGCGCCGCAACACGAGCTCACCCGGGGCTCCCGAGCGCCGTGAGATCTCCAGCACCACCGGCGCGAGCTCCGCGAGCAAACGATGCGCCGCAGTCTCCGGCCATTCCACCTGCTCCAGCGGTTGATCGTCGAGGGAGACGCTGCGCATGCTGCCGCGCAGCGCGGTCAGACCCTGAACGGACTCGAGCACCCGTTGCGACAGCTCGAGCATGCGCGCGCCGTCTTCCCCGTCGAGCGTCAAGGGCGGATCCGCATCTGCCAGGCCATTGTCGTTGAGTGGCGTGGCGAGTACACCGCGCGCGCCGCGCAGATCCACCGAGATCCGATAGCCCGAGCCGCCGCTCGCGGTCTTGGTCAGCATGAGCTCCAGCTCTGCGCCCGCCACCCGTACGCTGTGGAAGAACAGGCGATCCAGCTTCACCGGCGCCAGCTCGACCCGCTTGGAGATCCACCCCGAGTGTTGAGGAACATGGATTTCCAGACCGGGTGCCAGCTCGCCGACGCGGCGCGCTCGCACCCACCCGTGCTCCGCACCTGTACGCAGCGCGAAGGTCGCGCGGATACCGAAGGGCGAGCGAATGGCGATCTCGCCCCCGTAGCCCTGCTCACCGGCGCAGCTCAAGGTCAGACCCAGCTCCGTCTCCGGCACGTCGTGGCGCGAGAGGAACGTCTCGAGCGCCCGGTGCGCCGACTCGCTGGCTCGCTGGATGACGTGCTGGGCGTGCGTCGCGCTCTCGTTCGCCCGCCGGTCCCCTTCCGCCCGTTCATCGTCCAGCGCTGCCTTGGCGGCTTGCAGCGCGCGGGCCGCCGCGCGCACCAGCTGCTCCGACTCCGCGTTGAGAAACGGCGTGAGTGCGCCCTCGATCGCCTCGGCCATGCCGATCAGGCGGGCGCGGTCGACATTGCGCCCTTGGCTCTGTGATTCTTCGCGAGCGAGCGCGCTGCCGATGGCGTGCTGAGCCGACAGGAGTTGCATCGCACACTCGACGCCGTGACGAGTCAGATCGATGTAATCGACATCGTAAGGGAACGTGGTGGAATCGCCATACAGGTATGACATGCATGAAGCATAACACGACGATTCCGCCCCAACGGTGTCGCCACCTACAACGGTGTGATCAATTCGCCGCGTCGCATTATGCGATCCGATCTCTCGCATCGTCGGCAAACGCTACGGGTCATCGCATGCCCAGCGTTGCAAGATCTCCCGCTGTCTTGGCTGTAGACATATCGCTGAAACACACGCCGCGCCGAATCAGCGCGGCAGGATGATCTGAAAGCGCGAGCCCTGGCCTGCCGCGCTCTCCACCTGGACGCTGCCACCGTGCGCCTGGACAATCTGCCGCGCGATATACAAACCCATGCCGAGGCCACCGAATGTGCGCTGCCCCACCACGCGCTCGAACTGGTTGAAGATGCGCGCCACGTTCTCCGGAGCGATGCCGATGCCGCGATCGGTCACGGTCAGCGTCGCGTGCTCCTGGTCGCCTTGCACCTCCACCCCGATCGGTCGGCCCTCGCCGAACTTCAGGGCGTTGGAAAGGAGGTTCGTCGCCACCTGCTCCAGCCGCAGGCGATCCCAGCGCCCCACGACCGGGCTCGGCGCATTCAGCTCGACCGAGGTGCCGCCGCGCGCGGCCTGCTCTCGGAAGCGCTCGGTGACATCCTGAGCCAGTTCGCGCAGGTCGAAGGTCTCCGACTCCAGTTCGAGGTGCCCTGTCGTGATGCGCGAGACATCGAGCAGGTTCTCGATCAGGCGCTCGAGCCGCTCCGTCTGCACCACCGCGCTCTCCAGGCGATGCTGAGACTTCTCCGGTAGATCGCGCGCGTGCAGGGTCGACTGCAGGCGCAGCTTCAGAGCGGTGAGCGGCGTGCGCAGCTCATGGGACGCGA
>JAICTU010000786.1 GCA_025936205.1 Polyangiaceae bacterium | reverse complement strand
GCAGGTCACCCATGACGGTCCGCGCTGCTTCGGTGAGCCGCCCTCGCACGGCTGAGGCGATTTGTCATGGCAAGGCCGGTTCGTTGCGCGGAAATGGCGAGAGAATGCGGCATGGGCGCCGCTCTGGCTGGAGCGGGCGTTTGCAGGATCGGTGTTTGCAAAGGCGGGAGCATGCCGAGCACAGCCATCGTGGGTCCGCATGCAGACCCGTCCTTTCCCCCCCCGTCGTCACGATCGCGGACTCCTGCAACGCCCGAGCGCGCGGCTCGCCCGGAGCACCGGAACCGCTCCTCCTGGGACCACCTGAAAGGTCTCATCCCGCTGGTGAAGGCCACAGTGAAAGAGTGGCAGGACGACGATGCCACGCGGCTCGCAGCATCGCTCTCGGTCTACACGATGCTGTCGCTCGCGCCGCTCCTGGTGATCGCGGTGAGCGTGGCGGGCTTGGTCTTCGGCGCTGACGCGGCGCGCGGCAGGATCAGTGAGGAGATCTCCGCCGTGGTGGGCGCGCAGGCGGGCAAGGCCATCGAGGCAATGATCGCCAACGCGCGCTCTCCGGAGCAAGGCGTGCTGGGCACTGCCATCGGCATTGCCGTCTTGCTGTTCGGTGCCTCCGGCGTCTTCGGTGAGCTGCAGACCGCCCTGAACCGCATGTGGGAGGTGAAGCCCAAGCCCGGGCGCGGCATCCGTGGCTTCATCCGTGATCGCTTCTTTTCGTTCTCGATGGTGATGGGCGTGGCGTTCCTGCTCCTGGTCTCGCTGGTCGTCAGCGCGGGCGTGGTGGCCGCCACCAGCTACTTCTCACACCTCGTGCCTTTGCCGGCGCTGTGGCATGTTCTCAACTTGCTGGTGGGGCTGGCCCTCACCACCGTGGTCTTCGCGTTGACCTTCAAGACCGTGCCGGACGCGAAGACCGCCTGGCGCGACGTGTGGATCGGCGGCTTCGTGACGGCGGTGCTGTTCAGCATCGGGCGTACCGCCCTCGCCTGGTACGTCGGCAGAGCATCGACCACGTCGGCGTTCGGGGCCGCAGGCTCCCTCGTCGCGCTGATCGTCTGGGTGTACTACTCGGCGCAGATCTTGTTCATGGGCGCCGAGTTCACGCAGGTCTACGCCGCAAGGCGCGGCGCGGGGATCAAGCCAGCCGAGAACGCCGTGCGCGCAGAAGAAAAGAGGCCGCACACCTCCTGAAGGTGGGGAAACGTTTCCTGGCCTGGTGCAGGGCCAGGACCTCGGCGAAATGGCGCTCGTTCCGGGGCGTTCAGCGCCGATTTGACGTCGTCCTCGCTTCGCCGCGCGTGGTAGCGTTTCGCGAGTGGCTCTCCGCAGCAGGGCTGCACTCTCCTCACCGTATGTTGCACCGCGTCGATGGCTTGCCCCGCCGAGCCCCCACGAGCTCGCGTCCGCGTGAAGCGGATCGCTCCGGACCACGCGTGCTGCTCGTGCTCGATTCTTCCGCAGGTTGGTCCCGCGGCACACTGCGAGGCTTTTCGCGCGTCGCCCATGAGCGAGGTTGGTCGGTGCTTCACTACCAGCCGTCCGCGGACCTGAACCGCCTCGCCCAGGAGCTGCCGCCGAGCGCGGCCGTGATCGGCCCCAGCTTCTCGGGGCCCTGGCCCGAACAGCTGCGCGGTTGCGTGTCGGTCTCCATCAACACCGATCGCAGCGCCGAGGGCGTCGCGTCGGTGCTGCTGGATGAGGCGCGCATCGCCGATCTGGCCGTGTCGCACTTGCTGGCGCGCGGCTTTCGCAATCTCACCACCTTCCGCTTCGACGACTGGGGCGTGGGGCGAGAGGAGTTCTTTCGCCGGGCGGCAGCTCAACGGGGCGCTCAGCTCGAGCCTGCCTGGTGGTCTGAAGCCGACGCCCCGCTGCGCCGGGAGGAGTGCCCTGGCGCGATCATGGCCTGGCTCTCCCAGCTGCGCAAACCATGCGGTATCTTCGTGCTGTGCGACGCTTGGGCGCGCATGATCGCGCGCTATGCCCGAGCCGCTCAGCTGCGGGTACCGGAAGACGTCGCGCTGGTCGGTGTCGACAACGACGCCTTCGAATGCGAGATCACTGCCCCGCCGCTCTCCAGCGTCGCCGTGCCCTGGCATGAGTTCGGGGAGCGCGCGGCACGGCTGGTGCAGATCGGCCTGGCTGGTGCTCCGCTCGCGGGCAAGCGGCTGCTCGTGGAGCCGCTGGACGTGGTGGTGCGCCGCTCCTCCGACGCCTTCGCCATCGACGATGCGCTGGTCTCCGCGGCGGTGACCTGGATCCGCGGACACGTCGCCGAACGTTTGACAGTACCGATGCTGGCCGGCGCCGTGCAGGTGTCACGGCAGCGGCTCGAGCGGCGCTTTCGTCGCCACCTGGGCCGCACCGTGGTCGACGAGATCCGCCGAGCCCGCGTCGAGGTCGCGCGCCGGCTGCTCGCGACCACGGCGCTGCCGCTGGCAGAGATCGCGAAGCAGAGCGGCTTCACGAACCCCGCGCTGCTCAGCGTGGCGTTCCGACGTGAGGTAG
>JAICTU010000563.1 GCA_025936205.1 Polyangiaceae bacterium | reverse complement strand
CTCGAGTCGTGCAGATCGTGGCCAGCGAAATCGACCGCGCACACGCCATTTTCATGGAGCGTTGAACTTGTCTCTCGCGACCTTCTCTGCAGCTGCAAATTCACGCGCGGCAACCATCGGGTGCGCCGATCCGGAGCCTCGACGAGGATCGCGCTCCGTCGGCGTGCGCGCTTCGTTTCCGCACGGCCCCATCTCATGCCCAAGATGGAACGAGTCGGCAATTGGGAGCTGTCGACGAAGTCTCAACCGGCAGGAGTACCAAAGTGCGCGAACGTCAAGCAGGTGCTGCGGCGAAGGGAGCACAGGCAGGCGCAGCCGCAACGGCGCCGCAGCCCAGCGACAGGACACGGAGGTCACGAACGAAAAAAAACGGCGACGTCTCGCCGCCAGCCGAAACGGACGACAGCCCCGCGCACTCAAAGGTGCAAAGGAGTGGGGCCCGAAAGGAGACGCTGGCCATGAGGAGTGTAGCGCTGGATTGGGCGGTGAGAAAGCTATCCTATTGCGAAGTCGAGGCAGCCAAGTGCTCGCGCGCCGAACGGTAAGTGCGCTGAGCAGCTCGAGTGACCTGCTTGGTACAGGATGTGCGCCGGCACGGATCGCCATTGAGGCGTGCCGGGAGGCCTGGCATGTGCATGCCGAGTCGACGAGCTGGGGGGAACGAGGTCTTGCTCTTTGACACGACACGAGTTCGGCAGCTCGGTGTTGGCTCACACGGACGGAAAACCGATCGGCAGCTGCGGCTGGAGCTGAGCGTCAGGCGCACGTTGGTGGAGACGCGCGCCCGATATGTTACGACCCTGCGCGGGCTTGCGCGGGCTCGCGGCGTGCGCCTGCCCAGCTGCGATACCAATAATTTCGTGTCGCATGTTCGAAAGGCGAAGCTGGTCTCGGAGCTTCGAGAGTTGATCGGGCCGATTGCGCAGGTGTTGGAACAGATCACATCGATATTGCGCGCGCCAAAGTCCGCCTTCAACGCGCCGTCGAGCAAGACGCGCCTTGGGACCAACGAATTCAGACGCAGCGGGTTCCCTCCGGTAGCCACGCTCGACGAGATCAATCCAGCCGCCGCCTGCATCACGCTCGACGTTGAGAATGAGCCCGCGCCACCCCGAGATGCTCGCCGAGGAGCCGCAGCGCAGTCTGTCGGATGGCAACCGGATCGCTGAGCGTCCGGAGCGCATCGCTCAACTCGAGCAGCAGCGCCGGACGGGCCTCCGTCGCTCGAAGCGCCGATCCGGCCTTGTCCGCGCCGCAATCTGATCGGTGAGCCGCTGCGGCCGATCAGCGACACTTCAGAGCCCCAGATACGCCGCGCGGATCTCCGCGTTGTCGAGCAGCTCGCGGCTCGTGCCGCGCAGGCGGGCGCGGCCGCCCTCGATCACGGTTCCGCGTTGCGCCACCGTCAACGCCTGGCGCAGGTTCTGTTCGACCAGGAGCACGGTCGTGCCGCTCGCTCGTAGCTCGGTCACGACTTCGAGCAGTTGTTGCGCCACGCGCGGCGCGAGGCCCAGGCTGGGTTCGTCGAGCAGCAGGAGCTGGGGCTGGCTCATCAGCGCGCGGCCGATCGCGCACATTTGCTGTTCGCCGCCGGAGAGGCTGCCGGCGGCCTGGGCGCCGCGCTCGCGCAGGCGCGGGAATAGCTCGTAGACGCGGGCGAGGTTGCGCTCGCGTTGGGCGCGCGCCGCGCGCGCGTAGGCGCCCAGCTCGAGGTTTTCGAGCACGCTCAGCTGGGGCCACAGCTCGCGGCCTTCGGGGACGAGCGCGATGCCCAGCGCCGGTCGCCCTGACGGCGGCACGCCCAGCAAGGACGCGCCGCGAAAGAGGATCTCGCCGCGCTGGACGCGGCACAGGCCCGCGATGGCGCGCAGGGTCGTGGTCTTGCCTGCGCCGTTGGAGCCCAGCAGGGTGACGATCTCGCCTTCGTGGACGTCGCAGGACAGGTCGTGCAGCACCGGGGCGTCCCCATACGCGACGCAGACGTCGCGCAGCTCGAGCAGCGGCGTGCTCATGGCTCGGCCGCCTTGCCCAGGTACGCTTCGATCACTTCCGGGCGTTGTAGCACTTCAGCGGGTGCGCCCTGCGCGAGTACGCGGCCTTGATCGAGCACCAGGAGCCGGTCGCACAGCGCCCGCACGGCCGGCAGCACGTGTTCGGTCAGGACGATCGCGATGCCGCGTTCGTCGCGGATGCGGCGGATCAGTTCGGCCAAGGCCTGAGCCTCTGCGGGATTGACGCCGGCGATCACTTCATCGAGCAGCAGCACTTTGGGGCCGGTGCCGAGCGCCCGCGCTAGCTCGAGACGCTTTCTGCCGGCGAGCGTGAGCGCCGACGGGAGCTGTTGTGCCCGTTCCGACAGTCCGGTGAAGTGCAGCTCGCGCTGGGCCTGCTCGCGCGCCTCGCCGCCGTTGCGCCGTACCGCGCAGCGCGCCGCCACGCACACGTTCTCGAGCACGGTGAGCTGCGCAAAGGGCCGCACGATCTGGTGCGTGCGCACCACGCCGGCGCGCACGACGCGCTCGGCAGGCAGCCCCGTTAAGCGCCGCTCCTGGAGCAGCACCTCCCCTGTCGTCGGCGCGAGCGAGCCGGTGATGAGAGAAAATAGCGTGCTCTTGCCCGCGCCATTGGGGCCGATCACGCCCAGGATTTCGCGGGGCGCGAGCTCCAGGTCGACGCGGTCGAGCGCGATCAGACCGCCGAAGCGCTTGGATAGCTGCCGTGCCTGGAGCAGCGCCGTCATGGCGCGCCTCCCGCGGTCGCCGGCGTCCGTCCGCGCCGCAGGTAGCGCACGCAGCGCAGCCCCAGACCCGACAGCCCCAGCGGCTCGAACAGGATGATGGCCACGAGCAGCGCTCCGTACAAGCCCAGGTACAGCTCCGTGTAGGAGCCGAGCAAGAACTGCTGTACGAGCACAAACACGAGGGCGCCCAGCAGCGGCCCCAGCGCGGTGCCGAGGCCGCCGATCACACCCATCAGCACGAAGGCGATCGAGCGGTCGAAACCGAACATGTCGCGCGGCTCGATGAAGCCGAAGAACGATGCATAGAGCGCCCCGCTGAGCCCGACGACGGCGCTCGACAGCAGCAACATGCCGAGCTGCAAGCGGCCCGCGGAGACTCCGACGTCGGCAGCGGCCTCCACATCCGAGCGAATCGCCAGCAGCTCCAGCCCCAGCTCCGAGCGGCGCAACCAGAAGGAGCCCGCCGAAGTGAGCAGCGCCAGCCCGAGGCCCCAGTAGTAGAGCTGCGCCTTGCCGTCCGGCACGAGCGGGAGTGAAACACCCGACGCTCCGCCGGTGAACGCGTCCCAGTAGGTGAAGAGGAGGCGCGCCGCTTCGCCGAGCCCGATCGTGGCGATCGAGAAGTAAGGCCCGCGCAGCCGCAGCGTGGGCTGCGCCAGCAGCGCAAACGTGCCCGCGGCGAGCCCGCCTCCGAGCCACGCCAGCGGCGCGGGCCAGGCAAAGGAGAGCAAGAGCCGGGCCGATACGAAGCCCCCGACACCAAACATCGCGGCGTGGCCAAAGCTGATCTGACCCACGAAGCCGCCGAGCCAGTTCCAGGCGAGCGCTCCGGCCATCATCAGGTAGCTGAGCGTGCACAGATTCAGCGCGTAGGGCTCGAGCAACAGCGGCGCGAGCGCGAGCAACGGCGCCGCGGCGACCAGCGCCAGCGCGCTTCGAGACAGACGAGGTCGCTTCATCCCAGCACGGGCCGCCCGAACAAGCCGCCGGGCCGCAGCACCAAGACCAGCACCAGCATCACAAAGCCGACCGCGCTGGTCAGATACGATGGCAGCACCAGGATGGCAAACGCCTCGACCAGAGCCAGGATCAGCGCGGCCACGCCCATGCCCAGCACGCTGCCCAGACCGCCCAGCACCACCACCACGAAGGACTTGAGCAGCTCGGCGGCGCCGAAGCTCGGGTTGAACGCGAACAGCGTCGCCGAGAGCAGGCCCGCGGCGGCGGCCAGCGCCGTGCCGAGCCCGAAGGTGAAGGTGTACACGCGCTCCACGTCCACTCCCACGAGCGTGCAGCTGTCGGCATTCTGCGCCACGGCGCGCACGGCCTTGCCCAGATAGGTGCGCTGCAGCAGCAGTTGCAGCCCGATCGGGATCACGAGCGCGGCGCCCAGCACGGCGAGGCGGTTCAGCGATACGAAGGTTCCGAACAGCGCGATGGAGCGCGTGGAATAGGCGGTACGGATCACCTGGTCGTTGCCGCTGAACAACAGGTACGCCGCGTTCCGAAGCAGCAGCCACACCCCAAACAACAAGAGCAGCGATGCAGGCCCCCCTGCTGCCCCGCGCGGTAGGTGGCGCACCAGGCCCAGGTACAGCAGCGCGCCCGCGGCAAAGCCCAGCGCGAGCACGATCGGCAGCGCCAGGTACGGATCGAGGCCCCAGCGCTCGTGCAGCACCCAGCCCAGGTATGCGCCGGCCATGATGGCGCCGCCGTGCGCCAGGTTGACCACGCGCAGCACGCCGTAGATCAAGCCGAGCCCGTACGCCATCAGCGCATACAAGCCGGCCAGTAGCAGCGCCGAGATCAGCAGGTCGAGCAGTTCAGTCACGTGGCAGGGCCCAGCAGTCCAGCGAGGAGCGCTACGGCTGCGCGCAGCGCGGATTCGGCGCCACGCCCGCCGCTGCCGCCACCCTATCTGGGTAGATGATGGGGGAGCTGCCATCGGGCAGGTTCTGTTGCACCACGAAGGGATTGTGCGCCTGCTGGCCAAACTGCTTGGGAAAGCTGAGCGTGCCGCTGGGATTGAGCGACGGCATCTCCAGCCGCGCCAGCTCCGCACGGACCTTCTCGCGGTCGACACTGCCGGCGCTCTGAATGGCGTGGAACAGCGCGAGCGCCGACTCATAGGCAAACGCTTGATACCAGTCGGGCTGGTGGTGGTAGCGCGCCTCGAAGGCGGCCAGGAACTTCTTGGCGAGCGGGTTCTTCTCCGCCAGCCCGGCGCTCCACCAGACCGCGGACAGGATATAGCTCACGTTCTCCTTGCCCAGGGCCTCCATGGCGCCCTTCTCCGCGCCGCGCGCGCCGTAGCTGACCAGCTTGTGGCACAGGCCCAGGCTCACGTACTGACGCTGCAGCGTGATGTAGTCCGGCAGATGCGCATCCGCCAGAAACAGGTCGGCGGAGGCGGCCTTGACCTTGCCCAGCAGGGCACCGAAGTCCTTACCGTTCAGCTCGAAGGCTTCGTCCACCACCAGTGTGTAGGCACCGTTGCTCTTGCTCACAAACTCGCTCACCCCGCGCCGGAAGTCTTTGCCGTGGGAGGTGTTCTCCCAGACCAGCGCGATGCGCGCCGACTTGGGCAGCTTGCCTGCTTGCTGCTGGCGATCGATCCATTGCATCAGCGTGTCGCCCAGCACCTCCACGGGCGAGAGCAACCCGAACAGGTACTGGTAGTTGCGCGTGTAGATCTCGGTGGCCGCGCCGCCGGCGCTCACGTACGG
>JAICTU010000091.1 GCA_025936205.1 Polyangiaceae bacterium | reverse complement strand
GGCCTCCTGGGTGACGAGCAGGGGTCCGAGTACGTTGATGTCGAACTGGCGGTGAAACTCGTCCGCGTTGACCGACTCGATGGGGTCGAAGCGAAACACGCCGGCGTTGTTGACCACGATGTCGGGCGCGCCGAACTCGCGCTTCGCCTCGCGGAACAGGCGCTGTACGTCGCCGGCGTTGGACACGTCCCCCTGCACCGCGATGGCGCGCCCGTCGCCGCGCACGATCTCCGCCACCACCCGCTCGGCGCCGGCGGCGTCTGAAGCGTAGTTCACGATCACCGCCGCGCCCGCCGCGCCCAGCGCCGCCGCGATACCGGCCCCGATCCCCTTCGACGCGCCCGTCACCACCGCCACCTTGCCACTCAGCTTGCCCATGTTTCTCTCCGTATTATTCGACACATAGACAATCGTCTAAGTGTAGACCGCGTTGAAATGGAGCGGTCCCGTCCGCCCGCGGGCGGAGCCGGCTCCTCACTTAGACCAACATCTAAGAATGCCCGCGGGTGCCGTCAAGGCCGCGCCAACCTCGGAGCCTCGGGTGCGGGCGTCCCGCAAGTATCAAAGCTCGGCCAGCCGCGCCACGTAGGCGTCCCACACCTCGCGCCGCAGCACGATGTTGGCGAACTTACCTTCGCGCACGATCTCGATCAGGCCTGCCGTCTCGAGTTCCTTGAGGTGATGCGAGATGGTCGCCTGGCTGACGCCATGACAACCCACGATGGAGCTGCATTGCATGGGCTCCCCGTGCGCGGACAGGTCCTTCAGAATCTTGAAACGCCGCGGCTCCGCCACGGCGCTGGCGATGCGCTCCATCTGCTTGTCGGTCAGGCGCGCCACAACCGGAGCATAACACCCATTCGGCGCCGAAGCAGGTCAGCTATTGAGCGGCGCGCTCAGCGAAGCGGCAAGAGCTCGATCTGGCGGTAGTAGATCTCGGCGCCCTCGGACTGGATTTGCAGCTTGCCGTCTCGCAGCGGCATCGGGGCTTCCCCCGGCCATTCCAGCTGAAACTCGGAGCCGCCGCCGACGAGCTCGTCGTTGAGGAAGTGCTGCGCCACGCCGGACTGAAAGAGGATGTCGATCTGGTTCCACTCGCCGGCGCGCTCGCTGCCGGGCGTGCGTGTCGCTGGCTGGAAAGCGATGGGGCCGAGATTGTAGATGCCGCCGATATCTCGCGGCAGGACCTGGTACTCCATCGAGACCAGGAAGGCGCCGCTACCGATCGGGTCCGACAGGTCAGGGCCTCCGGCGTTGACCGCACCGAGCGGTCCGCGCGACAGGTACATGACCCCGCTGTCGATCAGGTTCCGTGGCGGCCAGGTCAGCGTTCCCCATTTGTACTCGGCGCGCAGGTGGAAGTCGCCGAGCGACTGTTGCGAGATCAGCGCGCCCCAGATCTCCCCGCTGATGCGGATCGCCGGCTCGCCGTCGAGCGTCACGACGGAGTAGACGGCGCGCGGATCGTTGTCGAGCCCGAGGGCGGGCTCGCTCTCGGATGGCTTGCCGAGGTAGCGGTCCCAGCCCGTGAAGTCGACGCCATTGAAGAGGGAGATGGGACCGACGCTGGCATCGGCATCCGGGACGACGCGCTGCGCGGCAGCATCCGCTGTGCAAGCCAGAGCGGTTGCGCAGCACAGGAGCCAGGCCCGGGGCGCTGGAGTGCGCTTGGTCGCGCTCGGGTCAGCTGTCGTCTGCATCGTGGCGCGGGATTGTGGCAGATTTGTGCGCCTGCGAGCGGTTCGATTTGGAACGCCCGACGCGTACCTCGATAGCCCGCGCCCGCGGCAAAGCGCGACATGAGGCGCCGCGGTGCTGGAGTGGGTGGGCAGTAGAAGCATTTCTCGCGGCTTTTTCGGGAGTCAGCAAGCTCTGCTGGGTTGCTGCGCTGCGCATCGATCTTGCATTGCAGCGCCGTGTTCCAGCGATGCGGCGCGTGCTCGGGTCGCCCATCGCTCTCACCCTCACCACTCGCGGGGCATCCATGAACAGGCTTTACTCAGCGCTCGGGGCCGGCGCGCTCGCGCTCGGCTGCTCCCAACACGACGTCACGTCGCTCGCTGGCACTCGCTCCAGCGCGGCGGCGGGCAGCGTCGAGCTTGCCATCACGGCGAGCGATGGAACGGCGGTCACTGTCACCGTTTCACGTCCCGGCAGCGACTTTGTGCCGCAGATGCAGAGCGCGAACACGCGCGACGGCGGCAGAGCCTCCGTCTCATTCGGTGAATTGCCCGCGGGCGACGGCTACCAGGTCGATCTCGACGCGGGAGACTGCCACGGCAGCTCGAGCTTTGACGTCGCTGCGGGAACCATCTCGCGGGTGACGGTCGCGCTGGCATGCGCGTCTGCCCTTGCCGATGCCGGCGGCGCTGTCATCGAGACACAGCTCCCTTTACCCCATTGCGATCTGATCGCGGGAATTTCGGCCTCTCCCGGGGTTATCGTGATGAATTACGGGGCGACCACCGTCACGTTGCAGCTGCGGGATGGGGTGCCGCCCATGCCGCTGGATTACGTCAGCCAGGTGCTCGCCATGGACCGCACCGACAAGAGACTGACCAGCATCCGCTGGCACAGCGAAGGCGGCAACATCTCGCGCGAGAACGGCGGCTACCACGCGCTGCCCTCGAACCCCGTCGACTTCAACTGTGGTTCCCTCGAAGGGCCGCAGCAAATCAGCGCGACGGTGATCGTGGATCAGGGCCAGGGGGATTGCACGGACTCGGCCAGCGTCACGGTCGAGTGCCTCAATCAGCCCCGGTGCAGCAATCTCGACAGTACGGAATGCTGCGGGAACGGCATCATCGAGCCTGGCGAGGACTGCGACGGCAACGACGGCGCGAAGCTCGATGTCATGCCCGCGTGCGCAGAGGGCCGCAGCGGATTCGTCCGCTGCGGAGCGGACTGTCGCTACGATGATTCACAATGTGTCGCCTCCACGCCGGCGGCGGACACGCCGCGCTGATGGTGGACCGGGGCGGTCCTGTTCACGGCTCGGTCGGCTGCGTCCGGGGCTGCCCTGAGCAAGGTCGCAGGGTCGCAAGGTCGAGAGTGGAGCTGAGCGCCGATTCGCTTTGGATGCGCCGGGCCTCCGCCGGCGCATCGAGCAAGAAGGCGACGCGCGCAGCGCTCGCCCGTGCACGCGCGCCGGTGGACAGGAGGCCGAGCACCACGATCCCCACACCGAGCCCGGAGATGACCCAGAAGACGGGGTGGGTGGCGGCGGCGAAGTCGGGCCGGTGCGCGGACTCGATGCCCGTCCCCGCGAGCGCACCGGCGAGGGCCACGCCGAGCGACGCGCCCACCTGGCGGCTGGTGGATGCCACGGCCGACGCGAGCCCGGCGTGGGACCGGGGCATGCCCGATACGGCCGTGTTCGTGATCGGCGCATTCACCAGGCCCAGCCCGATGCCGAAGATGGCGTAGGCGGAGAGCAGGTAAGCGAGCGAGGTGTGCTGAGCGAGCGCGGTCAGGAGCAACGCCGCGCTGGCCACGGCCGTGCCCGCGACGACCAGCGCGAGCCGGGCGCGCCCCGCCGCCACGAGGCGCCCCGATAGCGGCGAACACACGATGAGCGCCAGCGCGACCGGGAGCGTGGCGAGACCGGCGGCGGAGGCGCGCAGGCCTCGCGCCTCCTGCAGATAGAGCGAGTTCAGGAACAGAAAGCCGCTGAAGGCCGCGAACGCGAGCACCGCCAGCAGCGTCGCTGCCGCAAACGGCAGGCTGCGAAAGAACCGCAGGTCGAGCATCGGTTCACGCCGGCGCGACTCCCACGCCACCAGACCCACTCCGCTGCCGATCGCCGTCGCGAAGCCGGCGGCGATGGGCCATGACGTCCAGCCCGCGTGCCGCCCGTCGATCACGGTCGAAGTCAACGCGAACAGAGCGACGATCACGAGCGCCTGAGCGACGAGATCGAAGCGCCGCGGTTGAGCGGCGCGGGACTCGCGCACGAAGCGTGCGGTCAGGAACAGGGCGAGCATGCCGACCGGGAGATTCACCCAGAAGATCGAGCGCCAGCCGATGCTCTCGACGAGCAGGCCTCCGAGCAGCGGCCCCGCCGCCATCGACACACCAAAGGCAGCTCCCCAGATGCCGATGGCTCGGGCGCGCTCCTTCGGATCGAGGAAGGTGTTGATGATGATCGACATGGCCACGGGATTCAGCATCGCTCCACCGAGCGCCTGCAGGACGCGAAACCCCACCAGCGCCGAAGCACTCGGCGCGAGGCTACAGAGCAACGAGCCGAGGCTGAACACCACCAGGCCCACCTGGAACGTCTTGCGGCGCCCGAAGCGATCCGCGAGCGAGCCCGCCAGCAGCAGAAAGCTCGCCACGACCACCGTGTAGGCGTCGATCGACCACTGCAGCTCCGCGACGCTCGCGTGCAGATCGCTGCGGAGCGCCGGCAGCGCGATGTTGACGATGGTGGCGTCCAGCGCGGTGAGGAACAGCGCCAGGCAGCACGTGCCGAGCACGACCCACCGGTGATGCGGAGAGGTGACCATGAGCATGCGCTCAATCTAGCCCTGGTGCGGAATGAATCGATTGAAACATTCGAACATGCTACATGCACGAAATGCAATCCGCCGATGCCAACCTTCTGCTCGCGCTCGACGCGCTGCTCCGGGCCGGCAGCGTCACCAGGGCGGCCCGCATCATGAACGTGAGCCCGCCGGCGATGAGTCACACACTCTCCCGGCTGCGCGCTGCCGTGGGTGACCCGCTCTTCGTCCGCTCCGGAAATCGGCTGGTGCCGACGCCACGCGCGCTCGCGATGCGCGAACGCGTGGCGCGCGCAGCGAGCGAGATCGGTACGCTGCTCCGGCCCGAGCAGCCGCTGAACATCGCCGAGCTCGAGCGCACCTTCATCATTCGCGCTTCCGACGCCACGATCGTGACCGTGGGCCACGCGCTCGACCTGATCGTGCGCCGCGAGGCGCCCGGCGTGGCGCTCCATTTCATCGGCTCCTTGCTCGCAGAAGGGCTCGAGGTCGACCTCGATATCGGCGTCCAGTACGGGCTCGCGCCCGACCTGCGCATCTCGGTGCTGTATCAGGAGGAGATGATCCCCGTCGTCCGCAACGGCCATCCGCTGGCGAATCGCCGCCTACCGGCGGCGCGCCTCGCAGCGCTCGACCAGATTGCGGTCGCCTCGCAGCGCGCGAAGCTGGACGAACTCATCCGGCCCCGCCGCGGCCGCCGCCAGCCTCCGCCGAGCCGCATCGTGCCGTCGTTCCTGGCGGCGGCAGCGCTGGTCCGCGCCAGCGAAGCGTACACCTTGCTGCCGAACCGCCTGGCCGCGGTCATCGTCGACACGTTCGGCTTGAGCCGGCTCTCCGTCACCGGCACGCCGATGAAGGTCGCCATCGCGCAGGCGTGGAGCCCGCGCTTTGACAACGATGCGGGGCACACCTGGCTGCGGGGTTGTGTGCGGCGGGCGTGTGACGCTGCGCAGACCTGATGCCCGCGTGCGCGGCATCAGGATGAGCCCAACGACATCCGCGAGCTCGTGGAGCCGGGCGCTCGTGGCTGCGGTGGTAAGGCCAGGATCCGCGCTGTCGCGGATCCAAACCTCGCTGATGCGTTGCCTGGCGGGGGAGGGCTCGCCGTTGGTCGTCGTTTCGCGACGCCAGGATGATCCAAAGACGACCCTGGGCAGGGCGCTCCGTGATCGAGCGTCCGTTCCCTGCGTCGTCTCGAAGGCGCACCATGGTGTCAGTGCCGTGCTGCGCACGGCCGAAGGCATCGCTGGGCGAGGTCGGGCAGGGTTGTCGCGCGTTTCCGTGCAGAGGGCATATTCTAGCTCGACGAGTGCCGTTTGGGGCCGAGCCCACTCGCTCTATTGCGAGGAGAGCGCCGTCGGGGTCGCGCAGAAACTGATGCCCCTGATGGGCGGCAGAGTATCCTGTGGGGGGCTTAACTGTCCCGGGGATGCGCCGAAACCCGAGGGTGAGGAAGACGATGGCGGCTCAGAATATCGACGAAGTGCTGGTGTTGCTGGAGGGGGTCATCGCGGACTATCGTGCGCGGCAGAGCCCACTGGCGTACTTTCCGGCGCTCTATCGCGCGGTGACGTTGCGCGTGAAGCGCGGGATCGCGGGCGGGGAGTTCGAGGACGGGGCGCGCATGGATCGCTTCGACACGCTGTTCGCCAATCGCTACTTCGCCGCGCTGGACGCGCAGCGCGGGGGCGTCGGCGCGGCGGTGCCGAAGGCCTGGCGCGTGGCCTTTGGCGCGGAGACGCGCGCCAAGACCACGATCTTGCAGCACCTGCTGCTGGGCGTGAACGCGCACATCAATTTTGATCTGCCGTTTGCGGCGTCAGCGGCCGCGCCGGGGGCAGCGTTGCCCGGGCTGCATGCTGATTATCTCGCCATCAATGCGATTCTGGCGACGGTCTACGAGGAGGTGCAGGATGTGGTCGATGGTCTGTCGCCGCTGTTGCACATCCTCGATCACGTGGGCGGGCGCACCGATGAGGCGGTCGCCAACTTCTCGATCGTGACGGCCCGGGATGAGGCCTGGCACGAGGCGACCCGGCTCAATGTCGAGTCCGGCGATCAGCTGGCGCGCTCGGCACGGAGTCTGGATCGGCGCACGGCGCTGATCGGTGACCGCATCATCTTGCCAGGTGCGCCGATCGGGCTCGCGTTCGATCTGATCGCCTGCACCGAGAATACCAATGTGGCAGTGGTGACGGACGCCTTGCTGCGTGTGGCCTGACGTTACTCGGAGCTGGAGCCCCAGCCCAGGCCGAGCGAGATCATCAGGTTCGGCGCGTAGGTGTGGGACTTGGTTTCGACGTCGAGACCGTTGACCAGGCCGGTCGTCGTGCGCGCGAGCCGGTACATCGGCAGGATGGCGTCGGCCTGCAGCAGCAGGCGGATGGTGCTGGCGCGGAACATCTCGTAGCCGATCGTGCCCTTTGCTTGCAGGCCGCTGCCCTCGTAGTCTTCGCCGCTGCTGGGCACGGAGTGGCTGCCGAGGCTCAGGCCGGCGCCGATGTACGGGCTGCTGTTACCGAAAGCATCGAAGAAATAGTCGGCACCGAGCTCGACCCAGCCCGCGCTCAGGCCCTTGAAGCCGTCGGCGTTCTGGTAGAGCTGAAAGTTGAAGAACGCGAGGTCGATGCCGATGCTGTCGAGCTCCCAGCGGCGGCCGAAGCCAAACTCCGGCCCCGAGTGGAAGCCGTCCGCCGTGGTCGCGCCGTAGCCGAGCTTGGCGTACCAGATGGCGTCGGCGCGCACGCGGACCTGCTTGTTCTGCGTCTCGGTCACGTTCTTGCGCGTGACGTTGCCGCTCTCGTTGGTCATCTCGGTGCCGCTCAGCATCGAGCGCACCATCTGGCTATAGAGCGGGGGTAGATCTTCGATCTTCTTGACGCGCTCGCGGCGTGAGCCGCGCGAGCTCTGGACCACCACCGTCAGGCTCTCGCCCAGGCGGATGTGGTAGAGCGTCCAGGTCTCCGTGCAATTATCGCGGCTGACCTCCTGGTGCTCTTGGCTGAGCGCGTCTTCAAACAGGGAGCGCGCGGAGCTGCGTTCCTCCGGGCTCAGGGTGTCGCGCTCTTCGTCGAGCTTGACGCAGTTGCCGGCGTGCGCGACCGAGGGGCACAGCGCGAGGCCACCCAGCGCCAGGCCGAGCGCGAGCGTTCGCTTCAGCAGGCTCATTCGATCCCCCGGCTCTTGAGCGCCGCGGCGAACCCGCCCTTATCTACTGCCTTCGACATGGCTTCCTCGGGGAGCACGAGCTTGGAGACTACCAGATCGGCCAGGGCTTCGTTGAGCAGCTTCATTCCCACGTTCTTTGCGGTTTGCATGATGGATGGAATCTGGAACGTTTTACCTTCGCGGATCAGGTTGGCCACTGCGGCATTGACCAGCAGCACCTCCAGCGCCGCCACGCGGCCGCCGCCGACCTTCTTGCACAGCGTCTGGCTGACCACGCCCTTGAGCGATTCGCTGAGCATCACGCGGATCTGCTCCTGTTGGTCGGGCGGGTACTGATCGATGATGCGGTCCACCGTCGAATAGGCGGTGGTGGTGTGCAGTGTGCCGAACACCAGGTGGCCCGTTTCCGCCGTCTCGATCGCGATCGAGATCGTTTCCAGGTCGCGCATTTCGCCCACCAGCACCACGTCCGGGTCTTCGCGCAGGGCGGCGCGCAGCGCGCGCTTGAATGAGCGTGTATGAGGCCCGATCTCGCGCTGGTTGATCAGGCACTGCTTGTTCTCGTGCACGAACTCGATCGGATCTTCGATCGTGATGATGTGGCCGCTGCGCGTGCGGTTGATCAGGTCGATCATCGCGCACAGCGTGGTCGACTTGCCGCTGCCCGTGGGCCCCGTGACGAGCACCAGGCCCTTGTGCAGCTTGCACAGATCGGTGATGGCGGTCGACAGCCCGAGTGCTTCGGCGGGGATGATCTTCGCCGGAATGGTGCGGAACACCGCGCCCACACCGTGTCGATCGCGGAACAGGTTGGCGCGAAAGCGCGCCAGCCCCTCGATGGCGTAGGCGAAGTCGGTGTCGTTCTCCTGCTCGAACTGCGCGCGGTTGGTTTCCGGGATGATCGGATCGAGCAGCTCAAACAGCGCCTGAGTCGAGAGCGGGGCTTCACCGCTGAGGCGCTGCATGTCGCCGTCCTTGCGGATGATCGGCGTCTCGTTGGAGCTCAGGTGCAAGTCGGAGCCCTTTTCGCTCACCAGGCGGTGGAACAGGCGATCGATGGCGCGGCCTGTGTCCTGGAACGCCGGCACGGGCGTGGCCACGCGCGGCGGAGCTGCTGGTGCGGCGGCGGCCGCGACGGCCATCTGCTGTTTCACCGATGGGGTGGCGACCAGCGGTCGGAGCATGCCCGCCGGGATCGCGCCCTTGCCCCGGTCGACGTTGCCGCCGGCGAGCTTGGGCGGGGGCGCTCCCACCGCGTTCGGTATCAGCTCGAGCTCCATGCTCGGAGGAGCCGGAGGAGCGCTGCCCGCGGGCAGGATGTCGACCGAGGTCTCGCCGCCCCAGTCCCGCACGGATACCTCGACCTTCTTGTCGCCGGGCGCGTGGTACACGAACGTTGCCTGGCCCGAGCCACGCAGCTCCGACTGCTGATCCGTGGGCGTGATCTCCGCCACCAGGCGACGTACCTGCACCGCCGTCGGCCGCTGGTCCATCAGCTGCGTTGGCTTGCCCTCGATCAGCAGTGAGGGCGGCTTTCCCGCGGCGAGCGTCAGCGACGTCGCTTCGCGAGAGAAGAGGCTCTGAATGAACTTGTCCAGCTGAGCGATGGCGTCACCTCGGGCAGCGTCGTGAACCCAGTCAGCTGCACGGGTGCTGACTGCAGGTCCCCTCGCTGAGAACAGGGACGACCATCTGGCGGGCTGGGTTTAGCCGCTACATGCCCGGGAGTGGCCTGGAAGGCGACAGGGTGCGCGGACCTGCGTCACCTGGAACGGGAGCGGCGTCGGGCGCTGGCGGGCGTGCAACGCCGCGCGGTGGCTTGCCGTCGCCGGGTGCTTGCGGTTTGGCGTCGCCGGGCGGGAGCGGCGCGCTACCAGCGTCAAAGGGGTCGGGCAGCGCGGGCGCGCCTCCCGTCGCTGGAGTGATGGCTGTCCCATCGTCTGCGCGAGGCTCTGCTTTCTGCACGATGGTCGTCTCGGAGGCCCGCGGTTCCTGGCCTTGATCCTGGCCCTGCACAAGCTCGTCGGGCGCGCCGGGGCCGCCGGAGAACAGTGGCTGTTCGGCTCCGCCGCAGGCCAACCCCAAGAGCAGGAGAGCGGCTTGGGATGAACTGGATCGCATCGAAGAGACTCCTTCTCGAATGCACGTAAGTCACCGCACCCGCTTTCAGCAGGCAGGCGCACCCGCGAATTCAGGGTGCGGGGGGGGCGGGCATCGGGCTCTGGGGCGGCGGCATGGCATCGGGCATGGACATTGCGTCCGGCAGGGGCCGGGGCCCCGGTGGCCCGGCGTCCTCGGCGCAGCTGCCGTTCTCTCGACAGTCCACGCAGCGCCCGCCGCGCCCGCACACCGAGTTTTTGGGTTCGCGGCAGTCGGCATCGGCGGCGCATTGCACGCAGACACCCAGCTCGAGGCTGCAGTGGCTCGTCTCGGGACCGCTGCAGGCCTCTTGCTCAGAACACTCGGGAGCGCAGCTGTTGAGCACGCTGTTGCAGGCCTGCCCGGCGGCACAATTGTCGGCGGAGCGGCACTCCACGCAGGCGTTGCCGACGCACGCCGGATGGCGGCGGTCGCAGTTGGCGTCGAGCAGGCAGCGCACGCAGCTGCCGCTCGCGCAGTACGGACGATCGCGCGCGCAGTCGCTCGAGACCCGGCACTCGACCAGCACGTCGCCGACGGGCGGGAAGAGATCGAGCGAGCGGCCCTCGTACAGGTTGCAGCGGGCGCCCCAGAGCAAGAGCAGCGCGCCGCACAGCTGGACGGCGCGCGAGGCCCGGATGAAGCGGCTCATGGCTCCTCCGCCTTGACCTGTTGCTCCGCCTTGACCTGTTGCTCCGCCTTGACCTGTTGCTCCGCTTCCGCGCGCGCGAAGCCGCGAGGATAGAGCTCCAGATACTCGCGCGCCGCCTGCGCCGCCTCGCGCGGATGACCCGTGCTCGCGAGCAGGCGCATGCGCTGCACGCGCGCGTTGTGCGCGAGCTCCGCAGCTGGGTAGCGCTCGATCAGTGTGTTCAGGCGTTCCAGCGCCAACGCTGGCATGCCGCTCTTGCGCGCCAGCTCGGCGCCTTCCAGCAGGCGATTCTGCGCCGCCAGTTCGCTGGGAGTGGAGGCGGTCTGCGGAGCAACAGCGGGCTGCGCAGAGACAGCCGGGACGGCCGCCTCGCGCGCGGCGTGCGGCGCCGGAGACACCGCTGGCGGAGCAGGCGCGGGCGGCGCCGCAACCGGCGGCGGTACGACGGCCGGCCCTGCCTCCACGGGCTTCTCGGCGCCGTTCGAGCGCCAGTGATCCCCAGCCCCGAGCATGCGGCTCGCGCCATCGCGGCCCCGCACCAGCACCTTGCCTTCGCTCACGTCGACCTCGGTGAAGGGCTGCGCCGGCGGCTGCTCCACCCAGCGCACCGAGAAGCGTGTGCCGTGGACCTCGACCCAGCTATCGCGCGTTTCCACCGCCAGCTTGCTGCGGGCGCCCAGCTTGGGGACGCGCAACGCCACGGCGCCCGCCCGCAGATGCACGCGCTCCTCGAAACCGAGCGCGCCCTGCCGACGCTCCAGGCCGACCTCGGAAGCGGCCGCGAGCTGCAGCGCCGCATCGCTCGCCAGGCGAAGCTCCGCAGACTGATCGGCGCGTGTGACCAGGATCGGTTCGGACGCCACATCGATCGGGGTGTTTCCGAGCGGCGCGAGCACACCCGCCTGGCTCACACTGGCCGCGCCCGACACCAGTCGCACGCTGCCCGCTGCCGCCAGGGGTTCATTGCCCGGGCGTGCCAGCACCCAGAGCACGCACAGGCTGCCCAGGACGGCCGCGGCCGCCAGCCACCAGAGCGGGCGCTGCCGCCGCTCATGCTCGGCGAGCTCGCGGTTCACGACCGAGATGCGCTCGGCGATGCGCGCGCGCCGCTGCTGCTCGGTCTCCGCGTCTTGCACGGGCCATACGCCGCGGCAGAGCTCGCGCAGTGGGCTCTTCGGGCTCATGTCACTTCCCCCTTCGGGCTCGCCGGTTCCAGGCGCTGCAACAACTCGCGGCGACCACGCGCCAGGCGCGACTGAGCGGCGGCCACGCTGATGCCGAGCACGCGGGCGATCTCCGCCAGCTCCAGGCCGTTCACTTCGTGCAACACCAGCACCTCGGCCCGCGCCCGGTTCATGCGCGCCAGCTCGTTGCGGATGCGCTCCAGCGCCTGGCGCGCGGCCAGCTGGCTCTCCAGATCAGGGCGGGGGCTCGGCTCCAGCTCGGGTCGCGCGCCCGACCACAGCCAGCGTTGCCGGCGCCGTGAGCGCAGCGCATTGAGCGCGATGTGGCAGCTGATCGCCGACGCCCACGAGGTCAGGCTGCAGTCGCGGGCATAGCGCCTGCGATGCAAGCTGATCACGATCTGCTCGAACGCGCTTTGCACCAGGTCGTCGTGCTCGGGACCGCGCTGGCCGACCACGCGCAGAATGGTCCACTCCACCACCCGGATCAGACGGTCGTAGAGCGCGACCCCGGCTCGCGGATCCTGATCCGCCAGTGCGTTCAGCAGCTCCACATCGCTCCAGTTCGGCACAGCATTCGCTTCCTGCGCCCGCTCGGGCGGTTCGGAAACGACGCGGCGGATCACCATGGCTGTGCTTGTAAGTAACGGAGCTCGCGCTCGGCAGGCAGCGCCCGGACGATTTTAGAACTGCACCCCGGCGCCCAGGCCGAGCAGGATTCCAGCGCCCGCGCTGGTCGCGACCCGCTGCCCCGCGTCCGTGATCACGCTCGAACCGTCGAGCCAGAAGCCGTCGATGCGAGCGCTGACGCCCCAGCCCGAGCCCAGCGGCCAGAGCAGATCGCTGCCCAGCGCGAGCCCGGGCACCCAGACGTTGCGGCGATCGGTCAACGACGCTTGCTGCGCAGTGACAGCGAGATTTTCCGCGAGCAACTCCAACCGCAAGCGGCTCTGCAGCGGCGACCAGAATGGCGGCACGTACCAGCCCACTCCGAGTGCGGCATCGAACCACCGCACATCGACGCCGGTCTCACTGGCGAGCGCGTATTGGGCCGCGCCCGTCGCGAAGAACGCATCCGAGAAGGCCACGCGCGCCCGCACCTCGGCTCCCATGCGCCAGGCCCCGGAGACCAGCCCGGCGCCGCTCAGGGCGCGCAGATCCAGCTCGACCGACGGCGCTGGCGAGCTGGGCGGAGCCGCCGCCGGGGGAGCCACATCGACGGGGGTGGGAGCTGCCGGGGCTGGCGCTGATTGCTCCCAGAAGCGCGCATCATCGACCAGCAGCGCGACCGTGAAGCCCGCTGCTCGCCAGCGCTCGAACTCCGGATCCCGATCGGTAAAGCCGATCTCGCGCTGCAGCCAGACGGGCTGCTCCGTTCCGAGCCCGACCTCGATCGTGACGTGCGCCGGATCGTCCCAGGACACCACCGCCACCGCGCGTGGCTCGCTCGCGTCCTCTTGCTGCAGGCGCGTGGCGGCCACGCAGCGCGCACGCTTCAACCCCGCGCTGCAAGCGCTGAGCAGCCGCTCCTCCAGAACTGGCGCCGGATCCTTCGGGGAGATTTGCACGGCGACGATGGGCAGCACGCGGCGCCCAGCATACTGCCGGGGGCGGCGCTTGCCCAGCAGGCGGGCAGGTTGCCCCGGGCTGGTGCAAAACCTCAGCCGCTGCTGTGCTTTAGCGGTGCGTAGGCGAGCTATTTCGGCGCGCTGGATCCGAGGTCGACGCTCAGAGCTCGGGCAGGGGCAGTGAGCGGACTACCAGTTGATCCGTGCCGCTCTCCGCCACCCAGAACAGGCGATCGTTGGTCGCTGCCAACGTGGTGATCGGACCGTCGCGCTCCGGAGCCAGATAACGTGGTGCGGTGCCGGAGGGGGGAATGTCGAAGAGTCCTCCGACCTGAGCGCAGACAACTCGGCTGGACACGACGAGCGGCGAGCAAATCACGTTCTTCAGGACGGAGTCCTCTCGGTCGAGATCGAAGCTGGAGCGCCGCACACCGCGCTCCGGTCCGTCATAGAAATAGACGCCGTCAGAGCCCAGCGCGAGCAGGGCCGGTGGGCGTTCGCCGTGCACTTCGCTCTGCGCTCGCTGCTGCCCGTTCAGGCTGATGCTCTCGATTCGCCAGGAGCGGTCCTGCCCCTGAACGATCCAGTAAACCACCGCATCGCGCAGCACGGACGCGCACACTCTGTCCTTTGTGGTCTGGACGACACGCACCTCGCCGCCGGACGACAGCGTCTCGAGTGACGCTCCGGTCCGAGCATCCCAGCGGATCCAGGCGAGGTGGCGTTCGGACGCGAGCAGGTACTGAGGGCTCTGCGTCAGCGGTGCCAGGCGTCGCTCGTTCGCGCCATCGAAGGCGATTTGTCGCAGCGATCCCGCGCGCCAGAAGACGAGGGAGCCACCCTGACGAACCGCGACTGCGCCCAGCGGGACGCTGTGCTGCTCGGCGGCTTCTCCAGTGCGAAAGATCGAGAAACCGGCCTGCGTGACGAGCACGACGGCGCTCTCATCCGCGAACAGGCGAGCTTGATACGCGGACGCCGGCTGTTTGCCGAGCAGGCTGACCGCGGGCAGCGCCTGCCGCCGCTCTCGAGCGACGGCAGGCGATTGCTCTTTCAACGGCGGGCGACGGTCCTCTGCCGCCGGCGCCGGCTCTCGTTGTGCGCACCGCAGCAAGCCCGTCAGTGAAAGCGCTGCCCAGAGAAGGAGCCAGCCGCTCTTCACTGCGGAACGGGTCGGCCGAGTTGCTGCATCAGCCAGGTCATCGCAGGTCGAGGCTGTCCGTCGCGGATCAAGCCGCTGCTCGCAACCCAGGTTCGACCGAAGATCCATCCCCAGACGGTGACCCCTCGAATCCACTCCGTGTTCAGGAAGAACGCGAAGTGGTCCTGGAATCGGGCGAGCTGGGTCGCGTCGTCCGCCTGGTTGATGTCGTACTCGGTGATGAAGACGGGCAGCCCCGTATCGTCGTGCAGCTTGGTCAGGAGCGGGATCATCGTCTGTCCGGAGTTAGCGCCGTTGAGGCCGTGGCTCTGAGCGCCCAGCGCGTCGATCGGCGCTCCTTGCGCCTGGATCGCTTTGACGATGTCGATGAAATGCTGGTTCTGGTTTGCGATCTCGATGTTGTTGTAGTCGTTCAGGATCAAGACCGCGTTGGGGCACGCTTCCCGGGCCCAGGTAAAGGCGTTCACGATCCACTGCCAGTTGCCGTTGGTGCCGCCTCCGATCGCGTTGGAGTAGCGCGGCTCCTGATGAGGCGGTGGCTCGTTGACCACATCGATGAGTCTCGTGTTGGGATAGCGACTGCAAAAGCCCTTCATCCAGCTCTGCACATCGGCTGGGGTGATATCGCCAGTCGGCTGTTGAGGGCCCCAGATGAAGGTATGCTCCTTGAAGACGATGCCCTTGCGCTGCGTGTAGTCGTAGATGGCGTCGAGCGCGGCATAATTGGGTGCGCTCGCCGCGGTGGCCTGTACGGAGCCCCACTTGCCGGCGTTCTCCGGCGTGATCTGGTTCCAGTAGTCCGAGTACACCAGGCCATTCGTGTCCACGGAGTTGCCGGTGGTGATGTTGCCGACGAACTTGGGCAGTGCAGCGGGGACGACCGGCATGTCGGGCGGCGGCGGAGCCATGCTCGGAGGAACATCAGTTCCGGGCATCTCGCTCGCCGGCTGCAGAGGGATGTCGCGCACGGTCTCTTCGGTTGCCGGTGTCTCTGCGACCGGTGCCGGTTCAGAGTCTGCCGCTTCGTCGTCTCCCATGCTCTCCGAGGCAGGTGCTGCAGCGGGCGTCGCGGCTCCAAACGCTGGAGCGTTGCCGAAGGAACCGTCAGGGGCGGTCGAGGAATCCGGCGATGCTCCGCAGCCAACGGCAAGTAGACTCAGAAACAACTTTGCGACGAGCGGTAGGCTACAGCTTCTCTGACTCAGTCTTCTCATTGCGACACTGTGACGGCGAACGTGAGCGCTCGGGAGAGGCGCCGCTTCTCCCCAGGGCTCTGCAATCTTGCAGGCTGGAGGTGAACTGGGGTGCGCAAGGCCGCTGTGAGCCCTCCTGATGACGCAAAGCCGCTGCCTGCACCACGCAAATCAACACGAGCTTGGACTCCTTTGCAGTCCGCACGAGTCCTCGCGTAGCGTGCAGAGCGGAGGATATCTCGATGAAGAGGACGAGGGTCTCTGCCTGGCTGGCGTTTTCAATGGTGGTTGCTCTCCCGATCTCCCTCGGAGCTCAGGTGCAGACGGATACGCCGCAGGTGGTGCCCGGCGCGAAGCCGCTGGAGGTCGAGCGCATCAAGGTCCATGGCAAGGCGCTCGAGGGGAACCTCGAAGGCAACGCGGTCGACCGCGACGTGATCGTGTTCCTGCCTCCGAGCTACGAGAAGGAGAAGTCACGTCGCTACCCTGTGGTCTATGCGCTGCACGGTTTCTTCATCGGCGCCGAGCAATGGACGGGTGAAATTCACGTCCCGCAGACCATCGAGGGCGCGTTTGCTCGCGGCGCCAAAGAGATGATCGTCGTGCTGCCGGACTCGAAGACGCTGCACGACGGCTCGATGTATTCGAGTTCCGTCACGACGGGAGACTTCGAACAGTTCATCGCTCGCGATCTCGTGGCATACGTCGATGCGCACTACCGCACTCTGCCCCAGCGGCTGAGCCGTGGCCTCGCCGGGCATTCGATGGGCGGCTACGGCGCCACGCGCATTGGCATGAAGCATGCGGATGTCTTTGGCAGCCTGTACATCATGAGCCCCGGTGGTATGTCGCCGAGGTCGTTCACTCCCGAGGCCGCAGCGCTGCTCGAGTCCGTCAAGACGCGCGCAGATCTGGCCAAGGTGCCGTTCACCGCGCGGGGCCAGCTCGCAGCCGCAGCCGCATGGTCGCCCAATCCCAACAAGCCCCCGCTGTTCCTCGATCTGCCGACGGAAGCAGGCAAGGAGCGGCCCGAGGTCTTGGCGAAATGGACTGCGAACGCGGCGCTCGCGTTCATCGACCAGTACGTGGGTAACTTGCGCCGCTACAAGGGGATCGCCATCGACGTCGGCGACGAAGATCGGCTGCGCGAGGACAGCGCGAAGCTGCACAGTGCGCTGGACGAATATCACGTCGCCAACAGCTTCGAAGTCTATCCGGGCACGCACACCAGCAAGGTTGCCGATCGCTTTCAGAATCACGTGCTGCCGTTCTTCAGTCAGCATCTTTGCTTTCAGCCGAACTGCTCCTGAGCAGCAGCTTCTCGCGAGCAACGCAGCTCCGATCGCCGCATCGCTGCAGACGCAATTCAACCCTTTCGCTGACCGAAACTCACACGCCGCGCACCACTCTGCGGCACCAGCGCGCCTATCCATTGCTAGTGACGGGATGATCCTTTAGCGTGCTGGAATCGTTTCCAGGCTCGCTGCCAATTCGCACGGGCCTTTCGCTGGTGGGACGCCAGTCGCGGGTGGCGTTCCGCCTGGGATGCTCGGATTCATCCGCTCAAAGCGCATCCCGCAGCGAGGGTGCGTCTTCGACTCGCCCGCGATCGAAAGGTGATCACATGAAGATTCGACGGACCTCGAGCCTTGCTCCCAGCACCCGACGACCGAGGGCATCTGCTCATCGCCTCGTCGGCATTGCGTTACCGCTCGCACTCAGTGCCTGTTCGAGCGACTCGCCTTCCAGCGTCATGCAGCAGACCTCACCCGCTTCGGCTGCGCCCGCCGCTGGCGCTCCGGCAGAAGGGCCTTCCGACGGAGCCAATACCGCGACCACGCCGACCGGCACGGCAGCGCCGTCGAGCGAGGTGCAGTCCGTCATGGGCCTGGCCATGCCCGGCGGCCCGCAGGGTGTCGTG
Organism: Polyangiaceae bacterium; assembly: GCA_025936205.1. The sequence goes on along the minus strand of JAICTU010000091.1, from coordinate 5,224 downwards.
CCGAGTGGCTGCGTCGGCCAAGCCTGGCCCACCGCCGACCCCACGAGCGCGGGACCGTTCCAGGTGGCGGTCGACAAGAACGTCGGTCCCCTGGCGGGGTTTCTCCCGGATCCGGTCTACGGGGATGTGCAACAGCGCTTCAACGTGTATCGGCCGAGCAATCTCGACAGCAGCGGCTTTTGCCACCCCATCTTGGTGTGGGCGAATGGGCACGGAGACAATCCCGAGCAGCACCCGCCGGAATGCATCGTGGACCCCGCGACCAACACCTGGTGCGGCACCTATCCTGGGCTGATCAATCAGCTCGCTTCGCATGGCTTCGTGGTGATCGCCTCACTCAGCACCACGACTTCGCGCGGTGAGCCGCTGCCGACGATCACCGGCTTGAACTGGCTGCTGGAGCAAGCTGAAGATTCCACGAGCCCGTACTTCCACCACCTCGACACCGCCCACATCGGCGCGCTGGGTCACTCCGAGGGCGGAGCATCGACGTGTATCGCAGCTGCAGATCCACGCCTGAGCGCGATCGCCACCGTTTCCGGTACCAGGCCGCTCACGGGGCTCCACACCCCGGCGCTGCTCATCTGCGGCGGGCAAGACACCGTCGTGTCGTGTGACAGCGTGGCGAATACCTTCAACGCCGTGACCGATCAACCTGCGATGTTCATGAACAATCTGGCCGCCGACCATGGCAGCTGGCTGGGTCAGAACGGCAGCAAAGGTCCCGACTTCTTCGCGTTCACCGCCTGGTTCAGGGTGCACCTGATGAACGATGAGGCGAACCGCAAGTTCTTCTTCGGGGAGGACTGCACACTGTGCACCGATGGCCGCGTCACGGTTCAGCGAAACAGCCTGATGACGCAGTAGGCAGGGCAGGCGGCACCGACCCAGAGCGAGCCCGAAGCTCGTGCTGAGCCGGCTGCCGCACAGCCTCAGAACCGGCGCTCCGCACGGTGAGCGCCGAGCTGCAGAGTGGCTGTGCCAGGCGCATCGGGGAGGCGATTGCGTCATCGAGTGTACGCGTTTGCGTCCGTTGTCATCCCGCACGTGCGGTCTTTGGTTTACGCCTTGTGGCGGGCGGATCTATCTCCGGAACAGACCGGGCAGGATTCGGTCTGAAAGGGAGCCGCGCGCGTGAAGCTTCGACAATTCGTGATCGCCTCGATCCTCGCGAGCAGCGTCTCGGCGCACGCCGAGACGCCCGCGGTTCCACCCTACCTGGATCCGAGCCTCACGCCCGGGCAGAGAGCTGCTGACCTCGTGGCGCGCATGACGCTCGACGAGAAGGTGCTGCAGATGCAAAGCACGGCACCGGCCATTTCGCGCCTGGGAGTGCCGGCCTACAACTGGTGGAACGAGGCGTTGCACGGTGTGGCACAAGGGCGGGCTACAGTCTTTCCGCAGGCGATCGGCCTCGCCGCAACCTGGGACACGGAGCTGATGTATCGCGTGGCGGACATCATCTCCACGGAGGCGCGCGCCAAGTACAACGACGCATTGAGACGACCCGCCTCCGGTCCACCCTTGCAGGCGACGCTGCCAGGGCGAACGGCGGGGCTCACCTACTGGTCGCCTAACATCAACATTTTCCGCGATCCGCGCTGGGGGCGCGGACAGGAGACGTATGGTGAGGATCCATTTCTCACCGGGCGCATGGCTGTCGCGTTCGTGACCGGCATGCAGGGAAAGGATGCGCGCTACCTGAAAGTCGTCGCCACGCCCAAGCATTACGCCGTGCACAGCGGGCCTGAGCCCGAGCGGCATGAGTTTGACGCAAAGGTGAGCGAGTCCGACCTGGTGAGCACCTACCTGGCGGCCTTTCGCGCGGCCGTGGTGGAGGGCAAGGCCGCTTCCGTCATGTGTGTTTACAACGCCGTCAATGGGCTCCCGGGCTGCGCCAGCGCCGACCTGCTCCAGAAGCGCTTGCGCGAAAGCTGGGGCTTCCAGGGGTATGTGGTCAGCGACTGCGGTGCGGTGGGAGACATCTTCCAGAATCACAAATACACGCAAAGCCCGGGTGCCGCCGCGGTGGCAGCCGTCAAAGCGGGGACGGATTTGACCTGCGGCAACGAGTACGCGTCGCTGGTCGAGGAGGTGAAGGCGGGACACATCACGGAAGCCGAGCTCAATCGCGCGCTGCAGCGGCTGTTCGTGGCACGCTTCCGGCTGGGCATGTTCGATTCGCCCGAGCGTGTCCCGTACTCGAAGATCGCGATCAGCGAGAATGACTCGGCGGCGCACCGGCAGGTGGCACGCGAGGCGGAGCGCAAGGCGATCGTGCTGCTGAAGAACACAGCGGGCGTGCTGCCGTTGAGTGCCTCGGTGCGAAAAATTGCGGTCGTCGGCCCCTCCGCGGACGACCCGATCGCGCTGCTCGGCAATTATCACGGCATCTCGTCCCGGCAGGTCACGCCGTTCGAAGGTCTGGAGCGGCAGTTCAAGGCGGCGCGTGTCCGCTACGCGCTCGGCGCTACCTACACGGGGAGCACTGCTGCGTTGGTCCCCTCGTCCTTGCTGACGCTGCCGAAGGGCGGAGGGAATGGAGTGCTGGCGGAGTACTTCGACAACCCCGACCTGAAAGGCGAGCCGAAGCTGCGGCGCAGCGAGCCGCGGCCTTACTTCGAGCTGGGCATGGAGGACCCCGCCGTGCTGGCAGCGGTTGGCAGTGAGAGGTACTCGCTGCGCTGGACCATGGCGCTGTCGCCGTCCGCAACCGGCGAGTACGAGATAGCCCCGCGCACCGGCATGTGGAACCGCACCGCGACCGTGCGTTTGTTCCTCGATGACAAGGAGCTCGCGCTCGGAGCTGGCGATGCTCCAACGACCCAGATGACCTCGGGCCTGGCGCCGCCGCCGCCACCACGTCGCGATGCTCGGCGCGCTCGTGTCAAGCTGGAGCGCGGCCGAAAGTACAACCTGCGCATCGAGTACCGGCAGCCGGGCTCCGGCGGAACGCTGCAACTGCGCTGGCTGCCGCCTGCCGGCGCCGCGTTGGCGGAGGCCGAGGCGCTGGTGAAGGACTCCGATGTTGCGATTGTCTGCGTAGGCCTGAGCTCCGAGCTGGAGGGTGAGGAAATGCGCGGAGTGAATATCCCCGGCTTCCTCGGCGGCGACCGCACGAGCCTGGAGTTACCCGCTCCACAGGAACAACTCCTCGCGGCGGCGGTCGCCACCGGCAAGCCGGTGGTCGTCGTCCTGACCAGCGGCAGCGCCGTGACCTCGAACTCTGCAACGAAAGGCGCGGCGGCAGTGTTGCAGGCATGGTACGGCGGCGAGGAAGCTGGCACGGCTCTGGCGGAGACGCTGGCGGGCATCAACAACCCCGCAGGGCGCCTGCCCGTGACCTTCTACGCCGGGGTGGAGCAGCTGCCTGCGTTCAGCGATTACGCCATGCGAGGCCGCACCTACCGCTACTTCAAAGGCGAGCCCTGGTACCCATTCGGCTTCGGCCTCAGCTACTCCTCCTTTGCCTACTCGGATCTGGCGGCGAAGCGCACGCCCAAGGGCGCCGACTTGCGCGCGACGGTGAAGAACACCTCTCAGCGCGACGGCGATGAGGTCGTGCAAATCTACGTCGAGGGCGGGCGCGAGCCGGACGCCCCGATCCGCAGTTTGCGCGCCTTCCAGCGCATCCACCTGCGCGCGGGCGAGAGCCGCCAGCTGAGCTTCGCGCTCGCCACGGAGGACTTGCCCAGAGCCGCCGTCGACGTCAGCGTGGGCGGTGGACAGCCGTTCGGCAGTGTGCCCTTCGTAAAGGCGGCACTGCCCGCCAGCGAGCACTGAGTGCGGCCGAACGCACTGCTGATCAGAACTGGGAGAAGAAGCTCCAGATGCGCGGCGCCGATTGAGGCGCCGGCATGTGGCCGCCGTTGAACTCACACCACGTCACCGGATGTCCTTCGGAGCAGCCCTGGAAGCTGAGGCAGCCGTCCGCCTCGACGGCCATGGCTTGCGGCTGGCAGCCATTGCGCCCGGCGATGACGTCCCGTGCACGGACACCGTTTGCGATCGGCACCACCGTATCGGTCGTACCGTGAAAGCCGAACATCGCGATGGGCGTGTCGCCGTTCTCGCAGCCGCTGTAGAGCGCGCCGGACATGGGAGCGATGGCGCGGAATACGTCAGCTCGGCCACAGCCGATGGCGTACGACATCATGCCGCCATAGCTGAAGCCGGTGGAGAAGATGCGCGTCTGGTCGATGCAGAGCTCACCTTGGAAGCGATCGAGCATCGCGTCGAGAAATGCGATGTCGCGACCGCCCGTGTTGGCCCAGCCATTGTCGATGCCTTCGGGGGAAACGAAGATGGCCGAGTCCTGAGCCAGCTGCCGCAGGCCGTAGTAGTTGTTGGCGGTCTGCTGGGCCGTGCCACCGCCGGGGTGCCAGGTGAAGATGAGCCGATAGGGCCGCGTCGGGTCGTAGCTTTGCGGCAAGGCCAGGATGTAGTCGCGCGGGCTTCCCGCAACGTCGATGGTGAAGCGACCGCTCGCGGCCTGCTGCGTCGAGCTGCAGCCGGCGCTCGGCGCCGGAGCGCCCGCGGCCGCGGGAGTTGGTCCGCTGGGCGCTTCAACGACCGGGTCCGCTCCGGGCTGGCGCAGATCGACGTTCATGGGCGGAGCCTCCGCGGAGCCGTTGGGCGTTGGCGTGGGCGCTCCACCGGGCATCGCCTCGTCTGTCGCTGGTGGCGTTGCGGGGTCAGCTGAAGGCGTTGCCGGGGTCGCAGGAGCGGCAGTGCTGGTCACTGGCGAATCCGAGCTGCCGCTGGAGCACGCACCCACCGCAAACACCAGGCTCAACGAGAGCATGCACCGTCTCATGGGGCTCAGCTTGCTGGTTCAGGGCGCCATGAGTCAAGGCGCCCCGGATTGAGCCGGCAACGACGAGCTTGTGGTTCAACAAGCTGAATTTGCGTCTCGAGAGATGCGTTTTTGAGTCTCAAATCTCCAGCGCCCGCCGTTCGCGATCTGCGGTGCGACAGCGAGGTCGCTTCCGGTGTCCAGCTGCGTGATGGGTGGAGTGGGCGCTCATGTTATGTTGCGCTCGCCTATGGTGCGTCGCGAATCTCGTGTGGCTACATCACGTCCCGAGCGGCAGCGCGCGCTGAGCGTACGGGGCGCCGTTCTCGCCGTCTTGTCGATCTTCGGGGCGGGCTCCGTGTGGAGCGCGTGCTCGATCGATGATCGCAACCCGGATTACCTCGGGGCTGACGCCAGCGTCCGGATCGG
>JAICTU010000758.1 GCA_025936205.1 Polyangiaceae bacterium | reverse complement strand
TGCCGCATAGCGCCCACTCCCCCCTGAGCCCGCGCAGCGGGCGATTTGGGGGGAGCCACCGCCCGCAGCGCGTAGCGCGAGGACGGATGGCGAGGGGGGCATCTATCCCAGAATCAGGCTCAAAAAATCGCGCAAGTCGAGGCTAGACTGTCGCCGGTGAAGTGCCCCGGGGTAGAGCAGACATGAGAACCCGTGTCTGGGGCATCCTGGGCTCGTTGCTTGCGGCGAGTCTTTGGGCTGTCTGCCCGACGACTTCACGGAGATCCCGTCGACGGATCCGCCCACGGAAGCCTGCACCGGTGTCGACAGCATCTGTATCGAAGCGTTGCCGCGCGCTTGCGATCGCTTCGCGACCAGCGCGGGCTGTGAGCTGTGATCAAGTGCAGAGCGCGTTCGAGACTCGTCTCGCCGCGATCAAGTCAGAATATGATGCGTGCATCGTGGACGCGGATCGCGTGGGCGCGCCGTATGCTCTGCGGGGCCATTGCGTTCCAACCTCGCTCTGAGTCCCGGAAGAAGGGTGTGCAGGAATCCTCACTACGCACTCTGAAATTCAGCAGTTACACTCCTGCCTGTGAACGTCAATCTGCTGATCGACAACATCGTGCGCCAGACGACGGTGCTGGTGGCCCAGCTGGCGACGGCAGCAGGCGGTCGAGCGCCGCTGGCCCATGTGGCCGGGCAGGTGTTCGTGGAGCTGGTGCGGGAGCTCAAGGCGCAGGGGCTCGGCAACAAGGTGATCGCCGACATGTTCGGGCTCACGCTGCGCACGTATCACGACCGGGTGCGGCGAGCGTCGGAGAGCGTGACGGAGCGCGGCTCGTCGCTCTGGGAAGCGGTGTTGCGCTACGCGCGGCAGCGGCAGCTGGTGTCGCGCGCGGATCTGCTCGCACGCTTCCGTGCCGACGATGAGGCGAGCGTGCGCGGCGTGCTCAGCGACCTGGTGGACAGCGGGCTGCTATTCAAGTCGGGGCGCGGCGATCACACGACCTATCGCGCGGCGAGCGACGCGGAGGCGAAAGCGGTGCTGGCGAGCGACCCCGACGCCGCGGCCGCGGGCATGGTCTGGGTGTTGTTGCACCAGAGCGGACCGCGCACGGCGGAGGAGCTGGCGCGCGAGCTGAACCTCGGTGCCGAGAGCGTGCAGCGCGCGCTCGAGTCGCTCCTGGCGCAGGGCCGTTGCCGCCCGGAGGGCGAGCGCTATCGCGCGGACCACTGCGTGATCCTGTACGGCGACGAGATCGGCTGGGAGGCGGCGCTGTTCGACCATTTTCAAGCCATGGTCACCGCGATCGCCAGCAAAGTGACGCAAGGCAAGAACCGAGCGGCCTTCGGCGACGCCACGGGCGGGAGCACCTATCACTTCGATCTGTACCCCGGACACCCCAAGGAGCAAGAGGTGCTCGGCCTGCTGAGCAGCATGCGCGAACGCGCCTCTGCCTTGCGCGCGGAGGTCGAAGCGGCAGCAGACCCGAAGGCACCGGAGGCGGAGGCGTACCGAGTGGTCTTTTACGTCGGTCAGAATGCGATGGCGCTCGACACAATTCAGGGAGAGCAGCAATGAAAAGGCGCCGCGTTTGGGGAGTTTTGATCGCCGGCTCTGCCCTGGGCCTGAGCGCGCTGGGTGGCTGCGGGAAGATTGCGTCTGCGCCCAGCGTGGGCGGAGAGACGCACTGGCTGGAGCACTGCGGCGATGGCGAATCGGGGTTCGACTGCGGTCCCGGTCTCGCGTGTGTGTGCGGGGTCTGTACGGCGGCGTGCACGGACGACGAGAGTTGCAGCGGCGACGGCGCGGTGTGCGCGGAGCCGGCGGTGACGGCGTACGCCGACGGCTGTGAGAGCAACGCTCCCTCACGGGTGTGTGTCGCCAGCTCGGACGTGGTGCTGACGGCGGCCGCGCCGAAGCCGAATATCAACCCGAACCGCGTGGACGGCTACTGTGGCGATGAGCTCTTCAGCACCGAGGTCGGGTGCCTCAGCTGTCCGGATGTGAGGGCGGTCCTCCAGACCCGCGGCGCCGAGATCGAGGCGAAGTATAACGCATGCACGTCGGCCGAGGACTGCACCATCGTCACAGTGAGCAACAGCTGCGACCAGACGTGTGGGGCAGCGGTGAATCGCGCGAACCTGAACGCCTATGCGAGCGAGATGGGCGAGCTCGGAGCCGGCTACTGCCGAGCCCCGGCGAGGTGGCCCGAGCACTGCGGGGTTCGCGCGCCTGATTGCCGTACGACCAGCGCGGCGTGCGACGAGGTCAACGGTCGTTGCTACGTCCTCGAGACGCCGGATCTCTGCCGGGGCCGCCCGCTGGACCAGTGCGCCGACGAAGACTGCACCGTGGCGAGCGGACGACTCTATGACGTCGCGGGCCAGTGCTTCTCGGCGCGAAGCGAAGCGATGGGATGCGTGCGCCGTTCCGCCGTCTGCCCCATCGTACCGGCCCCCGCCGTCGACGCGGCAGGCAATTGCTACATGCTCGATGATGAGTGTATCCCGGACACCTTCCAGCAGGCACCGCGGGTGTACCCCTGCAGCGACTCAGTGGGCAAGACTTGCGGCAACTGACCCTCAGCTGCCCCCCTTCGGCACATCATCGCAAATAGCTGCCCAACGCGCAGCGACGGCAAGCCCGCCTGAACCGCCGCGTGACGTGCACCGGATGACGAGGCGAAAGCGGCGGGCGCCGCAGGTGGGAAACCCCCGCCCGCTCGCCGTCGGGACGTCGACCGGAGCGCGCACGCCGCAGAAAATGAAGCTCGATCGCGAATCCCGGGATGGCTCGCCGTGAGGCGCTGAAGCATTCTGAGGCCTTCGGCGGAGGGGTTCTCGCTCGCAAATCGAAGTTTCCATGGAAACCTCGATTTTGTACGGCGCGGGGGGACCTGGCGAGCTGCTCCGACGGAGCGGATGCCGGCGTGGCACGCCGCCG
>JAICTU010000493.1 GCA_025936205.1 Polyangiaceae bacterium | reverse complement strand
GCGGTGATCGGGTTCGGCGGTGGGCGCCAAGTGGCCGAGGCGCGCCGGGCGAACGCATCGCAGATCACCGCGATCGACATCAATCCGACCATCAGTCGCTGGGTGAAGCAGAACCACGTCGGCACGAACCGAGGTCTGTTCGAGGCCCCCAACATCCAGATCATCAACGACGACGGCCGGCACGCGATCCGCCGCCTCGGCCATCCATTCGACGTGATCGAGATGCACTCGATCGACACCTACGCCGCGACGGCCGCCGGCGCCTACGCTCTGACCGAGAACTTCCTCTACACGAAGGACGCGCTGAAAGATTACCTCGGGGCGCTGAAGCCCGGGGGAGTGATGTCGATCCAGCGTTGGGAGTTCAATCCTCCGCGCGAGAATCTGCGCATCTTCGCCACGCTCCTCGAGGCCATGGCGGAGCTCGGCTACGCGCAACCCGAGCGTCATGTGATGATGCTCCTGCCGATCCCGAGCCTGGATGCGCTGAAGAAAAGCGAAAAGCGCTCCGAGAGCAGAGCCCTCAGCTTCCTGATGTTCTCGCCCACGCCCTTCAGCGACGATCAGCTGGCGCGCGCCCGCGACTACCTGAGCCGCTTCGACGCCAGCGCGCTGTACTTGCCGGGCGGCACGGAAGACACCGCCTTCAGTCGCTACGTGCGGGCGCCCGATCGGGCCGCCTTTCGCAGCTCGTATCCGTACGTGATCACGCCCGTGAGCGACGCCAGTCCGTACGTCTTTCAGTACTACGATCCCTTTCACCTGAACGCGTATCGAATGGAAGGAGACTGGGCGACGTCCGGCATCTACCAGTCCTCCGCCGTCACGCTGGTCGCGACGTTGTTGGTCTCGATCGTCGCCAGCGCCCTCTTCATCCTGCTGCCGCTCGCGTGGGCCTCGTGGCGCGGCCGTCGCGAGTCTTCCGCCCGCCTCGGCTGGCGGAGCATGGTGTTCTTCAGCTGCCTGGGCGTTGGCTTCATGGCCCTGGAGGTGCCGCTAACGCAGGTGCTCGCTCTGTACCTCGGTCACCCGGTGTACGGTTTCTCGGTCGTCTTGGTGGCGCTGCTGCTCTCGTCGGGCGCCGGCAGCCTGCTGAGCGAACGCCTGAAGTTCACTCGCGTCCAAATCTGTTGTCTGGTGGCCGCGGTGATGGCGGGGCTGGGGCTGGGTGTTTTCCCGCTCGTCCACGGCACCATGGGTCTCCCCGATTTCGCCCGCTTCTCCGTGGCGCTGCTGCTGGTGGTGGCCTGTGGCCTGCCGATGGGCTTCCCGCTCGCGCTCGCCGTGCGCGAACTCGGCCGCGATAACCCGAGGAACGTGGCGTGGGCGTGGGGCGTCAACGGCGCCGCTTCCGTCGTCGGCTCTTGCCTGGTGATGCTGGTGATGGTCTTTGGAGAGACGCGCTTTGCGCTCGGGCTCGCGTCGCTCTGCTACGCGGTCGCTGGCGCCGTGAGCTATCGTGCTCGGCGGGCTGTGCCGGCGAATCCGCCCCCCTCCTCGGATCGAGCTGGTGCCTCTGCTGGCGATCTCGCAACGAACGAAACGTGATCGGTCGCTGGGTGCGAGTCGTCGGTGGGATCGGCGCGCCCGAAAACGTCCGCTTTCCGGCCTCTGTCCGCGGGCTCGGCTGGATCTCGAGAACCCACTGCGAATCTTCAGCTGCACTCGCTGACACGGCAATGACCGCCCGATCGCTGCCGGTGTCGATCCGCCAGTGACCACCGAAAGGGGGCTGCGAAATGGCCTCCCGAGTGCCAGGGATACGGCAGATCCAACTTCGAGGGTCCAGGTACCCGCTCGCGATCAGAGCAGCCTCGATTTCGCGACAACGGTCGCTCGAGAATCGCGCCACCTGAAGCCGTCAGGTGGCATTGCTCCCGCTGCCGTCAATCTTGGGCGCCGAGCTCTTTCGACCAGAGGTCTTCAGGCATCCATCGGCGAATCCGCGACATCTCCCAGATCGAGATGATGCTTCTCCAGCCGATAGCGGAGCGATCGAAACGTGATGCCCAGGAGCTGCGCAGCCGCCTTGCGTACTCCCCCGGTGCGCTCCAGCGCCTCCAGCATCAGCCGGCGCTCGACCTCGCCCATCACCTCGTCGAGATTGCAGCCTTCTTCGGGCAAGGAGATCAAGCTCGGTCCGGTGTTCGCGGCCATGCCGCTGACCTCGCGGGGCAGATCGCCGAGGCCGATCGCGCGCGAGCCGGCGAGCGCCACCGCGCGTTCGATCACGTTCTCCAGCTCGCGCACGTTGCCCGGGAAGGGGTAGCGCTCGAGGGCGCGCAGCGCGTCGGCGGTGAGGCCGCGCACGTCCTTGCCCATTTCCTTGGCAAAGCGCTGCACGAAGCGCTCGGTGAGCGCGGGGATGTCTTCGGCGCGGTTGCGCAGCGGCGGTAGCTCCACACGGATCACGTTCAGGCGATAATACAGATCCTGCCGGAAGCGCCCTTCGGCCACTTCGGCTTCGACGTCGCGGTTGGTCGCGGCGAGCACGCGCACGTCGATCGGGATCTCCTGGCTGGAGCCGACCGGCTTCACCTTGCGCTCTTGCAAAACGCGCAGCAGCTTCACCTGCAGCGGCAGGCTCAGCTCGCCCACCTCGTCCAGCATCACCGTGCCGCCGTCCGCCTCGCGAAAGATGCCCGTGTGCTTGCCGGTGGCGCCGGTGAAGGCACCCTTCTCGTGCCCGAACAGCTCGCTTTCCATCAGCGCTTCGGGCAGCGCTCCGCAGTTGACGACCAGGCAGGGCTTGTGGGCACGATCGGAGCGCTGATGGATCGCGCGCGCCACGCACTCCTTACCCGTTCCGCTCTCGCCGGTGATGAGCACCGTGGTGCGCATGGGGGCCACGCGCGTGATCATGTCCAGCACCGCCGTCATCGCGCGGCTCTTGCCCACCAGGAGTGGCACCGGAGCGCTCTTCTCCATTTGAGCACGCAAGCGCGAGTTCTCCTCGACCAGGGCGTGCTTTTCGACGGCCTTGCGCGCCAGCGCGGCGAGCGCTGCCGGCTCGAAGGGCTTGGTGACGAAGTTGAACGCGCCGGCGCTCATGGCGGCGATGGCGTTCTCCACCGAGTTGTGAGCGGTGAGCAGGATCACCTCGGTGGAAGGCGAGCGCTGCTTGGCCGCCGCCAGCACATCGAGGCCGGAGCCCTCGGGCATGACCAGGTCGGTCAAGATCACGGGGAACGGCTGCGGAGCCTGAGTAATGGCTTCGAGCGCCACTGCATAGGAGGGCGCGGTGGTCACCGCGTAGCCTTCGCGTCCGAGCAGGATTTCCAGCATGCTGCGCAGGCCGGGCTCGTCGTCGACGACAAGGGCGCGGATCTTGGGCGGAACAATCGAGGCCATCAGCGGTCGGTCCTACCCTGCTTACGGCACGCGCCGAGCCGGACCCCGACTCCACCGCCTGCGAAATTCGCTCGATCAGGCCTGCCGGGCTTGCACCCTCAGGGGGTTCTCGTACGATCGGGGCGAGGCTTAGGCGTTGATTCGAGCTGGACGTAAGGTGCGCGCTCCGGGGGGCCCCCCCTCCCGCCGAGGCGCGTCTCGACTACATCGGGGTCGCTGTGGTCTGCGCAGCACGCTGGTCTCGTTGCTGGTCATGGCCTGCAACGCCCAGACCGCGGAGCCGCCGCCCCCGCCGCCAACGACGCCCGACGTCGACCCCTTCGCGGATCCCAATGCGATGGCGATCGATTTCCTGCACGGCCAGGCCACCACCACATTGCTGAGCATCGTCACGGGCACCACGGAAGAAATCGCCGCCCGCGTGCAACCCCCGGGCGTGCACCTCGTGCGCTTCGCGCTCGTCGGCCAGGCCAACGCCTTCTTGAACGACGACCTCGTGCAGACCGACGCCGATGGCATCGCCAAGACGAAGCTGACGGTGCTCTCGGCCTCCTCCAACTTCGAGATCCACGCGGCCGTCGGCGACATCTACCAGTCGCTGCCCGTCGTCACGCTCGACGCCAACATCGGCACCCTGATCCTCGAGGTCATCTATCCCGGCCATCGTACGATTCCCGGCTGGCTCGCGAGCGTGCACGTCGGCAGCACCTGCGCCGATCTGACGGATCCTCCCTTCTCGGCCGACGGGGACCAGCTCACCCCGGGCGCAGGAAAGACGGTCCAGATCGACAACGTGCCCGCCAACAAGCCGCTGGCCGCCGTGATCCGCGCCGGTCACTTCGCGGGCGGCTGCCGCAACATCGGTGCCCTCAAGGCGAATGCCAACACCATCGCCGAGATCGACGTCGTCGACCGGCCTCTGCAGCTCGCCGAAATGAACCTTCGGCTCACGCTCAGCGTGGATGGGAAGGACGCGGAGGGCACCGACACGCTCAATCCTGGGCTGGATGAGCTGGCCTTTCGCGCCGCCAAGCCGCTGAACGGCACTGCCAGCAACGACCTGGACGCGCTGCTCGCCGCCATGTCGGCCATCGCCAATGACTCGGTGGCCTTCGATCAGGCGCGCAGCCAGCGTGACTGGGTCGGCGTGTTGGTGCGCGCACTGCCCGCCAACCTGCCCGGCACCGGCCTGCGCACCATGGTCCACGACTGGATGAGCAGCGGCTTGCGCCAGTTGAGCGCTCCCGAAGCCATCGTCGGCACGCTGAGCTCACCCAACGCCGATGGGCAAGCTGACCTCCAGCTGGCGGCCGTTTCGGGTTTTGACGCTGCAGTAGCCGGTTTTGTGCCCGGCAACGTGGCGCTCCTGAGCGCGGATCCGGACGACCTGCTGCGCGTGGGCACCACGCTCGGCTGGCAGCCCACGCCTTTCCTCGTCGCCGCTGCCGAGCGCGCGGCCATCGCCGAGAGCCCCACGACGCGCCACTCCGTTCCGGAAGCGCTGGCCGAGGCGTTCGACTGCGCCAACGTGGCCAGCCTGCTCGTGAATGCTGGCTCGACACCGGGAGAAGCCTATGCAGGCTGCGGTGAGAACTGCATGCTGAGGCTCTGCCAGGGCGCGATGGACGTGCTCTGGACGCGCGTGACAGACACGAGCTTGCCGAGCGTGCCCTGGCAGCTCACGGGCGCCACCCACGTGACCATCGACACGGACGCCCGTCCGCAGTCCATCGACGGCAAATGGATCGGCACCTTGACCCTGAGCGATTTCGGCGATGCGTCGATCCAGGGCCCGATCAACGGCAAGGCCGCAAACTAGGGCGCACTGGCCCAATGACGGCATACGTCTTGGGCTCGGTGTCGTGCGGCGCCGGATCACGCCAGAATGTGCCCCATGAACTCGACCAGCTTTCTTGCTGGCGGGCACATCCTGGCGTCGCGCGCTGCGCTCGGGTTCCGAGCCATGAACTCGCGCCGCATGATGCAAGCCAACGCGATCCTGCGAATGAGGGATGCACGATGCGCCCTGCTATTTGCTCACTGCTGGCTACCAGATCACCTTTACACCGTAATCCGCGAAGCGCCGGTCGCTCGTGACGACGGCAAACCCTCCAATGAGCGCTTGAGCGATGATCAGACGATCGAACGGATCTCGGTGGTGCGCCGGCAGCTCCATGACTCGCGCGATGGCCCCCAGATCGAGATCGAGCGTCGTCGCGAGTAAGTCTCGAACGCTCTGTGCGAAGAAATCTTGCAGCCCGCAGGGCAGCAGCAGCTTTCCGAGCGAAGACTTGATGGCAAGTTCCCACGCCGAAACCAGGGACACCCGAAGCTCGTTCGCCGGATCCTGCAGGTGCTGTCGCGCTGCTTCGGGCAACGTATCCGGCATGGTAGCCGCTCGGTAGAGCGCCACGGTGTCGAGCAGGAGATTCACAACGCCGACTCGGAAAACACTTCTTCCACCGCCATGTCCGACGCTGCCCATTCATCGTCCGCCACGGGCGCCACCTGCCCCTGCCAGCGTCCGAGCCGACGCTTGGGCGGCGTTACCGGCACCAGGCGCACTACCGGCGTCCCATTTCGGGCGATGATGATCTCTTCGCCAGCTTCCGCCTCATCGAGCAGCTTGGAAAACTGCCCCCGGGCCTCGTAAACGTTGACGAGTTTCACAGTTTCCATTTTGACTTGTACAGCCTGTCTAGTCAAGCCACTGCCGCCCCGGGGCGCCGGCTTTTCGCTCACCCAGCGCGCCTAACCCCAGCGCGCAATCGCGATCGCTCCCAGCGTGGCCGCGCTCAGCAGCAGCGCCGCCACGTTGAAGAAGCGCTGGTAGGTGCGGCTCCCAGCGTGCGACAGCGCCCAGCCGAGCAGCACCCCGGAAAGCAGCCCTCCCACGTGGGCCGCGTTGTTCACGTTCTGGCCGGGAATTAACCCCATCATCAGCGCGTAGCCCGCGCCCGAGACGGCAGCGCGCTTCCAGCCCGGGTCGCCCGCAGCGAAGCGCAATCCCACCTCGGCCCCGAGCAAGCCGAAGATGCCGCCGCTCAGCCCCCCTGTGATCTGCTGCGGCGGAAACACCGCGTACCAGAGATCGCTCACCACAAACCCGAGCGCGCCGGTGACGAGCAGGAGCACCGTGAACCGGGCGCTGCCGAGCACGCGCTCCAGCACCCGCCCGAACGAGACCAGCGCGAGCACATTGAAGCCGATGTGCAGCAGTCCAAAGTGAACGAACATGGCCGAGAGCTGGCGCCAGGGCTCGCG
>JAICTU010000419.1 GCA_025936205.1 Polyangiaceae bacterium | reverse complement strand
CGTGCGCATCAGCCAGGAAAGCCTGACCGCTTTCTTCAACGAGCACCCAGAAGCCAAGAAGAAGTGATGTCGAACCCCGAGCAGCCGCCAGTTCTCGAGCAGAACCCGCCACAGGAGGGCTCGGCACCGCGCGTGCCGAGCCTCGCCAGGATAGGCCTGCTGGTGCTCCTTCTGCTCTTCGGCATTTCGCGTTGCATGCAACTGGTCTCGAGCGGCGTGGTCAGTGCGGGCACACTGCTGGGCGGCTTCGCGGGCTGCCTGGTGCTCGGCGCTGCGCTGGGCCTTCAGCTCCGGGCCTCGCGCCGCCGCACCGAGCGCGAGCAGCAATGCCACGGTGTGGCGTTTCCGCCATACACCCTGCTGTCGGTGCAACTTGCATGAGCGCATCGATTCACGCGAGAGTGATGGGACTTGCTCGCATCCAGCTTCCCCGTTGCTCAGGGTCGGACCCCGACAGAAAGCGATGTCGCCACCATTCTGATGGTGGATGACCACCCCCACAATCTGATCGCCCTGGAGGCGGCGCTCGATCCTCTCGGCAAGCGGCTGGAGCGTGCCTCATCGGGAGCCCAGGCGCTGGCGCTGCTCCGCAGTCGCGACTTTGCCGTCGCGCTGCTCGACGTGCGCATGCCCGAGCTCGATGGCCTGGAGGTGCTCGCGTGCCTGCGCAGGGAGTCGATCTCGACGCCCGTCATCTTTCTCACGGCGGCCGAAGAAGCAACCGAGGAGCAACGCCGAGCCTACGATCGCGGCGCCGTCGACTTTCTTCTCAAGCCGCTCGACGCGCGGGTGCTGCGCTCCAAGGTGCGGGTCTTCGTCGAGCTGCACGAAAAGCGGCGCGAGGCGGAGCGGCTGACAAAGGCGATGGCAGAGGATCGCCTGCTCGCTCGAGGGCGAGCGCAACAGCTGGCGCGGAGTGGTGAACAGCTCGCGCAGTTGCTCTCCACGCAGGAAGTGTCTCGGCTGATCGAGAATGATGTCCGCGATCAGCTGGGAGCCTCGCTGAGCCAGCTGCGTCTCCGCTCCGCGGGCGCAGCGGCGCAGCCTTCGGAGCCCCTGTGGCTGGGGACTCGCTCGGAGGTCGAAGCTGCGGGCGTGCTCGGCGTGGTCGGCTCCGACGTCGAGTCCATCGCCCTGTTGCCCCTGAGCGTCGGCGAGCATCGCCTGGGCGCCCTGCTGCTGGCGTTTGCGGGCCCGAAGAGCTGGGACAGCGTGGAACGGGAGTTCCTGCTCACGTTGTCGGTGCAGATTGCCGGCGCACTGGAGCGTGCTCGGCTGCTCGAGCGAGAGCGCAACGCGCACGAGGAATTGCGGCGCAGGACGGATGCGGCACGGCTGACCGCGGACTTCACGACCCTCCTTTCCTCTTCGCTCGATCACAACGTGGTCTTACGCCAGCTGAGCGAGCTGCTCGTGCCTGCCATCGCCGATTGGTGCGCCATCGATCTCATCCGCAGCGACGGCAGCCTCGGGCGCGTGACGACCTATCACCGCGATCCGCAGAAGCTGGCCTTCGCGCTGGAGCTGGAGCGCCGCTATCCCACCGACCCCGACGCGACGACGGGCGTTCCTCAGGTCCTGCGCTCCGGCCAGACCGAATGGCTACCGGAAATCCCCGAAGCCCTGCTGACGGCGGCCGCCCGAGATCCCGAGCACCTGCGCTTGATCCAGGGCCTCGGATTGGGTTCCTACGTGGTCGTTCCGCTGCGCGCACGAGGCCGGACCTTGGGTGCACTCTCCGTGGTGCACGCCGAATCGGGGCGCAGATACGCCGCAGACGACGTAGCCTTCATCGAGGAGCTGGCTCGCCGCGCCTCGCTCTCGGTCGACAACGCGCTCTTGTTTCAGGAGCAAGTCGAGGCGCGTCAGGCGCAGGAGCGCAACTCCAGGCACGCCCTGCTGGTCGGAGACATCGGCGTCGCGCTGTCCCAGAGCGATGCCGCTCAGATTGCGCTGCAACGCTGCGCCGAAGCGCTGGTGCAGCGCCTGGACGCCTGCCTCGCCCGCATCTGGACGCGCAACTCGCGCGAGGACGTCCTGCAGCTGCAAGCCAGCGCCGGCTTGTACCCCCAGCTCGAGGGCGCGCTTGCTCACGGCCCGCTCGGCCAGCGCGAGCTCGACGGCATCGTGCATACGGGCAAAGCGCTGCTCATCAACGACGCCCAGCAGGATGACTTCTTCAGCGATGCCGAGTGGGCTCGCGGCGAAGGCGTTGTCGCCTTCGCCGGCTGCCCGCTGACCATCGAGGGCAAGGTGATCGGCGTCATGACGCTGTTCGCGCGCGTGCCCGTGCCGGACGACACCTTTGCCATGCTGGCCCGGGTGACGCACTCCATCGCCCTCGGCATCGAGCGCACGGAGGCGGCGCGGCGCGCGAAAGAAGAGCGCGACACGCTGGAGATCGTCAATCAGGTGGGTCTCGCGCTGGCAGGCGAGCTGCAGCAAGACAAGCTCGTGCAGGCGGTCACCGACTACGCCACCCGGCTGGCAGGAGCCGCCTTCGGCGCCTTCTTCTACAAGGACACGGCGGGGAGCGCCGAATCCGCCCTCGCCTGCAGCGTGTCGGGCACGCCGCCGGAGCCGTTCCAGGCGCTCGCCAGCGCGTGCGACCCGGAGCTGTTCACCGGCGCCGTTGCCGGCGAAGGCATCGTGCGCGTCGACGATCTGCGCAGCGACGCGAAATACGCACAGAAACCCCCGCATCACGGGCTCTTGCCGGCGCATCTCCCGCTGGTGAGCTACCTGGCCGTGCCCGTCCGTTCGAGCAACCACCGGCTGCTCGGGGCGCTCTTCTTCGGTCACCCCAGAGCAGGGGTGTTCACGGAGCGGAGCGAAATGCTCGTGGCGGGCGTGGCGGCTCAAGCCGGCACCGCCATGGACAATGCTCGGCTGTTTCGCGAGGCGCAACGCCTGATCAACGAGCTCGACAAGAGCAACCGCGATCTCGATCAGTTTGCGTATGTGGCATCGCACGACCTGAAGGCCCCCCTGCGCGGCATTTCAAATCTCTCCCAGTGGCTCGAGGAAGATCTCGGAGACGCCATCACCGCGGAAGGCAAAGAGCAGCTGCAACTGCTGCGCGGTCGAGTGCAACGCATGGAAGGCCTGATCAACGGCATCCTCGACTACAGCCGCGCCGGGCGGAAGCGCTCCAAGATCGAAGCCATCTCGGTGGCGCGCCTGCTCAGCGAGGTGGTGGAGCTGTGCTCGCCCCCGCCGGAGGCACGCATCGAGGTCGCAGCCAACATGCCGGAGCTGCGCACGGAGCGCGTACCCCTGCAACAAGTCTTCGCAAATCTGATCGGCAATGCGCTGAAGCACGCGAAGCGGGCCGACCCCCACGTGCGCGTCACGGTCCGGGATGTGGGCGATCGCTGCGAATTTGCCGTCAGCGACAACGGGCATGGCATCGCGCCGGAGTTTCACGAGCGCATCTGGGGCATCTTTCAGACGCTCGAACCACGCGACACGCTCGAGAGCACCGGCATCGGCCTATCCGTGGTGAAGAAGATCGTCGAGAGCAAGGGCGGCAGCGCCTGGGTTGAATCACGAGAAGGCCAGGGCGCGACCTTTCGCTTTACCTGGCCGAAGCTGGAGCAGGAAACATCAAACAATGGCTGATCGAGATCTCGGAATCCTGCTGGTCGAGGACGATGCGATCGACGTCATGAACGTCAAGCGCGCGTTCAAGCAGAACAAGCTGACCAATCCCATCCAGGAGGCGCGCAACGGGCTGGAAGCGCTGGCCATTCTCCGGCAAGGCACGCTGCCGCCGCGCCATCTGGTGTTGCTCGACCTCAACATGCCCAAGATGAACGGCATCGAGTTCCTGCGCGAACTGCGCGCGGATCCGCAGCTCAAGGCAACGAGCGTCGTGGTGCTGACCACCTCCAACGAGGACCGGGACCGCATCGAGGCCTATCAATTGAACGTGGCGGGCTATCTGCTCAAACCGGTGACCTTCGGCAACTTCGTCGACTTGATGGCGACGCTGAACAAGTACTGGACCCTCGTGGAGATGCCGTGACCGAGGCTCCGGGATTCGATGCGCTGCGGATCCTGATCGTAGACGACGACGAAGTGGATCGGATGACGGTGCGCCGCGCCCTGCGCTCGCAGGGCATCGGCGCCGAGCTGGTCGAAGCCTCCGATGCCGCGAGCGCGCTCCAGCTCCTGCGCTCCGGCGGGATTCACTGCGCCTTTCTCGACTTCTACATGCCGGGCCACGACGGCCTCTGGCTCGTGCAGCAGGTGCGCGCCGCCGGCATTTTTACGCCGCTGATCGTGCTGACCGGTCAGGGCGACGAGCGCGTCGCCGTCGAGCTGATGAAGGCTGGCGCGAGCGACTACTTCTCCAAGTCCAATGTCACTCCCGAGCGAGTGGCGGGCAGCTTGCGCCAGGCATTGCGCGTCTTCGAGGCAGAGACTGCCTACCGAGAGAGTGAGCAGCACCTGCGCCTGGCGATCGAGGCGACCCAGCTCGGCACCTGGGACTACTTCCCCGAGACGGGCCGCTTCCGATGGTCGGAGCGCTGCCGCTCGCTGTTCGGCAAGGCTCCAGAAGATCTGGTCAGCTACGAGCAATTCCTCCAGGCTCTGCACGCGGAGGATCGCGAGCGTACCCACGAGGCGGTGCAGTGCGCGCTGCGCTCGGACGGCGGCGGCGTCTTTGACGTCGAATACCGTGCGGCGAGCTCCCAGGACGGGACGAGCCGCTGGATCCGCGCCACCGGCCGCGCTTTTTTCAATGAGCAAGGGCGCGCCGTGCGCTTCATCGGCACGGTGCAGGACATCGACGACCGCAAACAGCTGGAGAGCCAACGAGCACGCCTGCTCGAAGCCGAGCGCGTTGCGCGGGAGCGCGCGGAACAGGCGAGCCGGGTCCGCGGCGACCTGATGGCCATCGTGTCGCACGATCTGCGCAACCCACTGAGCACGATCACGACGGGCATCACACTTCTGCAGTCGACCGCGAAGCTCGACCCGACGGGCAAAGCCACTCGCCAGCTGGACTTGATCCTGCGCTCTGCCGAACGCATGGCGAAGCTGATCTCGGATCTGCTGGATATGGCTTCGATCGACGAGGGCCGGCTGGTGGTGACGCCGATCGTCCAGGACGCGGCCTCATTGCTCCAGGATGCCTTCGACTTTCATCATCTGATCGCCTCGAGCAAAGACGTGCGGCTGGTGGTACAGAAGCCTGCTGCACCGCTGTTCGTGCGCGCGGATCGCGAACGGGTCCTGCAGGTGCTCTCCAACGTGGTCGGCAACGCCATCAAGTTCACGCCCGCGGGGGGGCTCGTGACCATCGCAGCCGAGTCTCAGGGGACCATGGCACGCTTTTCGATCAGCGATACCGGCCCGGGCGTGTCCCGAGAGCAGCTCCCGCACCTGTTTGATCGCTACTGGCAAGCGACGCCCCGCGCAGGAGGAGGCATCGGTCTGGGCCTGTCGATCGCGAAGGGCATCGTCGACGCCCACGGCGGAGAAATTTGGGTCGAGAGCGAGCTAGGTCGAGGCACGACCTTCAACTTCACGCTGCCCGTGCTCGCGGCGGACCTGCCATCGACCGACGCCGATTCGTCCATCCCTTCGACACAAGTCTCCGGCTGATCAGAGAACAATCTGCTCGTCAGGTGGCTTACGTGGAGCGACGTGCCGGCAGCAAGTGAGCCACGTCGCTGCTGATCGACAAGCTCCAGCGTGTGCCGTGCTGTTCGAGGCAGAACAACGCACACATCGGACAGGGCACGCTGAGCGCCTTCGGGTCGAGCGAGGCCAGCGCGACGATGGACGCCGCGTGTCCGACGACGAGCAGCGTGCCGTTCAGCTGGGGCAAGAGCTCACGCAAGCCGCGCTGCGCCCGCGCGCGCACTTGTTCGATCGTCTCGGGATGGCAAAGCACCCCGCTCGCCACGTAGCCCTGGCCGAGCCGCGGATAGCGCGCCGCGAGACGCTCGCGAGGCTCGAGCCGCGGGGTTCGCTCGAAGCTGTCCGCCGCGAGCCACTCGCCGAAAGCGGGCTCGAGATGGATCGGCACGCCCAGCGTTTCGTTCGCGTGATGGGCGGTCTGGATGGTGCGCAAGAACGGCGAGCACACGATCGCCGTGATGCCTTCGCCGGCGAGCCGCTGCCCGAGCCGGCGGGCTTGCTCGACCCCATCCGCCGACAGCGGCGGATCGTAGGGTTCCTCCGCCTGATCGAGCCAGCCAGGATCCACGAAATCCTGACGGTTGCCGTGCCGAGCCAGGAAGATTCGCCGGACGCTCACCTGGCTGCCCCGACTTCAGGCGCTCGCTGCCAAGGGCTGGGTCGCATGGGGATCTATCACGGCGCGGGCGGGCGGCACCGAAAGCCCCGAGGCGAGCAGCGGGTCGAGCACCGCCAGCCCGCTCAGGGGCACTCGCCCGCGCTCTGGATACCGGTGCCCGCCACGGCAGCGACGCACGAGTTGGCGTAGGTCTGACCGTCGCAACCGCAGACCGGCGCATACAGATCGCTACAGGCGCCGCTCGGGCGCGGCTTGCACACGGCCTCGGCGTCGGCGGCTCCGCAATATTGCCCGGCTTCGTACGCACAATACTCGCCGTCGCTGCAGGTATTGCCGGCGCGCGCACCGCACGCGCGTGCTGCTGGGCCTGGTCCCGGCGACATCGCGGGCCAACACGGCCCGTCTTCAACCGCGGTCCAGCGCTGCCCGGTGCAGACGAGCGCGGCGCCGTCCACACATACGTCTTCATCCGTCGCAGCGTCGCAGGCGCAGCCGTGAGCACCGCTTTGATACGCTGCATCGGCATTCTGCGCCGGCGAAAAGCACGTCTTCGTATCGGGGTTGTCTACGTCCGCGCCGCAGGCGACAGCCAAGAGCGCCCAACTCACCCACATCCCACGAGTCCAGGTCATGCCCCTACTACGCAAAGCACGTGCCAGCTCGTGCCGGGCAAATCGCGCAAAAAGGCGCCCGCGAATGCGCCAGCTTGTGCCAAAGGTCGCGGCGTCGAATCGAGCAGGGACAGCCGCGTCCTGCCACCGAGCCGCGTGAGGAACGCCGGACGCGCAAGGGGCACATGCTGGTGGGCTCGGAGCCGGGCGGAGGCGAGCCCACCAGGAGTTCCAGCTCGATCCTCACTGTGCGTTCCAGCCCGCTGCTCACTTGCAGACGTCGGGCACGGCGGCGAAGTCGTAGGGAAAGCCGCCCAGCGCCGTCAGCACCCGGCCGGTGCCGGCGTCGAGCGCCGGATCGGCGCCCGCCGTGCAGCGCCAACCGTCGAGGTAGTCGACCAGATCCACGCCACTGACGCCGCGCCTCGTCAGCTTGGCGGAGCTCTGCGCCGGAAGATAGCTGAAGAGCGCGCCGAACGTCGCGCCGCGCGGGCCCGCGATCGGGTCGTCGCCGGCACCGTCGAGCAGATCCCAGAGCATGGCGGCAACCGCGTGCTCGCTGATCTTGTCCTTCACCCCCGCGCCCGGCGTGGTGCGCACGGGGCTGCCCGTGTCCAGGTTTTCGCCGGCCTCGAGCTCCAGGTCCATGGTCGCGGAGTTGAGCAGCCAGCGATCCCGATAGCGCGGTGGGTTCTTGCCCAGCGCATCCATCGCCAGGGCGCTGGCCATGCCTTCCGAGAACGCCAGCGCCGGGGCGCTCGGCAGGCCATTGTGGGCGCCACCCGGCGCCGTGAAGCTGGCCGTGAACAGCACGTAGTGCATGAACTCGTGCAGCAAGACGTCGTCGTCGAACTGGTCGCGGCTCTCGTCCGGGCTGGCTCCGGCCTCCAGGTCCTGGACGAAGATGGTCCGGGTCGGGTGCTGGTAGAGCGTGGCGTCATCGGGCGGCGTCCCGCGATTGTTCCAGCGCACGGTGAGCGGCTGAAACGCCTGCTCGCGCGCCACCGTGTTGCCGCCGCTGCGCACCCGCGCCGGCACATTGTCCGCCACCCAGGCGAAGCCGAGACGCATGCGCTCGAGGATGTTCAGGGCGCCGGAGTTGTCCGCCGGCAGGATGTCGAGATCGACCCGGCGCGTCGGCAAGCGAAACTGCGCATCGTCGGGCTGCTGGATCTGTTGCTCGGCGTCGTCCGCACGCAAGATGGGCGGGCTCGGGATCCGGTACGGATCGCTGCCCGTCAGCGGCAGCACCTTGGCCTGCACGCGCTTCGTCACCGGATCGGTCCAGCTGGCTTCGACCTCGACGCGGTAATCCCGCAGCGAGAGGTCATCGAAGCGGATGTCATAGACGCCGTCCGCGTCCGTGTTGCCGACCTTCAGCGGCGTG
>JAICTU010000624.1 GCA_025936205.1 Polyangiaceae bacterium | reverse complement strand
GATGCTCCAGCGTCCTTGCTGGAGCTGGCCAGTGGCCTCGATCCTCGCCTCCGGCGCCTTCATGCCTTTGCCGATCGGACCGACCATCCGCTGGATGGAGGTGGTGTCCAGCACCTCGGATAGGATTTGCCAGCTCCAGACCGGTAACTCCTCCCCGGCGTCCCACACGATCCCGAAGTCCGCCGGCACGATCTGATCGATGCGGCCGTCGCTCGTCTGAAGCTGCAGGGGCACCTCAACCTGGATGCCGGTCGGATGGGCTCTGCAAGCATGATCGATCTTCCCGACCACATGCATCGAAACTTCCGTCGTCGTGCCATCGCTCCAGGTGCCAGCAGCCGGTGATGCGGCTTCCAGCTCCGCAGTGACCTGGGCGAAGAGCTGCCGAGCCGTGCCTCCGGGCCATGTTTCCAACGGCAGATCGAGGTCGAGCGGAAGCCCTCTTCCTGTGCACGTCCGCAGCGGCCATTGTCCCATCAGGGGGCCCGTATCCCGATAGGGCGGATCGAACGCCGGAAATTGCGGATACCGACCCATCCAGGGAAACAGCCAACCCTGAACACCGCTCTCCGAGAAATCCAGTTGGGTCAGTACCCCACCCGAGTGAGGCTGCACCTCGACTCCTCCCAGATCGAGCTTGCCCGAAAATGCCGCGAGCGACAGCGCAGCTACGCCCCTCACGACGAGCGGCGAATCGTACGCGGTGGCCTCCAGGTCTCCCCCGCCGCGGATGGCTCCGTCGTCCGTCGCCATTTCGACATGGATCCCAAACTCCAGATAGTCGTCGCACGTAACGCGGGTACACAGGAACGGGTTGCTCGGATCGGGGGCAGGCTCCTGGTCCACGAGCGCGATCTCCTGAACGCTGGCCGCCAGCTGCAGACCGGTCTCCGGCTCGAAGCCCCTGGCCCGGGAACTGCCCCAGGAGCGCCGCCACTGAAAAGGTCCCTGGTAGCCCGCCTCGATCAGACGAAGATCACGCTCCAGGCCGAGCCCCAGCGCGCGAGCATCGTCCCTGCCCACTCTCGTCCGAGTCGAAGTACAGCAGTAGAGACGATCGACGATCAGGTTGGAAGGCTCGATGTTCAACGTGCAATCCGGGCACAGCGCTCTGTCGGGCAATTCCGCTGTCCCACCGGAATTCGACGTAGCGTCACTGCATGCGACGCTGGCAGCGCCCACGATGCCGAGACTCAGCAGAAGAACGCCGGAGCAAGTGAGCATGACTGGCGCGTAGCGTGCGCCCGGGGCGAAGGCGGGTCAACCTGGCCTGCGAGTTTCCCGCATGGAGCCAGTTTCACCGATGAAAGGAGCTGTACCGAGAACGCAAAGATCGAGGGAGGCGGGCGACGCGCGGCACTGGCGCAAGGGTTTGGCAGCGAGGCGGCCACATCCGATATTGCACTGCCGGTGCCGTTATCCGCGACGTCGCGGATAACGGCGGAGGGCATCCGAGAGGCATTACTGGGGCAACGCGAAGTCGGCGAGCGGTGCCCAGCTCGGGTTGCGGTCGTCGCCGGGGCCCTGGATCACGCACTCTTCGCCGGTGTCCGCCGACACGATCGCGATGTCGCGCGGAGGGGTGGCGCGCTCGTAAGCGATCAGGTTGCCGGGACCCCACACGGGATTCGTCACGCTGGCGCCGCCGGCCGCGGTGACGCGGTGACCTTCACAAGCGCGGGTAGAAACGGCGAGGGGGCTGGCCCAGAGCGAAGGCCACGGTTCATTCGGGCACTGCATGGCAGCAGCCACCCAGACGCTGTCCGCCGAGATGGTGGCATGAAACACGGGGATCGCGGTGATCTCGATAGCGTCCCAGCTCCACTGGCCGCTCGTGTTCAAGACTTGAACTTCGTACCCCAGGTCGCCGCCGTCGCCCTTGGCGTACGTCACGTGAACGTTGACCGCCTTGGAGCCATCGGGGCTCAGCTCCATCGTGTCGCCAACGTAGCTGGACTCCAGGGATCCATCCGCGAGGGTAAGCACGTAATAGAAACATTGAATCTGCCCCGGCTCACAGGTTTTATGAAACAGGCGCAGCCCATCCGCCGACCACTTCGGGTTGTCACCGTTTGGAACGAGCAACTCCGATTGTCCCGTCACCATCGACAGCAGGCGGATGCCTTCGGGCGTGACGTACGCGAGACTTTTCCCATCCGGCGACACGGTAGGCTTGCGCGCCAGCTCTCCCGGCGGCGTGAGCGCCTCCAGCTCCGTGCCGTCGGCGCGCATCGAGTAGATGCGGCGCTCGAGCTTTCCGCCGTCGGAGTCGAAGACCAGACGATAGCGGTTCAGGTCGGGGATGGCGCACCCAGAGCCGCCGTGAGTGCCGGCATCCGGAGTCTGCGTGTCGGGCACGACCTCGTTGCCGGCGTCGACGAACTCGGCGCCGTTACCGTCATCGCTACCGATGTCGTCCGGCAGCCGACCCGCGTCGACCACGTCGGATCCGCACGCGAGAGCAAAAGAGAGGGTGCACATGAGATTCACAAAGCGAAAAGACATCTGGTCTCCTTCGGGCGGTTTGCCCGTCCTTCTCCTCACTCGTGATGGGAAGCAGCCTTTTCCGTTTGTGTGGGCTGCAGAGAAGCTTCCGGCGTGCCGCTCTGGCGCGCTGCCGAGCAGCTGGCGCGCACTTGTTCCAGATGCGCGGAGCGTGGGAAGCGCTGCTCGAATTCGCGCACCTGCGTCATGGGCTCGTGACCGAGCTTGCACTCGGCGATGGCTCGAGTCGCCGTACGCTCTTCCAACAGCACCGAGCTGACGTGCGCGCGGTCGAGCTCGTTCAGGCGCGCCACCGCCCACGCGGGCTGACCCTGGTGCAACAGCTCTTGTGCGCGGCGCAAACCGTCGAGCTCTGCCTTGAGCGGATTGGGGCCATTCACGGCCGCAAGCTTCGCCGAACGCGGCGCCGTGCTCGATTCCGGGGGTCTGCGTCGAGTCTCGACGACGGCGTCTCGATCGCTTGCCCTGTCGCTGGCCTGGGACTCGTCCACGCCGGGTGCGGGTGATGGCACTTCAACCGCGGGCGCTCTCGCCGCCTCGCTGTCGGCGTGTGGGAGGTCGCTGGCTACCGCCGGCTGTGCCGGAAGATCAACGGCCGCCGGGGCCGACAGCGTCTGCGCGACGTACAGACCCGCAGCGAAGCCCGCCCCGCCGCCGGCGCCAAACGCCAGCGCCAGCTTGCGCAGCAAGCTCGATCGAAACGGAGGCTTCGAGCTGGGCTGTATCAACGCCGGCTCCGCCAGCACGCGCGCCTTGAGCGCCGCGCGCACCCGTGTCGCATCCGCCGGCCGCGGATTGTGGCCCGCCCGGGCGATGTCGAGCAGCTGTCGAGCTCGCTCTTCCATTTCCTTCATGGTTGCCCCGCTGACTGTTGCAAGAACGCGGCGAACGCTTCGCGGGCAGCGCGTAGCCGCGAGTACACGGTGTTGAGCTTGACCTGCAGCGCCGTCGCGATCTCCGGCGCCGACATCTGCTCCAGCTCCGACAGGATGAACACGTTGCGCTTGTTGTCGTCGAGCGACGCCAGGAACGTATCGATCAGACGCAGCGCCTCGCTGCTGGAAGCCTGATCGAGCGGGCTCGGACCGCGCGCGGGAAACTGTGTCTCGCTCACGGTCTCGGCCCGCGCGGCCCGCTGCTGCTTGCGCCGGTACTCGTGTGCGACATTGTTGGCGATTCCGAACATCCAGGTGCGCTGCGAGGACTGGCCCCGAAACTCGGAGCGCCGCCGCAGATAAACGATGAAGACATCCTGAGCCGCGTCATCGAGCTCCTCGGGCCTGACCCCGAGCCGGCGCAAGCTGCGCCAGACAAACTCGAAGTGCTCCGAATACAGCCGCTCGAAGTCCTCCGGCAGCTGGACACGATCTTCGATCGCGTCTGCTGGCGGCGCCTCGGCGCTGGAATGGAGCATCACGCAACCGTCCTAGTGAACGCAGCCCGGCGAATCCGTCATCGGAATCGCAATCCGAGGCCCAGCCACGGGCGTACCGAGACGGGCGAGGTCCGATGCAGATCCGCGGGCGGCATGGCCACGTGCAGCTGCCGAAAGGGCAACACGGCGCTCACCCCCAGCAAGGCGTAGCTCGCCCCGCTGATGTGCCAATCCAGAACGCCTTCGGCGACGCCCGCGGACCAGAAGGCGTGACCATCGCGCCGCTCCGCCGTGCCGACGCCGCTCGCCTCCAGGCTGCCGAGTTCCACCCCGCCGCAACCCTTCAGCACCGGGTTACCGCTCGTGACGTGCCAGCACCCCGAGAGGCTGCCCATGTACAGAAACATCTGCGCGCCCGCACCGCTGCTGCGCGCCTCGTCCAGCACCTTGCCCGTGATGCCGAAAGCACCGAGCAACTCGAAGCGCCCGAGCTCGAGGCCGCTCGTGAGTTCCGCGAAGGGCGCCACGGCGGACAGCGTGCCCAGATCGGCTCCGAGCCGCGCGCCCAGGAGCGGCCGCAGCGGCGGGCCAGCGGCTACGGCGGAGCTCGCCCGGACCTC
>JAICTU010000227.1 GCA_025936205.1 Polyangiaceae bacterium | reverse complement strand
GAACAGAAGTTCACCTGCGAAGTCAAATGCGAAGGCTTCGACAGTCAAGCCGTCGTTATGGAAT
Source organism: Polyangiaceae bacterium (assembly GCA_025936205.1). The sequence continues at coordinate 14,097 of JAICTU010000227.1, read as the reverse complement.
ACGACGCCCTCGGCCGTCCAGTGAAATACACCGATGCAGACGCAAACAGTTCGACGACGACCTATGACCTCGATGGCCGCCCGGTAACCACGACCGATGGCAAGGGTACCCAGACTCGTACCTACGATCCGACTTCGGGCACGCCCACCTTGCAGCCCAACGAGGACGACCTCGCCTTTTCGCGGAACCGGCCCGACCTCGCCGCCCTGGGCGCCCAGGATGGGCGGATGCTGAGCGGACGCGCCCTCGACAACGACGACCCGCTCTCCCGCCGCGACCAAGGCCTCGAGTTCCTGGACGTGACAGCGAAGGTCCAGAGCGCGATCATCGACCGCAACGACTCGCGGTCTGCGTCGCGACAGGTCGTTCGTCTCAGCAACGCCAGCCCGGATATCATCGACACCCACCTGCTCGTGATCGTCAACGGGCTACCCGCACGGGTCCGCTTGCTGAACGCGAGCGGCACCACGAAGGACGGCAAGCCATTCCTGCGCGTGTTCCTGAAGGACGGTGTGCTGAACCCCGGGGAGTCGATCTCGGAACCGCTCGTGTTCAGCGGCGGTCCCCGAGCGCGAGTCCCCGCCTACACTCTCTCGCTGCTGTCTGGGCAAGGCAGCCCCTGAACAACGTCGTGTGAATCCCGCGGCCCCCGCGTCCGCGCGCATGCATGGCGCCGAGGCGGGGGCCAAGTGTCTTTTGCGACAGGCGAGACGGCTAGTCCACCATCGACGCCAGGACCATGTCCAGGTTCGCGCCACCCGGCGGCACCATGGGCAGCACGTTCTCGTTGCCGGGAACGCGCACGTCGACCACCGCGGAGCCCGGTGCGTCGATCAGCTCGCGCAGCCGTTGCTCGGAGAGCTCCGCCGCGTCCGCGCTCTCGCCGCGCAGGCCGAAAGCGCGGGCGATGGCCGCAAAATCCGAGCCCCTCGGGAAGTGCGCCGCACTGTAGCGCTGGCTGTAGAACAGCTGCTGTTGCTGGCGCACCAGGCCCAGCTGCGCGTTATTCAACACCAGGGTGAGCACCTCCACTCCCTTTGCGGGGGCACCCCGCACCCCGGCCAGCTCGGCGAGTGTGGCGAGCTCTTGCAGGTTCATCATGAACGAGCCGTCTCCACTCACGCAGACCACCTTGCGCGAGGGGCGCGCGAGGGCCGCACCGATGGCCGCCGGTAGCCCGAAGCCCATGGTGCCCAGGCCGCCCGAGGTGAGCAGCGTGCGCGGCTGGTCGAATGACAGGCACTGCGCGACCCACATCTGGTGCTGGCCGACGTCGGTGGTCACGACCGTGTCCTTGTCGAGCACGCGGCTCAGCCGCCCGAGCAGCGCACAGGCCTCGCCGCGCAGCACCAGCGGGTGCTCTGCGCGCAAAGCGGCGATGCGTGCACGCCACAGTGGACGCTCGCTCGGGGCACTGGCCTCGCACAGGCGCGCGAGCGCGCGCCGCGCGTCGCACACCACGCCGATCGCGATCGCCTTGATCTTACCCAGCTCGCGTGGGTCGATGTCGATGTGGATGATCTGCGCGTTGCGACAGAAAAGCTCGGGCTTGCCCGTGGCGCGATCGTCGAAGCGCGCGCCGACCGCCAGCACCAGGTCGGCCTCCTCGGTGGCGTGGTTGGTGAATGGTGCGCCGTGCATGCCGAGCATGCCCAAGAAGCGTGGGTCATGGCTGGGGTAAGCGCCGAGTCCGTGGAGTGAGCTGACCACCGGGATGTCGCAGCGGCGCGATAGCTCCAGCAGCGGCGCATGGGCCGCGGCCATGTGCACGCCGCCACCGATGTAGAGCAGCGGGCGTTGGCTGCGGGCGAGGTGCTCGGCGATCTCGCGCCACGTCGCCGGCTCTGCGGCGTCGAGCCAGGCGGCGACCCGCGGCGCGCCGGGGCGGGGTGGCGCGAGCGGGGGCTCGGCTTGCGTGCGCTCGGGGCTCGCTGACAGGCGCTCCAGCAGCACGCACTTGGGGATGTCGAGCAGCACGGGGCCGGGACGCCCGTGCTCGGCGAGCCGGAAGGCTTTCGGCAGCAGCTCAGCGAGCTCGGCCACACTGCGCGCAAAGAAGCACGCCTTGGTCACCGGGCGCGCCAGCGCGCAGGTGTCGACCTCCTGGAAAGCGTCGGTTCCGATCAGCTTCTGGGGCACCTGTGCCGTGATCGCCACGATCGGGATCGAGTCGGCTCGTGCATCAGCGAGCGCGGTGATCAGGTTGGTGGCACCGGGGCCCGAGGTGGCCAGGCACACCGCGACCTTGCCCGAGGCCCTCGCCATGCCCTGGGCAATGAAGGCCGCACCCTGTTCGTGGCGCGCGAGCACGTGCCGGATGCGGCTCGCCTGGAGCGCGTCGTACAGCGGCAGCGCCGCGCCGCCCGGGATCCCCGCGACCACCTCGATGCCCCGCCGCTCGAGTTCGCGGACGACCAGCTCGGCCCCGGAGAGCGTGGGCTCCGCAGCCCGGATGGGCGAGGCTGCCGGGGCCAGACTTTCGGCAGCGCGCGGGCGGACCGCGCGCAGGCCGCTACGCGGATCGTCGAAATCAAAAGATGGGTCAGACTGGGTCACGGCTCGGGTCTTTCTCGGGTGCCCGAGGAGCCAGTCTTGAAACGACGAAGCCCCGTCGGGCTACGCCGACAGGGCTTCTGAACGTTTGCTCTCGCTACCCTATCCTGCGCAGACCGCCAGTGACAGGCCTACTACGAGGCAGCAGTCACATTGCCGGCTGAGGAGGACGAGAAGCTGCATGGGGAACGCCGAGTCTACTCCTCCGTTTTCCAATGTCAATGTGTGGAGGCCCGGGGCACCCCGTGAAGAGGCTGTAACGCCTGCGTGCGTGGGCTGCCCTGGCCTCTGCATTCTCGTTTGGTTCGACTGGATCTGTCGCCTATAGTTGCCCGCATGTGGGGTCAGGCGGACGACGGCCGTCGCTTTGGCGTGCGGTGTGCTCGCTCGCCAGCGGCGTTGGAGCACCTCTGGCCGTGCATCGCACTCTTGCTCGGAGCCGCCTGCGGCGCCCGGGGCCCCGCGGCTTCGCCGCGGCCCGCGCTGCGTCTCGCGAGTACCTATGCCGTGGAGGAGCCGGGCCTGTTCTCGGTACTGGGCCCGGAGTTCAGCGCTCGGACACAGCGCGCGCTGGCGCCCACCTTCGTGGGCTCGGTCGAGGCACTGGAGCTCGCCAAGTCGGGGCAAGCCGACGTCGTTTGGAGCCATTCCCGTCCGAGCGAAGACGCCTTCATCAGCCAGGGCTACGGCCTCAATCGACGAGACGTGATGTACAGCGAGTTCGTCATCGTCGGGCCGAGCAGTGATCCAGCCAAGATCGGCGGCTCGAGCTCGGCGGTCGAGGCCTTGGTTCGCTTGTCGCGCGCCCGCGCACCGTTCGTCTCGCGCGGCGATCAGTCCGGCACGCAGCTACGGGAGATCGAGCTGTGGAAGCTGGCTGGCATCGAGCCCGATCCCTCCTGGCATACCAGCCTGCATGCTGGAACCGTCGCCACACTCAGCGAGGCCAGCAAACGCGGCGCCTACGCCATCAGTGACCTGCCCACGTTCCTGGTGCAAGAGCAGCGGCTCGCGCTGCAAGTCCTGGTACGCGGGGACTCTCGTCTGCACAATCCTTATGGGATCATGGCGGTGAACCCCGATCGGTTTCCCGACAGCGACTATGAAGGGGCGATGGCCTTGATCGACTTTCTGACCTCGGCGACGGGACAGAGGCTCATCTCGGACTACGGACGCGAGCGCTTTGGCACGTCGCTGTTCCATCCGCTGGCGGATCGCGGGGGCATCGATTGACCTCGCTGCATCGGCAGCTCCTGACCTCTTCCTTTCTCGTCGGGGCGCCGCCGCTCGTGCTCGTGGCGATCGTGAGCCTCTGGGTGGCGACCGGGCAAATCAATGCGGGCATGCGGGATCGACTGCTGGCGGGCGCGCACGGAGCCGAGCTCGCGTTGGCCACTCAGCTCGACAGCATCCGCGCCCGCAGCGCCGCCCTGGCGAGCGACCCCGATCTGGTCGAGGCATTGACCGAAGGTCGCCAGCCGCTCGTGCTGGAGATCGCCGAGCATGCGCTGCGTGTGATCGATGTCGATCGGGCGACCGTGGTCGACGCCGCGGGCCGCGTGCTGGCGCGCGGGCACGACCCTGCGAACGATGGCGATACCTGGACCGAGACCGAGCTGCCGCACACGGGACGCAGCTGGAGCGCGCTGGGCAAAGGCAGCCTCGGCGTCGGCTTCGAAGTGGCTGCACCCATTTCCAACGGCGATCGCACCATCCTGGCCTGGCTGGTGGTGCAGAAAAGCATCGACTACCGCACTCTGCTGGAGCTGCGCCGGCAATTTGGTCTCGAATTCAGCGTGTGGGACGGAGACCGGCTGCAGGCGACGACACTGCACGCTCTGGCCGACCTGCGCGAGGCGGAGCGCGCGCGGGGGCAGCTGACAGAGCCCGACAAAGTTCAGCACGGCCCGGCGTACGACTTTGCGCGGGCGTCGTTCGAGCACGATGGGATCGGTCCAGGCACTCTGCTGCTGGGCATCGACACCCGCAGCGCGCGCACGCTGGAGCAACGGCTGTCCCTGCTCTATTTGGCCGTGGCCATCGGAAGCATCGGCCTCAGCGTCGCGGGCGCCTATCTGCTGGCGCGGCGCATCGTGCGCCCGCTCCGTAGCCTGACCAGGGCCGCAGAGGCCGCGGCCAAGGGCCAGCTGGATGTACCTCTCGCGGTGGCGGAGCCGCAGGAGATCCGGGAGCTCGCCGAGAGCTTTCACCACATGTTGAACAAGCGCCGCGAGGCCGAGGACGAGCTGCGCCGCATCCACGCGGACCTGGAGCAGCGCGTCGCGGCTCGCACCGAGGCCTTGCGGCTGAGCGAGGAACAGCTGCGCCAATCCCGTCAGCTCGAAGCGCTCGGGCGCCTCGCGGGCGGCGTGGCTCACGACTTCAACAACGTGCTCACCGTGATCGGGGGCAACGCCGAGTTGCTCGCATTCGACCTCGAGTCGATCGACGCGCCCGACTCTGTGCATCAAGGAGTCGCGGACATCCAACAGGGCGCGACCCACGCCGCGGAGATCGTTCGCCAGCTGATGGCCTTCAGCCGCCAGCAAGTGGCCGAACCCGTCGTCGTCGAGCTCGGACAGATCGTGCACGACCTGCAGAAGATGCTGCGCCGGCTGTGTACGGAGGACGTGAATCTGAACGTCGATGTGGACTCCGTCCCGGTCCAGATCCTGGCCGACCCCACCCAGATCGGGCAGGTGCTGGTGAATCTGACCGTGAATGCCCAGGACGCCCTGCCCACGGGCGGCAACGTTCACATCCGCGTGTACGGCGTCAGCAGTGACCCTCACGCTGGTTCTGAAGATCGATCGGGGCCGAGCACGGCCGAGTTCGGCTCGACCCGCCGCGCCTGCCTCGAGGTCGCGGACGATGGCATGGGCATGGATGCCGAGACCGCCCGCCGCATGTTCGAGCCTTTCTTCACGACCAAGGGCCCGGGTAAGGGTACGGGACTGGGACTGGCCACGGTCCACGGCATCGTGATGCAGTCCGGCGGACAGATCGAGGTGGTCAGCGAGATCGGCAAGGGCACGACCTTTCGCATCTTCTTTCCGTCGGCGCCCGCCGAGCTGGCGCCGCGTACGCGCAGCTCCGAGCCGGCGATCCCGCGTGGGCGCGAGACCATCCTGGTCTGCGAGGACGAAGCGGGGGTGCGCGAGCTCACTACCCACTTCCTGCGTAGCGGAGGCTACCGTGTGCTCGTGGCTGGCTCCGGCCAGGACGCTCTGAGGCTGGCCGCGCAGCAGCACCAGCTCGACTTGCTCGTGACCGATGTCGTGATGCCCGAGATGAACGGCGTACAGCTGGCGCGCCGGCTGCGCGAGGCTCGTCCGGAGCTGGAGGTCTTGTATCTCTCCGGGTACACGGCAACGGTGATCGACTCGCGCACCAGCATGGGGGCGAAGGACGAGCTGCTCGCCAAGCCATTCACGCGCGCAGAGCTGCTGCGCCGGGTGCGGCGCGCCCTCGATCGCAGCGACGCGCCCGGCGGCACGCGGCAGACGCAGGGCTGAGCGCCCGTCCGGTGTCCCGAGGGGACGGGCGGAGCCCGCTCGGCGGAGGCCCGGCCCAAAATCAAAAGCCGATGCGAAGCTGTCGGGATTGCCCGCGAGCCTCGTTAAGAGGCCCGGTGGTTGCGCCGCTTCAAGGGTGACACCCCAACGCCGAGAGTGGTCCAATGTCTCCAAAGCCTCGCCTGATCGCAGCTTTTCTGTTCGGATCGGGCCTGACGGCCCTGATCTACCAGACGGTGTGGCAACGCATGTTCCGGCTGGCGTTCGGCTCGTCCACGGCAGCCTCGGCGGCGGTGCTGGGCATCTTTCTGGGCGGGCTGGGGCTCGGGGGATGGTGGTTCGGCACGCGCGCCGAGCGTCATGAGCGGCCGCTGTCTTTCTACGGTAATCTGGAGGCGGGCGTCGCGCTCAGCGCGGCGGTGACGCCGTTCCTGCTGGATCTGCTCTCGCGGGGTTACTTTGCTCTGGGCGGCTCGGCGTCGCTCGGCACGGCCGGCGCCACCATCGTGCGTTTGCTGATCGCGGTGCTGGTGATGGGCCCCTCCGTGGCGCTGATGGGCGGCACCTTGCCGGCGGCGGCACGCGCGGTCGAGCACGACGGCGACGCTTCGCGCGGGCGGCTGGCACTCTTGTACGCGACCAATACGCTGGGCGCCGTGCTCGGGGCCTTGCTCAGCACGTTCTTCTTGTTCGAGCTGTTCGGGACGCGGCTCACGCTCTGGACCGCCGTGCTGGTCAATCTGCTGGTCGCCGTGTTCGCGCGCGGCGTCGGGCGCGATGCGGCGCCGCTGCCGGTCGCTGCCGAGACCGAGAGCGCTGGCGGGGACGGCGAGCAAGCGACTGCAGCGCCGCCGGTGTTCGTGTACGCGGCGCTCGGCATCGTGGGCTTCGCCTTCGTGTGTCTGGAGCTGATCTGGTATCGCATGCTGGCACCGATCATGGGCGGCTCGGCCTACACGTTCGGGATCGTGCTGGCGGTGGCACTCGCCGGGATCGGCGTCGGAGGCTACGTCTACTCGCGCCGCGATGCGCTGCGCCCGGCGACGCTCGGGCTGCTGGCGATGACTCTGGTGCTGGAAGCGCTGGCCGTCGGCATCCCCTTCGCGCTGGGCGATACGCTGGCGATGTATGCGGCATACCTGCGTCCCAGCGCGGCACTCGGCTTCGGGGCGCTCGTGGTCTCGTGGAGCGTCATCGCCGGCGTGATCGTATTCCCCGCCTCCTGCGTCGCCGGGTATCAGTTCGCGGTCCTGTTCGCGTTGCTCGGGCGCGGGCGCGCGCGCGTCGCCCGACAGGTCGGTCTGGCTTACGCATTCAACACGTTCGGCTCGATCGCGGGCGCGCTGGCGGGCGGCTTCTTGCTCTTGCCCGGCGTGGGCGCGCTCGGCACGTGGCGCGCGCTGATCGCGATCCTGACCGCGCTCGGCGCCGTCGCGCTCGCGCTGAGCACCCGTCGGCCGTTGCGCATCGGCGGCCTCGTGGGCCCGGTGCTGGTCGGTGCACTCGCGCTGTGCTGCGTTCGAGCAGAGGGCCCCGGTGCGGTCTGGCGGCGGGGCGCGATCGGCGCCGGCCGTTTCAAGCTTACCGACTCGACCACGAATCAGCTCACCGCGTCGCAAAACGAGCGGGCGAAGGATGTGCTGTGGGAGCGTGACGGGATCGAAAGCACCATCGGCTTGACCGGTGCCCAAGGCCTGGCGTTCTGGGTGAACGGCAAGGTCGATGGAGCCGTGTTCGTGGATCGCGGCACGCAGGCCATGCTGGCCCTGACCCCGGCGGCGCTGCATCCGCAGCCGAAGTCGGTGTTTGTGCTCGGGCTCGGCACCGGCATGAGCGTGGGCTGGGTGGCAGCCGTGCCCGGCATCGAACGAGTCGACGTGGCGGAGCTCGAGCCTGCCGTGCTGGACGTCGCGAGAGCCGCGCACCAGGCGAACCTCGACGCACTGAAGCAGCCGAACGTGCATGTGTTCCAGGGTGACGGCCGCGAGTTCCTGCTCACCACCGATCGCCGCTACGACGTCATCGTCAGCGAGCCCAGCAATCCCTACCGAGCCGGCGTGGCCTCGTTATTCACGCAGGAGCTGTACAGCGCCGCCGCAGCGCGCTTGACCGAAAGCGGTCTGTTCGGGCAATGGCTGCAGGGCTATGAGGTTGACGTGGCCAGCTTGCGCACGGTGCTGCGCACCCTGCGCACGGTCTTCCCGTTCGTCGAGATCTGGCAGACGCAGTCGGATGACCTGTTGTTGATCGCCTCGCGAGCCCCGCGCAGTTACGCGATCGACAAGCTGCGCGATCGCCTCGCCCGCGAGCCGTACGCGAGCGCGCTCCCGCGCATGTGGCTCGTGGAAGGCGCGGAGGGATTCCTGTCGCATTTCGTGGCCAGCGACCGGCTGACGGCCAAGCTCGCCGAGGTGCTGTCCCCACCGCTCAACACCGACGACAACATGGTCCTCGAATACGCGTTCGCGCGTCAGGTCGGTATGACGGGCAGCTCGATCTCGGACATGCTCTTTCACACCAGCACTCGCAACGGCGAGGATCGTCCCGACGTGGAGGGCGCGGTGGACTGGAACCGCGTGCGCGAGCTGCGCGGTCGCGCGTGGCTGCTCTCGCTCGGAACCGTGCCTGCGCTCCCGGGGCTGGAGCCAGCAGCAGCGAAGCGACTGCGCGCCATCGAGCTCGGATGTCGCGACATGTCCTACGCTGCGTCGCTCGCGGCATGGGGTGTGAATCAACCGGACCGCCCGGCGCCGCAGGATGCGCTGGAGACCTACATGCTCGCCAACGCCTACGCTGCCGCCGGAGATCCCCTGGCCCTGCAGCTGGCGGGCGAGCTCGACCAACGTGGTTTCCGGGCGGAAGCGCACCTCGTGCGGGGTCGTTCAAATTTGAAAGCCAACGCCGGCGAGCAAGCTCTGGCGGAGCTCGACGCTGGGCTCGAAGATTTGCGGCAAGGCCCGATCCCGCTCTGCGAGACCGCGGCCGATCTGCTGTCTCAGCTGAAGTTGCTCGGACAGAAGGCGCCCTTTACGCCGCGCGTCTTGGCCGCGCTGCAGCGTGGACCACTGGCGAACCACCTGCACGAGACCGATCGGCGCGGCATCGCCCAGGAGCTCGCCTTCAGCCTGCCGGACCCGCAGCTGTGCGTGGACGCGCTCGGGCCCGAGCTGCAGCTCCCGCGCTGGCAGGCGGCGTTTCTCGGGGCACGGTTCAGCTGTTTGAAGCGGGCCAACCATCCTCTGACCGCTCAGGCGGAAGATGATCTCGCGGCCTTCTGGGCGAACACCATCGGCAACCCCGAGGATGGTCTGCCCAATGATTCAGACACGGTCCGCGCAGAGCGCTGATCGGACCGGCCACGATGTTGTTTGTGGTGATCGCAGCCGTTCGTGCAGGCATCACCCCACCGGGCTACTTTTTTGGTTTTCGAGAAAGGTCGTGTCATAGATGGCTATGAGCGTCACGAAAATGAACGTTCTGGTCGTCGACGATAACAAGGCCGCTCGCCTGATGGTGCTCCGAACTCTTCGCCAAACCGGGCTCACCGGTCTGCAAGTGGAAGAAGCGGAGAACGGCAGCGACGCACTCGCCAAGCTGGCGCAGAGCCAGCCGGACCTGATCCTGTCCGACTGGAGCATGCCCGAGATGAACGGGGTGGAGCTGCTGCGCGAGCTGCGCTCCCGCGGTTCATCGGTGAAGTTCGGGTTCGTCACTTCGCAGGTGGCGAGCAGCGCCATGCGCGAGAAGGCCTTCGAGGCGGGCGCGCAGTTCGTCGTCGAGCGCCCGCTCAGCGCGCAAGGCTTCCGCCACCTGCTCGGCGGCTGAGCCGCCAAGCCCCTCAGGGCAGGCAGTATCTCAGGGCAGCCGGTATCTCAGGGCAGCCAGTACGTCAGCGACAGTTGCACGCTGGACCAGTCGCTCACCAGCTGATCCGGTGCGCCATCTCCGTCCGTGCCGCTGGCAAAGGCGAGGCGATACTGGCTTCGGGCGCGTACACCCCAATCCGCGCGCAGCGCAGCGAGCGCATCGATCGTGAGCACTGAGCCCGTCGCGACGGGGCCGGTCACGCTCGCGTGCTCCGGCAGCGCCTGCACCGCGAATGCGGCGTCACCCAGCGCCCCGAACTCGACGTGGTCGACCTCGAGGTCGCCGAGGGCACTGAACGGGGTGCCGTAGATGACCGTGGCCTTCCAGCTCAGCTGAGCAGCCGAAATTTCGATCAGCTGCGCCGGGAGGCCGCTCAGATCGAAGGTCATGAAACCATGGTAGACGGCGTCACCCGCGGGGCTGTCGCCCATGCACACGGTGGTGTCGATGCGTTCGCAGTCCGCCAGCCCGTACACGCTGTCGCTGCGCCAGTTGCCGGTCAGGTCTCGGTTCTCGACTACAGGCAGCACTCGCGTGATGGCGCGCGCGACAGAAAACGAGAGCTGCTTCGCAGGCAATGCACGGCCCTGTGCGTCTTTGGCGCCCGCCGCGATCCCGAAGGAATACCGGACCGCAGCGACACTGGCCGGGTCAGAGCCTGACGAGCTCCGCAGGGCCGCGCGGGGCTGAATGTGGAGCACCTTGTCCGCGTCGCTCCAGGTGAAAGACACCTCACTCGCCGGTAGATCGCTGGAGATGTACGCAGCCTCGACGGAGGCTCGGTTCATCGGCGCGCTGAACGTGAGCGATAGCGCCGAGGTAGGCAAAACGCCCAGCGCGCCATCGGCAGGCACGCTGCCCACGATCGAGGCGGCGCGCGCAGGCGACGCCGGTGGAGGCCGTGGCCCTGTATTCGGAGGCTCCAGGGCGGATCCGACAACGCCTGCATCGAGCTGGGCATCCAGAACGGAACCGTCCAAGCTGGTGGAAGCGTCCCCGACCACATCGAAGTGGTCATCGAGAACCTGGGGGCAGCCCAAGAGCAGGGCAGCAGCCCAGAGCGGAACGACCCGGCGGCTCATCTAAGTCGTGCGGGTGAAGACGCCAGCCAAAGTTCCCATCTCGCACTCGTCACGTATGGTCGCGACAGGGAGAACGGCAGCGTCAGCGTCCGCTTGAACAACTGCACCGGACCGGAGCGGCGCCCTCGCTGGACGCCGTGGCGTCAAGGTGTGGGCGTCGGATTCGAGCGCTGCTGAAGCAACGTCCGATATTCGCTCGGGCTCAGACACTTCACCGAGTTGGCATCGAGCACGGCGTCGTAGTCGACGCCCGTGCCATCGATGAAATCCAGGCTGAGCATGCAGGTAGGACGTTCGGCGATGCGCGCCCGGGTCTCGGCCAGCTCGTCTTCGCTCAGCAGGCGTATCGAATGGGCATTCGCATCGAACTGCACGCCGGTGTCGGAGAACAGCAGGCGCTGGTCGTAGGCCATCGGTCCACCGCCGAAGCAGTCGAACGCCTCCGAGTAGGCGCCGCCTGCTCGCTGGTTGATCGCGCCGGCCTTCGCGAAGAAGAGCCTGCAGCGGTTGCCCAGGCGCTGGACCTCGACGTAGTCGTCCTGATCGTTCAGGCGATACACGGCAGTGGGCAGGAAGTACTCGAGCACGGGCGAGCTCTGCCACTCTTGCGCCTTGGGCGTGAGCCATTCGATCGAGCTGCTGGCGAAACTCAGATAGCTTTCAGCGGGACCCGGCACGGGACGCACGCGCTGCACGGGCTCCGGCACCACCACGGCACCTTCGCTCGCGATCTGGTCAGGCTCGATCCGCGAGATGCCGATGCGAGCGATCGGATGCTGCTGGTCGTAGCCGAGGTACGGCAGGAGCGTGCGCTGCTGGGCCGGGTTGAAGAGCTGGGACCTTTCGTCGCCGAGCGAGGCATAGCTCAGGTCGGTCGCGAGCATCAGATACGCGCGCTCGTCGACGAACGGGTCCGAGAACAGGCCCAGTTTGATGGCGTTGACAGGCTGCCCTGCGAACTGTTGGACAGTGCCGATGGTAAAAATGCCGTAGTCGGAAGCCAGGATGGAGCGGTGCCCACCCGGAAGGCTGTACGTGCCCGCCTCGACGCTGGGGAAGGCCGGGTTGCTCAGGTTGACCACCAGCAGCGTGGAGTGATCGCCGGAGCCGCTGTAGCCGAAGTCGCTCAGGTACAGTCGATCGCTGGCGAACAAGGAGGTCTGCAACGTGTCATTGAGGACGGGCAAGGTGGAGGTCCGCACGATCGAGCCGCCGCCCATCGCGTAGACTTGCAACACTCCCTGCGAAATCACGTACAGGAACCCGTTCTGGAAGTAGAGCGTCTGCACCGCGCCGGGCACCGCCAGATCGAACGCCTCGGTCGAGGTGGTGAGGTTCGGGATCGCTGCGTCGGGGCTGGTCGCCTCGAGCCCTTGGTTGGTGATCTCGTGCACGCTGCTATCGACGCGAACGAAACCGGCATCGCCGTATTCGTAGATGTAGAGCCGGGTGGACTCTTCACTGCGGAAGGTGGGGTATTCCGTCGTGATCTGCGCGCTCGCGTCGCAAACCCAGTCCGACCTCTTCCTCTCCTCGCAGCTGGTGCCCACCGGCACCTGGATGGTGGGGTTCGAGACCCTCGCCACCGCTTGCAAGCATTCTGAAAGCGTCGCGCCCTGGCAGCTGCGGTCCCCGCCCGAGTTGTCGGGCGGGGTGTAGTCCGGATTCGGACGCGTCTCGTAGCGCGTCTGGCAATAGGTAAAGGGCGTCTCCACCGTGTGGCCGTCCGTGCAGACCGTATAGGTATACGAAGCCCAATCGGAGACGAACGTCTTGGTGATGTCTTCGCTGACCACGAAATAGTGATCGCTCGCCCACATGTTCCGCCCGAAACGGTGCGCCTCGCTCACCAGCGTATCGACCGGTGTGTCGCGGGTGACCTTGGTCGCGAGCTGCTCCAGCGGTTCGCTGGTGTCAAGCAATGTATCGTGCATCTTCTCCTGCAACGTGTCGCCGAGCTGAAAGACACGCAATGAGCGGTGCTTGCGCCGGCACCGCGGCGCTCACGGGCGCCGTCGCACCGGAATTGATCGGTATCATTCCCGTCGGCGCCGGGCGCACGGGGGTGGCCGGGGCGAAGCTGAGATCGGTGTAGAACACCAGCTCGTCGTTGAAGCGTCGCGAGTCGAGAATGTTGACCTTGCCGAGGTCGACGGACTCGACGAAGCGCAACTGAGTGCCGTCGATACGGAAGTGAAGCAGCGCGGAGCGACCGGTACCGGGCGCCTGGGTCATCGCCACCAGGTGGCCGTCCCGGTAAAAAAACTGCCCAACGTTGCCCGGCAGCTGGGTGGCACACTTGAACTGGGGCTGCCCACTCGTGAGGTCGACCAGCATCAGACCGTGCACCGCCGAATAGAACAAGGCGGCGCTGTCCGTGACTGCGACGATGTCGGGTAGCACGATCTCGACCGGGGCAGCCGCGGCGTCGCCTGCAGTTGCACCGGGAGCGTCATAGCCGCGCTCGAGCGGAAAGCCAGACTGAAACCGGGGCTTGCTCAGATCTTCGAGCGCGCTGACCGAGTAACCCCAGCGCACCCCGCCCAGACTGTCGATCACTCCGGCGTAGGCATCCTGCCCCCCGAGCTCGCAGCGCAGCAGGCTGCCGGGGTCGTAGCCCGCGAGCTGCCGGGAGAGCCTCTGGGCATCCAGCATCTGATTCGCCGTCGGCAGCGGCAAGCTCACCCGCTCGGAGACGGTGCTCGCCACCAAGAAGGACTTGTCCACGGCGGCCGTCGGCTGCTGATCCGTGTGCACGGGGTCGGTCGGACCCGCCATTGGTGGCTGCGCGGGCGGAGCTTCCGGCGCGCTGCCGTCGGAGCCGCTACCGCAAGCGCTCAGAACGAGTGCAACCAGGCTCACTAGCGCGCTCCGCGCGCGGGCACGGGCCGTTTCGGATCGACTCGATGGCACACTGGACGGCGTCATGCAGCTCGCAGCAGCAATGGACGTGCCGCCAGTGCAACACCTGACTCGAGCCAGAGTGTGCCAGAGGCGTTCCGAGGCGGCATTCCTGTACCAGCCCGCCGCGATCACGGGACCACGCTGTCGGGGATCGCAGCTTCGGGTCTGGGTCCCTG
>JAICTU010000417.1 GCA_025936205.1 Polyangiaceae bacterium | reverse complement strand
GGGTAAGTGCCGGAGCAGCAGCCACCGGCGCAGCGCCAGCCTGGCGCGGCAACGGGACCAGGTGCTCGATGGCATCGCGCGTGGCCGCGTCCGCGGCGTGCGAGGGATTCTCGAAGTAGAACGTCTCGTTGCCCGTGTTGCCCGGGGTACGAGACGTGTACATGGCCTTCGTCGGTACATTGTGCAGGCCGTCTTTTACGACCACGAGGAAGGGCGGCGCCTCGGCGATGTTGATCGTCCACAGGTTCTCTGCGGCGATGTCGGTCGCCTCGCGGAAGCGCGCGGCGCGCTCTTCCAGCGTGCCGAACTGGCGTGCCTCCACGAGCGAGCGATACGCCGCGTACATGGGGTGCTCGAGCGGCGGCGGATAGCCGTTTTTCTGCGCCAGCGCCTGGGGAGAGCCGAAGTACCCGCCGCGTGTAAACCAGCGGCCCCAGGCCGTCGCGTACAGCGCCTCGGTGTCCGGCGGCGCAAACTGGCGCGGTTCGAGCAAGGGGAAGTAGTCGCTCTCGCTCATCCACGCCACCAGATCAAAGTCGGAGGAGTCGCGCTTCTGCTGAAACAGCGCGCGAGAATGCTCCTTGGCGATCACGCGCAGCCCCACCTCGCGCCAGTCGTCCACCACGAACTCCGCGGGCCCCATACCGGGGTAGGCGGCGAACATCAGGTAGAAGGTCATGGTGCTGCCGTCCTCGAACGTGCGCAGGCCGTCGAGATCGCGATGGGTCAGGCCCAGCTCGTCCAGGAGCGCGTTGGCCCGCGCCGGATCGTGCTCGATGAAGGCGCTGGCGAGGCGCTCGTTGTGAAACGGTGATTCCTTCCCCGGCTCGACCTGCGCAGCGCGCACCGTGTCGTCGAAGCGAGAGTGAATGATCGCCTGTCGATCGATGGCCAGCGAGAGCGCCTGTCGGAAGCGCTTGTCCGCGAGCAGCTTCGCCTTCTTGGCGGTCGAGGGCTGCGCGGGGTCGATGTAGCGGGTCAGGTTCGGGTCGATGAGCCAGGTGCTGCGCGTCGCGGAGTACCAGTGCAGCAAGCGGTAGTGCGCTTCCTGCTGGCGGCTCATCAGCTCCGTGTAGTTCTCGTAGCTGACGTGACGGCCCTGCATCGTGACCTCACCGTTGGTGAAGGTGAGCGGGAGCACCTGCGAGGTCTTCAGGTCAAACTGGATCCGGTCGATGTAGGGCAGCTGATTGCCCTGCGGATCGACGGCGAAGTAGTAGGGATTGCGCGTATAGATGAAGGGCGCGGACTCGGAGGACGAGCGCGGGATCCAGGGCCAGAGGCGCGGACATTCGGGGTTGTCCCAGCGCTGGAGCCGATCCTTCCACAGCGACAGCGGACTCGTGATGTCGAGCGCCTTCATCTCCCGGGCGAGGAACGCCTTGTCGGCCAGCGCGGGGTGATACTTTTCGAAGTAGTGCTTCGGAAAACGCGTCATGAAGTAGCTGTTCGCAGCCATCACCTCCATGAAGTTGCCGAAAGGCTCGTCGAAGCTGACTTTGAAGGTCAGGTCGTCGATCTTCTCCAGGCGCGTCTGCCCGGTGCCCGACTGCAGCCAGACCGGCGGGGCCCCGTCGCCCAGGACCGTGTCGATCTCGTCGTAGTACCACCAGAACAGAATGTCGTCGGCGCCGAAGGGAGCGCCATCGGACCAGTGCACGCCCGGCCGCAGATGCACCACGTACTCTTTGCGATCGTCGGATTCGTCGACGCTCAGGGCGAGGTGCGGCACGATCGGGTAGCCGAGCGGCGACCAGCGGAACAAGCTCGAGTAGCCCATCCGGAACTCGACCGTGAAGACGTCGTACGCCGAGGTGGCGGCATGCAGCCAGGTGCCGCCATACTTGCCGACGGAGCTGCCGTCGGGAGGCGCACCCGTCGCGCCGTCGAGCACCACCGGCTGCGGCCCCACGCGCTCGGCGACGGGCGGGAGCTTGCCCTCATTCACCAGCTGCGCGAGGATCGGCGACTCCCCCTTGGGCCACCAGGGCGCGTCGAGCGCGTGCGCGGGATCGATCGGTTTCTCGAAGCGGGGCAGCGAGTCCGGACGGCTGGCATCGAAGTGGACATCGCGCGCCTGCTGCGCCGCAGCCACCTCTGGCTCCGGGGGCCTGCGCGGCGGCGCGCTCAGATCCGGCCGCAGCGCGGCGCCTACCCCCACCAGGAGCAGCACGAACAGCAGGCACGCGAGCGGGATGCCGATCACGAAGGAGCGCAGCGTCAGCCCACGCCGCGCGGATCGCCGGCGTTCTTTCTCGATGGAGGGCGGCGACGCGGCCGTCAGGAGTTCAGCTCCTTGCGGAAGCACTCACGCCGCTCGGTGATCGAGCGCACCATCATCTCGCAAGCCGCCATCGTCTCGAGGTTGTGGCGCACGCTCACCCCCGGCTCGATTCCGCTGGTGATGTACGCGTAAAAGTCCTGCAGCAGGTCCGCCTCGCCGCGCGCCTCGTCCAGCTGCACCGGCTGGATCGCGCTCGTGCCGAACTGCTCCAGCGGCCGCTCGTTGAAGGTCAGCCCCGCCTCTTCGTCGTAGACCAGCGCGCCGCGTTCACCGTGGATCTCGATGCGCAAGCTGGCGCGGGCTGCGTCGTGCGTGTGGATGTAGTGGCCGCGCACCTTGCTCTCGAAGCGGATGTGCGCCGCCGTGTTGGTGTCGTGCGTGTACGCCGACCAGGAGGAGCGCCAGCCCTGAGCCGTCATCGACGCGATCGGGCCGAACCAGAACGCCAGGTTGTCGAAGTGATGGCAGGACATGTCCCAGACGCTGGCGAACGGATAGCTGAGCGTGCGCGGCTCGGGGCGCACGCGCTGATGCGCGTAGCTCACCAGGTGCACTACGCCGGGGTGCGCGGGATGGCCGGGCTCGGTCAGCGCGCGGCGGATGGTGCGCTCCAGAGGGTTGTAGCGATAGTTCTGCGCCACGCAGACCTTGCCACCGCGATCGGCGGTGATCGTGGTCAGCGCGCGCGCGCTCGCCCAGTCGGGCCCCATGCCCTTCTCCACCAGCACCGGGATGCCCGCCTCCACCGCCTGGCTCGCGTAGGGCACGTGAAAGATGGTCGGCGCGCAGATGATGATGCAGTCGATGTCCGGGCCGCTGCGCGCCAGCGCCTCGGTGTAGTTCTCATAGCACACCGACTCCGGCAGCCCCGTGCGCTCGCGGGCCTCGCGCAGAGCTGTGTCGCGCACGTCACACAGGGCCGCGGGCACGAAGCCCGAGTCCGGCGTACATCTCTCCAGAGGCCAGACGCCGCGATTACCGACGCCGACGAGCAACACTCGAAGCGGCCCAGACGACCGCCGACGGGCTTTCATTTCGAACTCCGTGCCTCGCTGGTGCTTTCCCGCACCACGAGCTCCACACCGTACTGCACATCTGCCGTACGTTCGAGATCGGGATTCGCGATGCATTCCAGCAGCGCGCGGCAGCCGCTCGAGCCCATGCGATGGGCCGGCTGCAGTACAGTGGTCAATCCCGGGAAATACAAGCCGCCCTCGGGGATGCCGTCGAAGCCCACGACAGACACTTCGTCCGGAATCTTCACACCCTGTTGCAGCACGGTACGCATGAAGCCGAGCGCCATCGCGTCGTTGCCCAGCACCACCGCGCTCGGACGCGCGCGCTGCGGCAGCGCCAGGAACGAGTGCGCGTATTCGACGCCGGATTCGGGCCCATAGTTGGGTCCGAACCAGACCCGTTTTTCCGGCAGCTCGATCTCGCGTTCTGCGAGCGCCTGGCTCAAGCCGCGGTGCCGATCGCGCGTGTCGATCGAGTCGCGGGGACCGCCGGCGAAGGCGATACGGCGATGGCCGAGCCCGATCAGGTGCTCGGCGACGATACGGCCTGCATCGACGTTGTTGCAGCGCACGATCGAGCTCGCCGGCGCCTTGATGTCGGGACCGATCAGCACCACCGGTAGACCGGCGGCGGCCGCCGCCGTGAACAGCCCGTGCTCGCGCCGCGTGTAGCGGATGAACATCAGACCATCGACGCGGCGCTCGGTGATCCAGGCCGCGACCCGGCTGGAGTCGTAACGACCATTCAGCATCAAGCTGGCGAGCAGCACGCTCTGCCGGCTATCGGCGAGCTGCTCCTCGATACCGGCCAAGATCTGTGAGAACCAGGTGGTCTGGCTGGTGTACGACACCACGCCGATGCAGCCGGAGCGCCCCGTGACCAAGCTCTGCGCCGTGATCGACGGCGCGTAGCCGAGCTCCTGGATCGCCAGCTGCACGCGGCCCTTGGCAGCGGCGCTCGCGTAGCCGCCGTTGAGCACGCGCGAGACGGTGCTCACCGCGACCTGCGCGCGCTCCGCCACCACGCGGATCGTGGGCTTGTCCTTGTTCAGAGCCGCGACGCGGCGCCGCCCGCGGGCGGGCGGGAGCTCCATTTCTTCGGCGGGCTCGCTCTCGTCGGGATCAGGCTCGAGGGGCGCTGACACGGCGCCAGACGCTAACACGCGCAGACCACCCGAGCGGTGTTTTCTGGGCTGCGCCGCGTCAGGCCAATGGGTCGGCAGGCGCGCACCTGCTCACCCCTGCGCTGCCCGATGGCGCGAGACGACACGCTGCGCGGCGCGCCAGTAATCCGCATCGCGCGGCGGTCCGTATCGTTCGCCAGGTGGGAGCCAAGCCGCAGGAGGCAGACGGCCCGCCCCGCAGAAACCATGCTTCCGCCCCAACGTCCCCTGCCCGAGCGCCCGCTGGTCGCGACGGCGGCGGCCATTCTCGCCGCGGATGTGGCCGGCGTCATCCTGCTGAATCTGCTCTCGGATCGCTGGCGGCTCGCGACCGCGACCGTGAGCCTGATACTACTTCTCCTGCCGCTGCCGCTGCTCTACAGGCGCTGGTATCGGCCGCTCTTGCGCGAGCTCGCGGAGCGCGAGCGCATCCAGCGCGATCTCGAGCAGCAAGGCGTGCAGGACGCGCTGACGCAGCTGCCCAACCGCGTCTGGCTGCAAAAGCACCTGGCCGAGGCCGTCGAAAATGCGCGCCGAAACGGCATCACTCTGGCCCTGATCTTGCTCGATCTGCGGCGCTTCCAGGTAGTCAATGGTACGCTGGGCCACGCCACCGGCGATCGCCTGCTGGAACAGGTCGCGGCGCGCATCGCGAGCGAGCTGCAGGGCGCGGACGCGGCGGCGCGCCTGGGCGCAGACGTATTCGGCATCCTGCGCCACGGAGTCGATCCGAAGACGGCGAGCCAGGCGGCGGAGCGGCTGTACCAGCTGATGGAAACGCCCTTCTACATCGATCAGACTCCGATCGAGCTGGAGGCCCTGTGCGGCGTCGCCACCTTCCCGACCCTGGCGGAAGACAGCGTACAGCTACTGCAGCGCGCCGAGCTGGCGTTGAACCAGGCCAAGGCCGACGGCGAGCGCTTCGCGATCTATCGCACCGAGAAGGACACCGACTCACGCCGGCGCCTGTTGATGTTCGGTATGTTACGCTCGGCCGTGCAGCGCAACGAGCTGATCCTGCACTACCAGCCCAAGCTGCACCTGGCCTCGGGCGCGATCATCGGAGCCGAGGCACTCGTGCGCTGGGACAGCCCGGAGCTGGGCCGCGTGTCGCCGGGCGAGTTCATCCCGCTCGCCGAGCAGACCAGCCTGATCAAGCCGCTCACGGCATGGGTCGTGGAAGAGGCCCTGCGCCAGCTGACGGAGTGGGAGAAGGCGGGCATCCAGACGCGCGTCGCGATCAACCTCTCGGCGCGCAACCTGGCGGACGAGAAGCTGCCGGAGCACCTCGCCCAGCTGCTCGAGCGCGGCAAGGTGGCGCCGGATCGGATGATGATGGAGATCACCGAGAGCGCGGTGATGGCCAACCCCGAACGCGCCGCCGGTGTGCTGGAGCGCTTCCGCGAGATCGGCGTGGAGCTCGCCATCGATGACTTCGGCACCGGTTACAGCTCCCTCACCTACCTGCGCACGTTGCCCGCGCGCGAGCTCAAGATCGACCGCAGCTTCGTGCGCGACATCGACACCAACGAGAGCAACGCGCTGATCACCAGCGCCGTGATCAAGCTGGCCCGCGCGTTCGGGCTGGAGGTGGTGGCGGAAGGCGTCGAGACCGAGGGCGAGCTGCGCCGCTTGATCGCGCTCGGCTGTGACATCGCCCAGGGCTACCTGATCAGCCGCCCGCTGCCTCCGAGCGAGTACACGACGTTCCTGGCCAACTACGCCAAGAGCCCGATCTCGCGCTCGCTGACCAACCTGCGCATCGCGCAGGCTCCGATGGTCAACCCGATCGTGACCGCGCCGCCGCAGTCCTCGGTGCGGCCGTCGCTGAAGGATTCGCTGCGCTCCATTCGCGTCTGAGCTCCACGAAGAAAGTCAGCGGGCACGGCACTGCGGCAGCAGTATCCGCTGCGCGGATACGCGTTCGACGAAACAGCGCAACGCGAGGTGCCCTCATTTTTGCGCGACGTGAGGTTCCTCAGGAAACCTGAGATGTCACAAAAAAAGCGAACTGCCGCGAGTCGTGAGAATCAGACAGGGCTCGGCCCCACAGCTCTCCGCGCGTCGCCAGGATATGCCCGCTGGCGCTCTCAGTTCAGCACCAGTGCCGGCCCATCCTGGCGCCGGCGGGTGCCGGGCAGGCCGAGCCACGATTCCTGCTCGCAACGCCAGGTGCTCCTCATTTGCGCCAGTGAAGTACCTGTGAGCCTTGTGCGCAAGCCAAGCCTGGGGCCAACGAGCCCGTTCCCGAGCGAGGGTCGCTGCGCGGTAGACCTCGGAGGAGCCCGAACACCTGCCAGAGCCAAAAAGAGCTCGCATCACAAGGTTGGGCGAAGCCGGCGTCGCATGGTGGTCAATGCCCGCCAGATCCGACAGTTTGCACAGGCGACGGAACGGTTGGCGAAGACGGACGGGATCGATGCGGATGTGCTGGCGCACCTCGCCGAAGCCATTCAGCCGGAAATTCGGCCCTTGGCCGAGAAGCCCATCGTGAGTTGGAAGCTCTGGTGACGCGTCGACGCCAACTCATTCGGGCTCGCTGCGAGCAGAGCTGGGCGGCAATTCGAGCCTCGAAAATCGCCATGATAGAGTGCTGCCCGAAGCGGGAGGGACGCATGAGCGAATGGAAGATCGGGCACGAGACGTTGTCGCAGCTGGCGCGGGAGCGGGCCGCCGCCGATGTGCTGGAGGGCCACTGGCTGCTGCGCGCGCGGCGGGCTCGAGCGCACGTGCACCTGGGTTTCGGCAGCTTCGTCAGTTATGTGGAACAGCTCTTCGGCTACACGCCGCGCTCGATCTTGGAAAAGCTGCGCGTCGCCGAAGCGCTGGAGCAGCTGCCGGCGCCGCGAGCGGCGCTCGAGCAGGCCGGCTCGGCTGGTGCGCGCTGCGCGAGATAACGCGGGTGGCGGTGAGAGAAACCGAAGACGCCTGGTTGCAAGCGGCGCAAGGCAAGACGGTGCGCCAGCTCGAACCGCTGGTCGCGGGCAAAGCGCCCCGGAGATGCACCGTCTGCCGCAGCGGATCCGCGGGCGCTGCGCTACGTGCTGCGCTTCGAAGTGACGGCCGAGACGTACGCGCTGTTTCGAGAGGCGCTGCTGGAGCTGCGCCGGCGGAGCGCGAGCTCTTTCGACGATGATGCGGCCCTGCTCGAGCTGGCGCGCTGCGTTCTCGGCGGCCCTGCGCTCGGCCAGCGTGACGAGGGCCGCTCGAGCTACCAGATTGCGCTCAGCGTCTGTCCGGAGTGCGGCAGCGGGCGCCAGCCTGCCAACGGACAGCTGGTCCCCGTCCCGCCCGAGATCGTGGAGATGGCCGAGTGCGACGCGCAGCGCTTGCCGACGCTGGAGGAGGACGCCTCCCACGAGAGAGGCCTTCCCGCCGACGCTGGCATCGGCGTCGATCGCGAACATCGCCCTGACCACGAGGAGCACCCTGTTGCCCACGTGGGCACCGCCCCCGGCGAGCGCGCTCCGAATCGCAAGGCCACGCGGGCCCGGCAAGACATCCCGCCCGCGCTGCGCCGCGCGGTGCTGCGCCGGGATGAGCGGCGCTGTCGCGTCGCCGGCTGCCGGAACGCCACCTTCCTCGATCTGCATCACATCCGGCCGCGCTCCGAAGGCGGCAGCCATAGCGCGGACAATCTCGTCACGCTGTGCTCGGCCCATCACCGCGCGCTGCACCGGGGTGAGCTGCGCGGCGCAGGCGCTGCCAGCGACTTTCGCGTGCTGCCGGGCGAGCTCGGCGCGCCGGTGGACGGCCGCGCGCAGCGTCCGCCCGCGCCGCTGTCGGCCTCGAACTCGCTCGATGTCCCAGCGAAGGTGGCGTCTGGATT
>JAICTU010000720.1 GCA_025936205.1 Polyangiaceae bacterium | reverse complement strand
CGCTGTTCCAGAGCATCTATATCGACTCGGATCTGTACTTCTTCGCGGGCCCGGCCATCGCCGGGCTCACGGAGCGCAAGGATTGCTCCGGCACCGCCTCGACCCTGCAGGGCGGCTGTAGCTCGGAGCGCCCGTCGGGGCAGAACGATGCCAATGGCGTGCCGATTCCGATCCCGAACTACGAGACGTTCCCCACCGCCACGCGCATCGCGATCGCTCCCACCTTCGGCCTGGGCTTCACCTTCTACGTGAATCGCTGGAACGCGCTCGGTTTCGAGTACCGCGCCACGCCGTTCTCGCGCAACACCGGTGGCTTCGACAACCACGGTGGTGGCCCGGATGGTGACTTTCCGGACGCCAAGGTGAACTCCGAAGATCGCGATCTGAAGCTGAATCAGATGCTGTCGGTGTCCTGGAACTTCTACGTGCCGTTCGATTTCCAGGTATCGGAGTAAGCCAGATTCGTCAGCGCGCCAAGGCGCCAAGACCCTTGCGGGTCCTGGCGCTTTTTGCGTTTCGGCTCTCTCGAATAGAGGTCTCGAATAGAGCTCTCTGATAGAGCTCTCGAGTCCGGGCCTCAGACGACGACGCCGACGACCTTGCCGCTTCGGATGGCGTAGCCGGGAGGCAGGGCGTGCTCGCAGCGTTCGCTGAAATCGGCAGGGATTTCCCAGCCCGCTTGTTCGAGGCCGCGTGCGACGCGGTTCTTGACGCGCAGCGACTCTTCCTGCCCGAGGGCTTCGATCAGGGGCTGGAGCGCTTCGGCGTCGGCCATCGCGAAGATGGTGCCCGCGGCGTGGAAGCGCACCGATTCGTTGACGTCGCTGAGGAAGGGCTCGACCGCCTCGCGCACTTCCGGCGTCTTGTATTCGCCGAGCATGCTGATCAGCTGAATCTTGGGCTCCGGATTGCGCATGTACTCGGTGTCGAACAGGTCGAGCAGCGTGAGCAACTCCTGGACCATCTGATCGTTCGGCACAATCTGGCGCAGCACCTTCAGGGGCCAGTTGAGGCTCTCTGCGCGCGCGCAGTACGCGTGAATCGGGTCCAGCGCGGCCTTCCCCGCGGCGACGATGCCCTGCACGGCGGCTTCTTTCTCGTCCTGATCCACGATCGAGGGTTCCATCGAGAAATCGAAGCGCCGCAGCAGCGCCGCCGCACCCGCCGCATTGGCCATCTGGCTCAGCTGCTCGATCGCCTCCTGCCGCTCGTAGTTTTGCGACATCTTGTTGCTGACCAAACGCGTGAGGCGCGCCAACTCGCGCGGGCTGGCCTCCTTGGATTTGGAGTCGCTCGCGGTCTTCTTGCTGAACAGATCGAACAGGCCCATGGCTTTGACTCGGTTTCTAACACTCCGGACCGAGACCTGTTCCGCTGTTTTTCGATCGTCTCGCCGCGAAATGAGGGCGCCGCTCGCACGGACTGCTCCCGAGCGGTACAGGACAATTGGCCGGCGTCGACGCGCTCTCGGGCGCGCCGCTCAGGGGCCTTCAGCTTCGCGATACGGAGCACCGGGCGGTTGCGATGTCCGACCGTCGGAATCGGTCTCGGCGACGCCCATCAGCGCGTTCAGCAATGAGTTGATGCGGAAAACGAGGCCACCGAACTCCGGGTGCTCGAGCTCGAAGCGATGGTTGGTCTTGCCGTTGAGCACGGTCAACAGGCCTTCCTCCAGCTCGCTGATGGGGGCGGAGATGTAGTTGCTGAGGAAGATGCCGCCGCCGACCACCAGCGCAATGCCCAGCAGGGTCGCGGCGAAGATCGGCCAGAGCAGCGCCGGCACGCTGGGCACCAACGACTCGGTCAACCCGGCGAGCAGGATGACCTGCGCGCCCTCGTAGCCCTGCAGCGGCTCGGAGGCGAACACGTTGGAGCCGTCATCGAAGATGGCGCGTCCCGACTTGAGCGACGAAGCAGCGCGGCTCAGCACCGGCGGCTGCCGCATGGCACCGAACGCCGTCCGCTCGCCCTCGCCCGTGCCTTCCGCGATCACCTCGACGCTATCGGAGCCGTCGAGCGTGGCGACGGCCAGCGCCTGACCGCTGGTCGCCCTGCTGATCGTGCTCAAGCGCTCGTCATTCAGCGGGGTGCCGGCGATCACGATCCCCAGCACTTCCCCGCCCTCTCCGCGCACCGGCGCGTAGCTCGCGACCAGCTGCTCCGAACGCTGGCGGTTCAGCCAGACATGACTGCTGGTCTGCCCGGTCTGCATGGCTTGACCGATCGATGGATAGGCGCGCCCCAGGTCTTCGCCGCGCATCTGACTCGAGTCGTTGCGGCCGATCACGATGCCGCGCGCGTCGACGAAGAGCACGATCGGGATGGGGAGCGCGGCCAGGGCGGCGTTCTTCGTGGCAGCATCCCGCAGGCGCTTGGCCTGGGCGCTCGCGTTCTCGCTGCGCGCCTGCGAGGTACCTCCCGCAAACACGCCGACCACGGACTCTTCCGCTGCCCGATCCGAGAGCCAGCGCTCGAGCCGCAGGCTGTCGAGCTCGAATTGCAGGTTGGCGGAGCGAATCGCGCGCTCAGCGGCCGAGCGCCGCTCGCTGCGGTTGGACAGCACGTCGTCCAGGCCGGGCTTGACGAGGGCAAACGAGAGCAGAGCGACGATGACCAGGATGGTCGAATTGACGATGATGATCTTCCAGCGCATAACCCCATCGAGCCCCTTCGTTTCCTCGGGCCACCGTTCCGTCGAGGCAGATGGCGGAGTCCCGGTGGACACCGCCTACCCGCGTTACGGCCGCGCCCGCACACCAGCGAAGGGGGGCCTGTTCGCCGGCGGCCTCATTCTGCGCCCCACACTCTCCTGCCCGCCGGAACCTCCGCCCCCAGCTCTCCGCGGCAGCCCCCCCCGAGCGCTCGTTGCCTTCCGAAGGCGGGCCTCGGTCGCCCCTGGTCCCGGCACGCGATGGTGCTGCTGCCCGCCCGCCGAAAGCGTAGATTCCTACTCCGCTGCAGCGCGTCCGCTAGGGCACGGAACGCGCGCCGAAGCTCGGGCTCTGGATTGTGAACGGACCCAATGGATTTTCGATCGAGTCGGCAGCGGGTTGTGGTAGCAGTGTGCCCGATGAATGAGCTCGGCCAACAGGCCGATCCAAAATCACGGTGGGTGTAGCTCAGTGGTAGAGCACTGGATTGTGGCTCCAGGTGTCGCGGGTTCAATTCCCGTCACTCACCCCAACTTTCGATGGGGCGCCGTCCTCGCGGGGGCACCCCGCGCCCCGGGGCTGTGATCGCGGGGTCACCCCGTGCGCCGGGTACCTGGCGGGGTGGACGCACCAAGCGCAAGATGCTCGGGCCGGCGCCGTGGCGGTATCCACTCCCGGCACCCCGAGCATCTGCGGGGACACCCCGCACCCCGAGCAT
>JAICTU010000093.1 GCA_025936205.1 Polyangiaceae bacterium | reverse complement strand
GGAGTGTTCAGCCCCTCGCTCTCGTCAACGCGCGGCTTGTAGGGGCCAAAGCGAAACTCCACCGCCATGTCCTGAGACGAAAAGTCGTTGCGCCGCTCTGACCTGGGCGCGCTTTCAAAAGCGGGCGCGGGCACCGTGGAACGACCCGGTGCGCTCATGTCCACGCCATCGCCGGGCGCGGCGTCGGCTGCTGCCGCGGTGACCGCAGCGCACAGCACGAGGAGCCCTACCGTCGTCGGTCCAAAGCGGCAAGGCGTGAGAGCGAGAGGGGATTGCGTCATGAGCGATTCCTGCCGCGACGGAGGGCGAGTGTTGCAAACAAGGCGCCGAAGAGCGCGAGCGGGGTGGAGCCCGAGCGAGAGCCGCCAGGAATGCTGACGCTGCAGAAGCCGCCGCCTCCGGGGCCACCCGCTTCCTCGTACAGCTCGAAGAAGTCCTTCAACGGCTTCGGGATGCCGCACGCGAGAGTCGAGAGCGGTCCTGCATTCCCGATGATGTCTTCACCCGACACACCGACGGCGTACACGTGGTCGTTGAGCAAGTCATGGTCGGTGGTGATCGTGTCCGACGTCTCATTGGCTTCGCCACACTTCAACGCGCTGTTCGGGCGCTCACCAGGCGTCAGTTGCGTCGTCGGACAGCTCAGCGCGTCGTCCGCGGGAATGAACTCGGCATTGGGGTCCGGCGGGTCCGCTTCCACGCAAAACGCCGCGAAGCGCTCGCGGTCTGGCTCCGCCTCGACACCTTCCAGGTTCACGCTGAGCTGCTGTTCGCCCATGCCCGTGTTGATCGATTCGGGAGGCGCCGGTCCGATCATGTCGTAGCCCACGCCGCCCAGGTTCGTCGGATCCCAGGTCTGCTGCGAACCCGTCACCACCTGCCCGCCGTCTTGCAGGAAGAAGTAGAGCGTGAGCTTTACACCGTCGCTGTCGGTGCTCTTGCCGCAGATGTCCGTGCCGAGGGCGACGGGATCAGGGATATTGGCGCTGTCCGCTCCCACGTTGTTCGAGACGATATTGCGTACCGGCACCGAGACCGTGAAGTTCTGTTTCGGGCTGTCGTTGGACGCGACGATCCAGCATTGGCGGTGGTCTTCCAGGCTACGGTTGTCGGCGCAGTTATCTGTGCCCGCCCACACCTCGAGGCGATTCTTGGGGTTGGTCAGCGTGACGTAGAAGTCGAAATATTCGTTCGCGACGCACTCGTCGTAATTGATCCACCAGCGGCGCGCGTCGCGGAAGTGGTAGCCGTCGAACCCGATTGGATCCGTCGAAAGCCGACGACCGACGTTCTGACCAATCGTGATGGTCGACGTGGACGTCGACTGCGCCGACGCGTCCGCGCTCCAGACTCCGCCCAGCGCGAGCGCCAGCACAGCACCGCTCCGGCACGCACGCTGCGCACTCGAGCGCGTGAATGAGTTCCTCGCGGAGGACGCCCGCTTTTCAGATCTCCTCGGCACTGCTCGATCTTCGCTCCTACCCGCGTTCCAGCACAGTCTGTGCCAACGCGCAATCCGGCTGGTTCCGCGGCGAGCAGCCAGGGGCTGGGGCTCCTTCGGGGACAACTTGGCCGCTGCCGCCGCGGAGTTTCGCCAATCTGACAAGCGCCTCGCGCGACTCCTGCTTTTAGAGCCGGATGTCGACGTGGGTTCGCTTACGCAAGCTGTCGAGCCACTGCCGACGAGTGGTCTCCATCTTGTCTGCGTAAACGCGGTTCTGGAGCTGCGGCTTGGCCTTGTCGTAGTCGGGCAGCTGAGAGGCCCCCCGCTCGATGAGCTTGAGCACCAGCCAGGCGTCGCCCTGACGCAGGGGCGGAGTGACTTCCCCGACCTCCATGCCGAGCAACGCGCCGTCGACCTCCGGCGGCAGCTCTCCCGCGTGCATGGGGGCGAGCAAGCCGCCCTGATCGCGCGTCGCCAGGTCGGACGAGTAGGTGCGCGCCAGGTCCGCGAAGTCCGCCCCGGCTCGAGCCCGGGCGCTCAGCTGCGCCGCGGTCTCCCGCACCTCGTTGGCGCCTTCCGGTCCGCTTCCGGGGGGGATCTGCAGCCGGATCCAGGCCGCCCGAAACTCCAGCTTGCGGCGCTCCTCCTGGACGGCACGGCGATACGCAGCGCGCATGTCGTCCTCGCTGATGCGCATCCGGCCCTGCACTCGCAGGTTCAGCATCTTGGCGTCCAGCAGCTGGCGGCGGATCTCCGCACGGTAATCGGCCAGGTTCAGGCCGTTCTTCTGGGCCTCCTCCAGCAGCTGTTCCACCGTGACATCATTTTGCTTGGCGACGCGCTCGATCGCGGTCTGGATCTCTTGCGCCGTCACGGTGATGTTCGCCTTGGCGGCCTCGCGCCCCTGCAGCTCCTCGTCCACCAGCCGTTCGACGAGCTGCTTGTAGAGCTGAGAGAGGGCGGCGTTGCGCGATGCGCCTTCGGGCACGGTGCCAAAGATCTGCAGCTGGAAAGGCTTCGCCCGATCCATGAGATCGCTGAGCAAGATGGCCTTGTCGGCGACCACCGCCACCACGCGCTCCACGATCGTGGCGCGAGCCTCCGGAATACCGAGAGCGGGGCCCAGGCCGGGCACGCCCAGGCAGGTCAGGCCGCCGACGATGACGGCCGCCACGACTGCTCTGGACGACGGGACTCGGGACGACACGCGTCGCGCTGAACGGGAACCTTGGACCTGGAACATCGACTACCTTCGCATGTAGGAACGGGCCTGCTCGGTCACGAAATAAGCTGCTGGCCAGTGGCGGTAGTAGCCCGCCAGCAGCACGTCGCTGCCATCTTCCTTGTTCGGCTGGTCCTCGAGCTTGCCAATCACGCGCAGCAGGGAGCGGGGTTGGACGCGCTCGTTGCCGACGGTGTCGCCCTGAGCCAGCTTGACCAGCGCGTGTACGCGCGCCAGCTCCTGATCGCTGACCGTGACCCGGCAGGTGTCCGAGTCTGCCTCTTCACACAGGTTGCGGGCGGCCAGGCGCCGCACGCTCAGCGTCAGATCGGCAAGGCCATCTCGCCCCTCCGTCCGCGCCAGCACGACTCCGAACACGTCCAGCTTCTTGCTGCGCCATTCGTCGGGCAGGCGCTTGGACATCACCGGGTCGTAGCGCTCGCTGCCTTGCAGCGCGGTCTCCTCCGCGGAGAGCGGGCTGTACTCCCGGCTGAAGCCATAAGGGCCTCCCGAGCCGCAGCCGCACCAGGTCAGGGCAGAGAACACGAGGAACGCGATGGCGCGGGGCCCGAGGCGACGACGCACCGCGACCACGTAGCACGCCCCCACGGGCGAATCTATGGCACCTCTCCTGTTGCCCTTCGGCAGATGCTGGTGCGACCTCGTTCGGTGCAGCCTTCTTTGGTCCCACGGCGCGGCGCTTCAATGCAGGGCGCGGGCTGCACGCTGCCGCCGTCGCGCCTCTCCCCCCAGGCGCAGCGCCAGCTCGGCGGCAAAAGCAGCCAGCAGCACCAGGGCGAGTTCGGGAGAAGCATCGACGGAGCCCGGATCTTTGCTCGAACCCGATTCCTGAGTGGCCGGCCGCACGCTGCCGGGCGGGTCGGTGATCTCGCGTTCGTCGATCCGTGCCGTGCGGACCTGCGCCACGCCGTCGCTGGTCACCACATATTGCCCCGCCAGATCGGGGGTTACCGACTGCTCTCCCGGCGTGCAGGCGGTGGAGGACTGGGCGGCGGCCTCGCAGCCCTCGGTGGCGAGCCGCAGCGGCCCCGCGGGGCCTTCGACGCTGATCGTGCGTGCCGCGGGGAATACCCAGCGTTCGCCCACCCAGCTGCTGCCCGAGCCTCGCCGTTGCTCCGCCTCCGAGAGCAGCTGGTCGAGCAGCGCGAGGAACACCGGGCGCAACGCCAGGTCGCTCTGCTCCACGCTCGCCGGCAGGCCGCAGGTGAGCACCAATCCAGCGCCAACGGCTCGGCGGAGCAGCAGCGGCGCACCGTCGCGCCAGCTGCCGACGACAGTGCTGCCGGGCAGTCCGGCCCCGTCCAGCCGAACGCGGCCACCGTGCGTCAGCGCTTCGACGCGCCGTGATTCCGGGCCGAGCCAGCTCAGGCTGGCGGGATCGGCGTCGAGGGGTACCGTGCTGGGCTCCCAGCGCGCGCTGCGTTCGGCGAAGGGTTCGAGTGTCGAGGAGAGCTGCAGCCCGGACGAGGCGGGACCCAGCAAGCCCAGCACGACACCGCCGGCATCCAGCCACTCGCCGAGCGCGCTGCGGCTCTCGGGACCGAGCCCCGAAGGATCGTTGAGCACCAGCGCCGCGTAGCCCTGCAACTCGCGTGTTTCATCCGGGAGTATCGCCAGCGGTCGGATGATCGCCTCCGGGCGCACGGCGAGCAGTGCCTGCTCGATCACGGTAGGCCCGCCCGTGATCACGCCCGCGGCGGCGGCGTCCGTGACCACCGCCACGTCGAGCTCCGTGCCGGCAGGGGAGACCCGCACGCGATCGTTGCCGGGATTGGCGTCGGAGGGGCTCAGCTCCAGCTCGAAATCCGCATTCGGATCGCTGAGCACGAAGCTCAGCACCTGGCTACCGAGGTGCGGCTCCAGCGCCAGCCGCGTGAGCCGCCCCGGATCCGCGAACAAGCTCTCCACCGGCTGCTTGCCGAGTACGCGCAAGCTGCGGGCTCCGCTCGCCGCCGCCGAGCACGCCATGTTGACCGTCAAACGATCGCCCTGACGCCGGGCCTCGAGCAGGCCGCAGTCGTTGACCGGTTGCCGCAAATTCTCGAGCGGCGCGGAAATGTCCGGCGCATCGAGCGCGGAGCCCGAGAGATCCCCGAGCACGATCAGCTTGCGCTCCGAGCGATCCAGGTTCGCGATCGCGGAACGCGCGAGCGTGATGGCGTTCTCCAGATCGGAGCTGCGGTCGCTCTGCCGTAGATCGCGGAGCGCGGCGCGCGCCGCCTGCAGATCGGTGGTCGGGCTGAGCGCCACGCGAGCGGGCTTGCCCGAGAGCACGATCGCCACCGCATCGCCGTCGCGCGCCGAGCGCAGCAGCTGGTGAGCGCCCTCCAGCGCCAGGCTCCAGCGAGTTTCACCCTTCACCTGCGCGCGCATGCTGTGCGAGTCATCGAGCACGAGCGCCAGCGCGATCGAGGCACCGTGCGGGCGAACCACCGTGAGACGCGAGCAACGCACCAGCGGCGTGGCGCCGAGCACGGACAGCAGCACGACCATCAGCGTGCGCAGCGAGAGCAGGGTGCGATCCTCCAGCCGCGCGCGCTCTTTGGAATGCGCCTCGAGCCGCGCGACCAGCGCCGCGGGAGGAAAGATGCGCTCGGGCGTGCGCCCGCGCCGGAGCAAGTGCGCGACGATCGGCGCGACCACGAGCAGCGCTACCCCGAGCGCTGCCGCAACCAGGAAGCTCACGCGCTGCGCCCTTCCGCGGCGCGCAGCAGCGAGCGCACCGCGCGCACCGGGTCGGTATCGGTACGGCAGATCACGAGCTCTCCACCGTGTACCCGCAAGGCCTCGCGAAAGCGAGTCTGCAGCTCCGCGAGCGCCTCCAGGTAGCCCGCACGCGCCAGGCTGGCGTTCGTCTCCACCTCCAGCGGCCCCTCGCTGGCCTTCAGCCGCACAGGCCCCTCGAGCGGGAAGAGCGCTTCCACCGGGTCGAGGATCTGCGCCACCACCACCTGTCGCCCGGCGGTGCCGAGCGTCGCCAGGAGCCGCGGACCCGAGTTGCCGAACTCCAGTAGATCACTGATCACCACGATCAAGCTGCCACGGATGGTGCGGCGCCCGACCGCATTCAGCGTATCCTCCAGATCCGCGCCCCGTTCACCGAGGTAGCCTTTGGGCTCCACCAGCGAGAGTTGCACCAGCGCGCGCTCGAATGCTTCCAGGCCACCGGCGACGGGCAGCGGCCCCGCAGCTGCGCCCCCGCCCAGGAAGTCGATCCCCACCGGGTCGCCCGAGCGCACCGCCACGCGCGTGAGGGCCGCTGCAATCAGCGCGGCAAAGTCCAGCTTGCTGCTCGGAGCCTGCTCCGAGCGAAAGCCCATCGACGCCGTGGCGTCGACGACCAGGCGCAGCGGTCGTTCCGTCTCGGTCTCGAACTGCTTGATCAGCAGACGCTCGTGGCGCATCAACGCGCGCTGATCGAGCCAACGCAGATCGTCACCCGGGACGTAGCTCCGGTGTCCCGCGAACTCGAGGCCGGCACCGCGCCGCCGGCTCTCGTGCGTGCCGACCCAGACGCCGTCGGCCACGCGCCGCGCCGCGAGCCGCAGCCGGCCGAGCGCTGCCCAGTCGAGCCCTGGGAGAGTGGAGCGACGCATCAGCCCGGAATACTAGTCAAGGGGCGGCCGAGCAGGCCGCCAACAACTTGGGGCTCAGCTCGCGGGGGTCCAGCCTGGCCTGAGGGGCGGCCAGCCTCCACTCCCGACAGGCGTCCGCCGCTCGTCCGCTCGCTCCCAGCGCAGCATAGGCCTCCAGCAGCTGGCGCTGAACGGCGGCACGTTGGGGGAGGGTCAGGGCGGAGCCCGCGAGCAAGGCCACGCCCTGAGCGACGCCCTCCACATAGCGGCCGGCCCGCACATGGGCGAGCAGGGTCGGCAGCTCTTCCGCGGCGGCGGCCTGCTGCTCGCGTCGCTCGCCCCCCAGCCCGGACCAGCTCTCCAGGGCGGCTCGTGCCGCTTCGCGACCTGCTTCCGTGAGCGCGAGATCGCTGATCGGCAGCAACACCAGCTGGCCCGGGGCCAGCCCCACGTCCTTTTGCCCGTTGTATTCGGCCAACAGCCAGGCGCGTCTCTCGCTACCGAAGTAGCGCTTCGCCAGGGACGTCAACGTGTCGCCGGGCTCGGCGATCACGTGCAAATTGTAGGGGACGAGAATCTCCGCGCCCTCGGCGGGGGGAAGCCAGGGCCTGCTACCGTTGGCCAGCGCCAGTGCGGAGCCGCGCTCCGGGGCTCCGAGCAGGGTGGCGCCCAGCTCCGCCCAGGTCTCGCCCCGCGCAACCCGGTGATAGGCCGTTGTGGGGACGTCGAGCCGGGTGCCGGCCGGAAGCGCGCTGCCGCCTGCGCGCTCCAGTCCATTGGCCGCAGTAAGCACGCTTTCGTTTCCCCTCCGGGCGTAGACGCGCTGCGCCAGGGTCGCCAACGTGTCTCCGGACGCCGCGAGGAGAGGGAAGGCAGAAGTCTCACGAGCGCAGAGAGCGCTCAGCGCCAGCCACATGCAGCTCGCGAGCGCAATCCAGCTACGTCTTCGGCGCAATTTTACCTCTCATCTGCAATGAATCTTCACCTCATGGGATGACGGAGCCCTGCTCGAGGTGCGTATCGCGCGCTGCTGTGAGGCGGAGCGCCAGATGCTCTCCCGAGACATTCGAACAGGCCCGGCACAGCCTATCGAGAGCGTGTGCCGCCTGGCGAGAAAGCGCTCGAGATTCGTGCGCTTCAGTGCTACGCCGATGGCCCTCCGCTCATCCGTCATGATACACCACAGCGGGCTTAACTTGCGTAGGGCAGAGCTCCTTTTGTCCGTCTTTGCGCCGCCCGATTCTTCGCAGAAAGGAATATTTCTGCCACGCGCAAACTCCCGGGAATCAGACGATTTTTCGTGACTATGTTGGGGGCCAACCGAATACTAAGGCACTGGCAGGTGGATGCTTCCCGCCTGTGCAACGTTAACAATCGTAGCCGCAATCAGTGAGGAATCTGTGATGAAACAAACTTTGTCGTCGGAGACGGCGAGAGTTCGGAGAGGCCAGTTGAGAGCTGCCGTCCTCGGCATCGGTGTCTCGGCGATGGCTTTGGCTTGCTCGTTCGGTGAGATCGACAACGGTCAGACGATCGATCCGCCGACGAACACGGATCAGGCCACTACCCCCGGCAACGACGACCAGACGGACGTCGTCGACTCGACTCCGGGTCGGACGACCACCACCCCCCCGCCCGCCAAGACGGACGACGCCAAGGTCGCCGCTGGCGACGATCCCTTCGAGGCCACTGATCTCGGCAAAGAGGTCAAGCAGATCCTCGAAGTGAACTGCGGTTCCTGCCACCAGGGCACGAAGTCCGGTGACATGGACTACATCCTGAACCTCAACGAGCTCGTGAAGAACGACAAGGTGGTTCCGGGCAAGAAGGAAGACTCGCAGCTGTTCGTCCGCATGCAGCAGGGCAGCATGCCGCCGGCCTTCCAGCGCACCCAGCGCCCGACCTTCGGTCAGATCGACCAGGTGGGTCAGTTCATCGACGAGCTGGATCCCAACTTTGGCGGCACCGACTCGACCTGCAAGACCGTCCCGTACATCAGCTCGGATGATCAGATCGCCCTCATGGCGAACGACATCTCGCGCCTGGATTCTCGTGACCAGCCCTTCACGCGCTACCTGACGATCACCTACGCCAGCAATGCCGGTGGTTGCGAGGGTCCGCGCAAGGACCTGGAGCGTCAGCGCTTCGCTCTGTTCAAGGGCATCAACAGCGTCTCGACCGAGCCGACCGTGGGCATTCCCCAGCCGATCGACGCGGCGCAGACCATCTACCGCATCGACATCCGCGACTATAACTGGGATCGCGCGATCGACATCGAGGACGACGGCGTGGATGACTTCGCCGACGGCTGGGATGCCATCGTGGCGGGCGTCCAGGGCCAGCTGGTGAAGGGCAACCTGGCGGTGGATCCGAACAGCGACGTGCTGCGCGGCAACAACGCCTACGCGGTTCCGTACACCGGTGACCAGGCGGATGATCTCGTTGCCGATTCCGGCACCGCGATCCCGTTCATGCCGGTCAACGCCTTCATCCAGGCCACCGAGTTCGCGGATCTGTACTACGCGCTGATCGGTGCCAAGGCGAACATCTTCGACTTCGAGAAGGAAGTCCTGAATATCGACACTGAGGCCGAGAAGGCGGATGACAACCTCCTCCGCGCTGGTTTCTCGAACTCGGGCGTGTCGAAGCAGGAGCGCGTGCTCAACCGCTTCGACCAGGGCACGGCCGGTGGTTACTCCTACTGGCTGAGCTTCGACTTCGACGGTGGCAGCGGTCAAGGCAAGCTGAACCTGGCGAACGACAGCATCTACCAGAACCCGATCGACTTCGCGTTCACCGGTGGTGAGGCGATCTTCAACCTGCCGAACGGCTTCCAGGGCTACTACGTGGCGAACGCCGCGGGTGCTCGCCTCTCTGAGGCTCCGGTCGGCATCGTGATCGACCCGGCGCAGAACAACGGTACCGTGACCAACGGCGCCAGCTGCCACAGCTGCCACAACGCCGGTATGATCACCTTCACCGATACGGTTCGTCCGTTCGTCGAAGCCAACAAGCAGAAGTTCGACAACGAGACCTACGAGCACGTCATCAACCAGTACCCGAAGGATCCGGCTGACTTCCAGCGCGTGATGGACGCCGACAGCGCCGTCCACGTCAACGCGGTGGTGAAGTCGGGCATCCCGAAGGGCGCGCCGGACGCGGTGTCTCGCGTTTACCTGGACTTCCAGTTCAACGTGAACATCGACGCCAAGTTGGCGGCGGGCGAGCTGGGCGTGACGACCGAGGAGCTGGTGGACAACATCCAGCTGCTCAGCCCCGAGCTCGTGAACCTGGCAGACGATGGCGGCTACGTTTCGCGCGAGACCTTCAGCGCGAACTTCCTCGACTCGCTGTGCGCGCTGCACACCGCGGACGAGAACCAGCCGGCTAACTGCCCGTAATTAGAAGACAATAGAGCGTTGCGGCTCTGAAGCAAAGATCCCGGCGGCGCCTTAGGGCGCCGCCGGGCAAGTCTTCCGAGAGGCCGATGGTGCAAGAGCATCATCGGTCTTTTCGCGTTTGTGGGTTCAGCGACGGACGGCCGCGCAGAGCGGACGTCGGTGGGCATCTGCTAGAGGGCTCGGAGCCGCGCGGTGCCGAGCCCTCCAGGATGCGCCTCTGGAAGGCTTTCGGGTGGGCCACGCGGCGGTCGTCGCCGCACCGAGGGCGACAAGCGGGCAAGGGCTAGCTGGCGGAAGGCGATCGGACCGGCAGCGGCGTGGCCCGGGGGGCCTGGCGCTGAGCCGCCGGAGCTCGGAACGCGGCGGCCGCGAGCAGGCAGAACACCGGGCTCACGGCGAGGTGATAGCGGTCGTCTCCGAAGAAGACCATGTGGGTGAGCGACGTCAGGGCCAGCAGCCCGTAGAGATAGCCGAGGCCTGCGCTGGTGGGTGGGGAGCCCGGCAGACGGACCAGCCCGAGCACCGGGATCAAGACGCCGATCCAGTACAAGGGTCGCTCCGGGAGCGTGAGCGCATAGACGATGAACAGCACCATGCCTGCGACGACGGCAGCCTGGGGCCAGCGCTCGCGCCAGGAGCGCCACGAGAAGCGCGCCACCGCACCGAGCGCTGCCGCGAACATGAGCACGTGATGGAACGCGGTCATCACGTTCATCACGCGCCACTCACGGTCCCTCTCCCAGGTGACGGGCTGTGTCTCGGCCAGGTACGCGACGGCGAAAGACTCGTGGTTGTAGGTGTGGCTCAGCTTGCGCGGAATGCGGGAGAGCCAGGTCCAGGGGTCCCGCTCGATGGCGGCGACCCCGACCTCCGCCCAGCATCGATCCTGGGCCACGGGACCATCCACGCCCGCGCAGCCATCGGCCGGCGTGAGGGGCCGGAAGCGCCCTGTCTCGCTCAGCGCGCTGATCGCGAGGTTCCAGCCGCCGTTGGTGGAGATCAGCGCGCAGCCGTCGAGCACGAGGCAATTGCGCACGCTCCAGGGCGCGATCGTGCACACGCAGACGGCCCCCGCGAGCGCGAGTTGCGTCAGGCGCCGCAGCCACGTGCCGCGGAACAGGAGCAGCAGCAGCGGCGCCGTGAGCAGGGACTGCGGGCGCACGAAGGCGCTCAGCGCGACGACGACTCCGCACAGCACAGCTCCCCAGCGGTAGCGACCGAGCTTCCAACCGAGATAGCCGGTGAGCAGCACCAGGAAGCCGGCGAGCGGCTCGGTCATCACCAGGGTGCAATACAGGATGAGGCCGGGATGAAGCGCGAGCAGGGCGCCCGCGATGCGCGCGCGGCGCCGGCCCAGGAACTCCAGCCCGAACAGATAGACCACGACGGCGGTGAGAGCGCCCACCAGCGCGTTGACCAGCGGCGCGACGAGGATGCTCGAGCCGAACAGCTTGTACACGGCGCCCAGCAGCGCGCTGTAGCCGACCGGATAGTGCGACCACGGCAGCCGCGCGGCGTGGCCGGCGATCGTCGCTGCCTCGGAGTACCCGTTGCCCTCCGCGATGCTCAGGGCGCCGCGATGATAGAACGCGCCGTCCCAGGCAGGTTGCGCGCTGAACGCCAGCACGACCGCGACGCGCAGCCCGAGGCTCGCGGCGAACAGCCCCGCGACGAAGGCCGCGTCTCGGCTGCTCCAGCGCCGATCGGCAGTGGAGGCGGCCCCGGCGCCCTCGCTCGTCATGCCGGATCTTGTCGGTTCGTTTCGGTGCGCCACTGGCCGTAGCGACGCAGGTACGTGCGCGTCACCTGGGTGGGATCGAGCTTCAAGAACTTGGCCACTTCATGGATGAAGCCGCGCAAGTAGACGGACGCCGGCAATTCGCCGAAGTTTTCCTCTTCGATCGCGTGGAGCTGGACCTGGCTGATCTTGGTGTAGCGGGCGATCTCTTCCAGGTCGACGCCGAGCGATTCACGCACCTTGCGCAGCAGGCTGCCCGAGAAGGACGTGTTGGGCCCGATCTCGTGCACCAGCTCCTCGCGCAGCTGGGCGCGCTCCGCCTCCAGCGCCGGGTTCTGCCCGGAGCGCGGCGCCGATAGATCGTGCTCGCGATCGGGGAAGGTGGACAGGTCGTAGGCTCGGCGCTTGAGCGGATCGAGCAGGGTGTCGTGGGCCTCTTCGATGCGGGCGCGCTCGATCGAGAGCTCGTCGTCGCTCATCAGTGAGGACAGCGGCAAGCTGCCGCTCTGAAAGATCTCGCGTTGTCGCTTGTAGGCCTTGCGCAGCTCTTCATCACCTGCGGCGGGGTGAGTCATGAGCATGTCGTAGAGCGTCGGATCGTTGCCGCGCAGCGCGGCGGGCGTGTGTGCCGCCTCGCCCTGCAGGGCGCTGGCGAGGCCCAGTACCCGGCGCGCCAGGCGCTCCAGATTGCGAGCGCTCTTGGTGGCAGGATTGTCGATCAGCAGCGGTCGCTGGCGGTTCACGCTGAGCCAGACCGCGTCGTCCTGTTCGACGTGCCCCACGTAGTCGAGCGCAATGCCAAGATAGCGTGCCGCCAGATCGCTCATCGCCGGCCCGAGCTCGTTGTGCTGCTTGACCCGCACGCAGTTCACCACCAGGTGCGCGCGCAGCTTGGCCAGCTCAGCGCTGGCCAGCTCTCCGAGCGCCGCATCGTAGCTCGCGAGGCCCTGGACCACCTGCAACGGATTGGGCAGCGGCGGGAGGCGCGCGTGCACCCGCTCCAGCCCGCGCAGATTGTGACGATCGCGCACCAGCCTGCCGCGCAGGCGGCGCTGAAAGACCGCGCGCAGGAAGCGATAGGTCCCTTCCACGCTCGGCGGCTCGGGCGTGGTCACGATCAGCCCGAGATCGGCGCGCAGAAACAGCTCGAGGTTGGCGGGGTGCGTCCCCACTCCCAGATCGAGCAGCACGTGATCGACGTCGAGCGAGCGGAGATCTTGCGCCCAGCGCGGCTTGCGACCGGGCCGCGTCGGCTGGGTCATCCCCACGCAGTAGCGCTGGGGCTCGAGCAGCAGACCGGGCACCAGCGTCTTCACGGGCCGCAGCTGGTCAAAGGCCGTGTCCTCTGCCGCTCCGATGCAGACCTCGGCAGGCACGCCCAACAGCGAATGCAGGAAAGCACCCGCGGGGTTGGCATCGATGAGGGCGACGGTTCGGCCAAGCTGCGCCAGGTAGACGGCGAGATTGATGGAAACCAGACTGCTGCCGACCCCGCCACGGCTGCCGGCCACGGCCAGCACGTGGCGCACCCGCGGCTCGACATCGACGGGGATTTCCGGCTCCGGCAGGAACTCGTCTTGGTCCATGCTCTGCACCGACGTGTACCCCACCGGCACGGGCTTTCGTAGTTTTGTCCCTCGATTCAAATGAATCCAAGGACTAGGCTACGCGCCATGGCGAACCGTGATGGGCGACGGAGCGGTCTGTGCGGGCGCAGCCCGGCGGGCTGGAGCTTCGGGCTGGCTCTGAATGCAGCCTTGTCGAGTGCGGCCCTAGTCAGTGCGGCCCTGCTGGGTGGGGCGGCCTGTCGGTCCCCGGCGGATTCGCCCAAGGAGCCGCCGCCTCCCCAGGAAGAGCACTCGACCCCGGTACAACTCCCCGGAGTGGATACCTCTGCCCTGACCGCGCGGGAGATGGGGCGCTGGCGCGAATACGTGTCGGAGCTGCTCGCACCCTGTCCCGATCAGCCTGTCAGCATCGCTCAATGCGTGACGGAGTCCCGCGCCTGCGGAGCGTGCCTGCCTGCCGCCAAGTTCCTGGTCGAGCGCGTCCGCCGCGGCGATGCACGCACCCAGGCGGAGGCGGCGTTTCGCGCGCGCTTCTCGCCCGAGGCGGTGAAGTCCATTGATCTGAAGGGTTCTCCCAGCGAGGGCGCGACCAGCCCGGTCGTGACGGTGGTGGAGTGGGCCGACTTCGAGTGTCCGTTCTGCGGCGTCGCCGCCC
The DNA here is from genome assembly GCA_025936205.1 of Polyangiaceae bacterium. The sequence continues at coordinate 8,741 of JAICTU010000093.1, read as the reverse complement.
CGATTCTGAAGGGGCTGGTCGAGCGCTATCCGAACGAGGTGCAGCTGGTCTTCAAGAACTATCCGCTCAGTGCTCATGAGCACTCGGAGCAGGCGGCGCGCGCCGGTGTCGCCGCCTTCCACCAGGGGAAGTTCTGGCAAATGAACCAGGCCATGTTCGAGTCGCAGAAGTCCGGGCTCGACGACACGACGCTGGTCAAGCTGGCTCGCGACCAGGGGCTGGACATGAAGGCATTCGATACGGATCGCGCCAGCGAGGCGACCGCGGATGCCGTGGCTCGCGATCGCAAGCAGGCCGACGAGCTCGGGCTGCAAGGGACGCCCATGATCTACATCAATGGTCGTCACTTCACCGAGCACTTCGACTTGCGGCAAGATCTGCAGCCCTGGATCGAGCTGGAGATCGCGCTGAACAGCTCGGCGGGCGCTGCGCCCAAGGCGGCCGCTGGCGGCGCGAGCAACGCAGCGACGGGTGGGGTCGCCGGGAATACACCGGCGCCGAAGTCAGCAGACTCAGCCGCCAAGTCTGCGGCGGGCACTCCCCGCGCCGAGACCAAATCGAACTAGGGGCAACCAGCGGGTCCAGCTAGCAGACCAAGCTGAGCGCAGCTCAGGGGCGATCATTTTTCGTCGCGGCGCTCGGCGCGTGCCGCTACAGTCGCGTCGCACATGCGTTCCAGTGCTGATGCCGGTGGTTGCTTTCCCACCGGGCGCCACTACCCCGGCATTGCTCATCTGGTGCGCGCGGCTGCGCGCGGCATCGCGGAGGAATTCTCTGCCGATTTGCCGATCACCGACATCCCCTTCATCGCCATCGACGTGGAGGCGACGGGCCTCGAACCGGGCGTGGACCGCGTGATCGAGATCGCCTGCATCGTGTTCCGCAAGGGTGACCCGGCTGCCGGAGAGGCTGCACTCGAGATCGAGCGTCATGCCTGGCTGGTCAACCCGGGCCGCCCGATCTCGCCGGAAGCGCAAGCGGTGCATCAGATCTCCGACGAGCAGGTGAAGGACGCTCCGACCTTCGCGCAGATCGCCGACCAGATCTTGGCCGTCCTCGCGCGCGGCGTGCCGCTCGCTTACAACGCCGACTTCGATCGCGCTTTCTTGATCGCCGAGTTTGCGGCGTCGCGCGTGGCTCCCTTGAATCCGCCGCCGGCGCTGCGCAAGGGCGTGGACTGGTTCGATCCGCTGGTCTGGGCGCGCGAGCTGCAGCAGGGAGAGAAGAGCCGTTCCCTCTCCGCGGTGGCCGAGCGGCTCGGCATCGAGATCGGCCAGGCTCACCGCGCCGCCGACGACGCGGTCGCAGCCGGCCACGTGCTGCGCACGTTCTGGAGCGACTCGCGGGTGCCCACGACCTACGCCGCGTTCGTGCGCGAACAGCGCCGCCTGGCGCGCGTGCACAAGGACGAGCGCGTCATGTGGCGCAGCTGACGAGCGAGCGCGTCGCTTCGGCGAGCACGCTGCTCAGCGCGCGCCGGCGTCCTGCTCGAACGAGCCCGCGCCGGCGTCACTCGCCGTGGGCTCCACCAGCATCGTGACCGCGAGCACCACGCGTTGACCGGGCGCGAGCTCGATGCGCCGGCTCTCGGACGGCGCATTGGGGTGCTCCAGACGCACGAAGTGCTCGCCCGGGGCGAGGCGAAGCGGCGTGGCGAAGGGCGTGGTCTCCAGCTGCTCACCGTCCACGTAGACGTACGCCCAGGGTTCCGCGACCACCAGCAGCTCCCCGCCCGTCGCGCTGGTCCACTGCCTGGAGGGTGGCGGAGTGGCGGGATGTTGCACCTCCAGCCAATGGGAGAGCAGCGCGCCTCCGACCAGGAGCAGTGCCGAGGTCGCGATCAGCCCGATCAGCGCGTGGCGTAGCCCGCGGCGGGCTCGTCGCTGCTCCGCTCGGTCTGCTGCGGCAGGCCGGGCGCGCGCGGCGCTCGCGGCGGGGAGTCCGCGCCGGGTCAGCGCCTGCAGCACGAGGGTATCGAGCTCGGCCAGCGCCTCGTTGCCCAGCACCTGCTCCAGGGCTCGCGCCAGTTGCCCCGCGCCGCTGAAGCGACGTTCGGGGGCCTTCTCCAGGCAGCGCTGCACGATGCGCTCCAGCTCCGGCGAGATCTCCGGATTGGCGTCGCGCAGCGCCGGCGATTCGAGATGTCGGATCTCGTGGGCCGTGACGCGTTCACCGCTGCCGTGGAAGGGATGACGGCCGGTGAGCAACTCGTAGAGCACGACGCCGAGCGAGAACAGATCGCTGCGCGCGTCGGCGCGTTCGCCGAGCGCCTGCTCGGGGCTCAGATACCCGGCCTCGGAGAGGCCGGGCTCGGTATCGACCGAGTCGCGCTCCAGCCCGTCGCCGAGCAGCGCCAGCGAGAACCCCGTGAGCTTCACCAGGCCCCGCTCCGAGACCAGGACGTGCTGCGGCTCCAGGGCGCCGTGGATCACGCCTGCGCGGTGCGCGTGCTCGAGCGCGCGCGCAGTTCCGAGCGCCAGGGCCACGGCGCCCGTCACGTCCGGCGGCGCGGCGGGGGAGCGCGCCGCTCGGAGCACCTCGGCCAGGCTCCAGCCCTCGACGGCCTCCAGCACCAGCCACAGGCGCGGAGCGCGCTTCACGCAATCGTGGATGGCGATGATGCCGGCGTGGTCGAGCAGCGCCAGGATCTCGGCCTCGCGCTCCAGCCGCCGCGCCACGCTCGACGAGAGCGGCACCTCGGGGCGCAGAGCCTTGATCCAGACCTGGCGCGGCAGGCTGGGGTGGCGCGCGAGGAACAGCTCGTAGCTCGGGCCTCGCTCCAGCAGCCGCAGCGTCAGGTAGGGCTCGAACTCGGGGAGATCAGACACCGTGAGGAACGCTCTCGGGTCGCGCTCGCTCTAAGCGCGGCCGAGCGCGGCGACCCAGCGGATCGCCCACAAGCTCAGTCCCAGCATCGACAGCGCCACAACGCAGACCGCGGCGTCGAGCAGCGTCCAGCGGCGCGGGCGCGCCGGCACGGGCGCTGGCGCCGCTGCCGCAGGTTCGGGCTCGTCCGCGGGCGGTTCATCGCCGGCGCTGGGAATGGGCTTGGTGTAGCGCGCGGCTGCTACCTTGCCCGCCGGGGGATCGATGCTCGCGTCCTCCGGCAAGCGCTCGGTGGCGCCTCGTTCGAGGCGCTCCAGCAGCTGGGCCGTCGGGTCCGCATAGCTGAGACCCGTCTCCCCCAGCATCAGGGGCGCCCCACGTTGCCAGAGCGTGCGCTCGTTGGGCTGCAGCGGGCGCTCATCGAGGTAGCACTCGAGGGAGGCATCGAGCAGGGTGACCCAGAGTTGATCGCCCTGCCGGCGCAGCTCCAGGCAACGCGCCGGCAGGTCTTCTCCGAGCTGCAGATCCGCGGCAGCGTGACTGCCGATCAGGTAGGCGTGGCGCGGCCGCACGATGGCGAGGGAACCTTCGGCGCCGTCGACCTGCACCGACATGCCCCAGGGCTGTTGTTCCTGCTCCAGCGCGCGCTCGACCAGCTGACGCGCGAGCTCGCGCGAGGCTCCTGCCTCGGACGCGGCGGCGCCATCGAGCCGCACTTCGACCCAGACTCGTCCGAAGCGCAGCAGGTCGCCGTTCGAGAGCGCATGGGGCGCCTGGCGGGTGAGGCGTGTCGCTGCCGCGAAGGTGCCGTTCTCGCTGCCTTCGTCGACCACCACGTACTCGCTGCCTCGTTGTCGGATCGAAGCGTGCCGGCCGCTGACGCTCGGATCCGGTAGCTGCAGCTCGCAGCCCGAGGCCCGGCCGATCACCACGCGGGGCGCATCGAACGAGAGCTCGGGCAGGGGACTGATGTCGCCCGAGCGAAGTTTTAACGTCAGCGCCACCGTCAGATGATGCCCAGCGCCCCCTGGGCTGTCTACTTTTGAGGGCGAGACCACGCCCTCCTGCACAGTGCCGTCCCGAAAACTTGGCCCCGCCGAGCGAGGCAGCTTACCCGAGAAGACGGCGAGGAGACGGCTGATACATGCAACATACTCACGATCGACGAGTCTCCGGGGTCCGGCGTGTCCCCGTCGAGCGCATTGTAGACGTCTGCGGCGCCAGCGATCCGACTTCGGCATTTCAGGGCCGCTCGCTGGACGTCAGCGGCCGCGGCATGCAGGTGCGAGCTGCGCACTTGCCCGAGCTGCGCTCCGCCATCGTGGTCCGCTTTCAGGAGCAGGGCTCGGAAGTGATCGCCGAGGGTGAGGTCGCCTGGCGGCGGGCTTGCGCTAGCGGCGGGGAATTCGGTGTGCGCTTCACGGCGCTCGACAGCCGCAGCGTACAGGTCTTGAAAGCCCTGTGCGGAGCGGCGGGGCTCGAGGAGCTGGAGTCGAGCAGCGCGGAGTCCGCCGCGCCGGCACGTCCGGGACCTGCTCCCGAAGCGAGCCGCGGAGAGATCGACCATGATACGGACCCAGCGCCGCCGGCCGCGCTCGGCGTGCGGCTGCACATCGCGGGCCTGACCGCACCTTTGCACGCGCAGATCAAGGGCCAGGGCACGCGCAGCCTGGAGGTCGGATCACAGCTCGAGTTCCTGAGGGTCGGGCGCCAGCTGGAGATCGAGGACCTGGCGTACGGCGGTCGCCGACCTGCATTTGTCGAGTCGGTCGAGGTGAACGTCGATCAGAAGTCGCGCGTGCCCGAGTTGCTGGTCTCGGTGCGCTACTCCGAACAGGTCGATCTGGCGCGTACGGTGGCGCGCTCGCGCGCTCAGGAAACGCTGCGCACGCGCGGCGACGCGCTGCGTGTGCCGATGCCGGATGCTCAGCGCGCGCGCACGCCGGAACCGCAGCGGGTTGCCTCGCCCGAGTCACAGCGAGCCAGCGCGCCGGAGACACAGCGAGCCGGCACGCCGGCGCCGCAGCGCGCGCGTACGCCCGAACCGGCGCGAGTGCGCACGCCGCAGCCGGCACGCTCCGTGGAAACACGCACGGCGAACGTTGATCGCGACCCGCCGAGTCGAGCCCTGCCGTCTACCAGTCCGCGCACCCCGAACGTGCGCGTTCGCGAGCCCGAGCTGGATCTGAGCACCGCGCGCGAGATCGTGGACGAGGAGTCCGACGAAGAACGTGATTCGACGCCGCCGCCGCTGCCGATGCGCGCCGATCGAGCGGAGCCACCGAGCAGCAGGCCCGAGCGCGATCCCGAGGATGATCCCGAAGGCGCCGTCGCCGACAGCGCCGAGGCGCTGCTCCGCCGGCTCGAGGGGCTGCTCGGCAGCGCCTCCAGCGCCGCGCGCTCCGCGGGAACCCACGTCGTGCGCTTCGGTGGCGCGGCTTCGCGCGGCGCAGGCTGGCTGGTCGCGCGCACGCGTCAGGCGATGCACGCGCCGCGCCGCCCCGCAGCTCCGCGCCGGCGCACCACGGCAGCACCGCGTTCCGTGCGTTCGAGCCCGCTGCGCCAGAATCCGCAGCTGAGCGTGCAGCAGCGCCCGCGCAGCGAGGAAGTGAACGCCTCGCCCCGGGCCAGCGGTTCGCGCCTCGTGCTCTGGAGCGGGCTGATTGCGATCGTCGCGATCTCCATCGGCTACGTGGCGCGGCGCGCCCCGGTTGCCATGCCGGCCGCGCCGGCCGCCTCGCGCGTCACCGCGGCCCCGCTGCCGCCGGCGCCCAGCGCCGAAACGCCGCACGCGGCGCCCGCAGAATCTGTGGCCAGCGCTGCTCCGCAGAGCAGCGTCTCGGCCCTGCGCGCCTCCTCCGCGCCCGCCGACGAGGCTCCCTCCGACTCCGGCGACTCGAACTCGCGTTCGTCCGAGGGCATGCCGGGCTCGAGCCGCGGCGCGGGCGCCAACCAGGCTGCAGATGAGTTTGGCCAGGGGCGGCTGCACCTGCCGGTGATCTACCGGCTGCGCCTGGATGACGCGGGCGGCTCGCTGCGCGGCGAGCGCACGCCGACCGGATTCGAGATCACGATCCCGGGGCGCCGCATGCTGGACTCCGGCGCGAGCATCACCCGCCGGGATCCGCGCATCGCCAAGGTCTCGACGCACAACAATGCGCAGGGCACGCGCGTCTCGTTCCGCTTCCGCGAGACCATCCCGGCTTACAAGGTGCGGATCCGCAAGGACGTGGTCGAGTTCTGGATCTCTTCGAACTAGTTTTCTGCGCGGGCTGAGGCAGACCCTCGCCCCGCCCGAGGGGAATCGGGACGGGGCCCCCCGCGCCTCCGCTCGCGTTCCGGATGGGACGTCCATCGCGGTGGGGCGGTTGCTCTCCGCTCGCAGGAGTCAGCGCGGCCCGGCGCCTTTTCGAGTGACGCGCATGAGCGCCGTGTGCGGGCTCATTTCCAACTGACCGCTCTGGTCTTCGCCGCGTGCCAGGCGGTGGCTGCCGGCGAGAGCGATCATGGCGGCGTTATCCGTGCAGTGCGCCGGGGGCGGCACCACGACCCGCACACCATGGCGCTCGGCGTAGGCGGCCGCGCGCTGGCGCAGGCCGCCGTTCGCTGCCACGCCGCCCGCCAGCACCAGCGTGCGCAGCCCTTCGCGCCGCACGGCGCGGAAGGTGCGGCTCAGCAGCGACTCGACGACGTTATGCTGGAACGACGCGCACAGATCGCGCAAGCGCTGATCGTCGGCGAGAGGACCGTTGGCTTCGATCCAGCGTGCGACGTTGGTCTTCAAGCCCGAGAAGCTGAACTCCAGCGAAGCCTGGCGGCGCATCGGCATGGCCAGTGGGATCTTGCTGGCATCACCTGCTCGTGCCAGGCGATCGATGATCGGCCCACCGGGGTAGCCGAGCCCGATCAGCTTGGCCACCTTGTCGAACGCCTCGCCCGCGGCATCATCGCGCGTGGCGCCGAGCTCGCTGATCTGCGCGAGATCGCGCCCCTCCACGCGGTAGAGCGCCGTGTGTCCGCCCGAGACCAGCAGCGCGAGAAACGGAAACGGGAGCTCCACGGGCGGCTGATCCGGCGCGCGCAGGAACACCGCCAGCAGGTGGCCCACCAGGTGATCCACCCCCACGAGCGGCAAGCGCGAAGCCCAACCCAGGCCGCGCGCCATCTGCACGCCGACCAGCAGCGCACCCGATAGCCCCGGACTGCAGGTGACGGCAATGCCGCCGACGTCTTCGAGCCGCTTGCCGGCGCGCTCCAGCGCGGACCGGTACACGGGCACGATGTTCTGCAGGTGGTCGCGCGAGGCCAGCTCGGGCACGACCCCGCCGTAGCGCGCATGGGACTGCACCTGGCTGTGCACCACGTCGCTCAGGATGGTGCCGTCCGCGTCGACGAGGGCGACCGCCGTCTCGTCACAAGAAGTCTCGATTCCCAGGGTGAGCACGCTTCAAAACTCGTCGCAGTTGGTGCGCTGCAGCTGAAACACGCCGAAGTCGCCCGGTCCAGGCGTTTCGGCTCGTTCGCCCCGCCGCAGCAGGCGCACCTCCACGTCACCGGTATGCATCAGCGACACCACGGCCAGCGCGCTGCCCTGGCAGGTCGAGTCGACCCAGCCGAGGAAGTTGTGGTCGCGCGTGGCGCCGAACTCGAGCAGCGAGAGTGGATCGCTGAACAGCTGCTGCGTGACCTGAAACGGTGCATGGTCGAACAACGGCAGCGGAGCGCAGCTCCCGGTCTCGGCGTCGTTCGTGGTGAGCGTGCCCGGCGCCACCTGCAGTGCAGGGATATCCAGGGTGACGCGCATGCCCAGGCCCGGGTCGAAGCCGCGGCGCGTGAACTCGCCGTCGATGATCGCGCCGCAGTAGGCGCCCGTCTCACCCGTGTCGAAGCGGTCCAGGTCCCGGCAGCCCAGCGCCGCGCTCAGACCGAGCCACAGCAGGGCTGCGCGCGCGGCGAGCCGGGGAGAAGGGAGCTCGGGGTGCGGGGTGTCCCCGGGTAACAGAGCAGCGATCATGGTTTGCGGTCCAGGAGCTCCTGCGCGGTCGCGCGCACTCTGCTCTCCGGATCGCCTTGCCGCAAGCGTTCCAGCACCCCGGCCGCCGCAGGAGGCTGCACGGCATAAAGCGCCCGGGCCGCGGCATCGCGCACGAGGGCGTAGCGATCTTCGAGCGCGGCGCGCTGGAGCAACTCCACGACCTGCTCTCTCGCCGCCGCCGTACCCATCTGTTCCAGCGCTTGCGCCGCCTGGCGCCGCAGCGACCAGTGCTGCGGCTCGTCGAGCAGCTGGGCGACGGCGAGGGCCCCTGCGGCATCGGGGCGCGCGCTGAGCGCCGCGAGCGCCGTGCGCTGGACGGCCACGTCCGAGTCCGCGAGCGCTGCCAGCACGGCGTGCCGCGCCGCGGGCTCGGGGCGCGAGCCGAGGAAGCGCAGCGCGCTCTGGCGCAGCTCGGAGCTGGGATGCTCGAGCAGCTGCAGAAAGCCCTCCACCACGCCTTGCCCGATGCGCTCCGCCGCCTGCCGGGCGCGTTCGGCGCGCCCGCGCTCGGCGCTGGCGAGCTGGCGCGTGAGCGGCAGAAACGCGGCCCGCCCGTCGTTGTCGAGCAGCAGCCCCGCCAGGCTGCGCGCTTCGCGTGCCGAGCCCTGAGCCGAGCGCGTCACCGCCTCGGCGAGCTCTCCGGCGAGCAACTCCAGCGCCTCCGCCTCCAGATCGGGGGTGCACGGATCGGGCAGCAGCGCGCGCAGCAGGGCACGCGCATCGACGCGGCCTTCGGGCACGGGCCAGGCGCGCGGTATCGGGCGATAGCGATCGCTCGCCAGCACGCAGGCGGCGCGCGTACCGGCCTCGACCAGCTCCGGATCGGAGCTGATCAGCGCCTCCGCCGCCGCCCGCTGGGCCCCCGGGGCCCCGAGCCGCG
>JAICTU010000449.1 GCA_025936205.1 Polyangiaceae bacterium | reverse complement strand
TTGGGCCTGAAGGAAGTCCAAAGGCATTTAGGGCGAGGCAAGGCTTCGGAAGTTGACGTAACGCCCAGTATGCGAACCGCCCGCCGGGCAGGGGAGCCACGCTGACCGAATCCAAAATACACCACTCCGAGTAGGCCGCGTGCGCTTCGGTCCGTCGAGTGTGCGCGCTCAATCATTCCTCGAAGCAGTCCGGCGAACGAGCGCGGGACAGCGGCGGCGGAGTCGAAGGCTGACCTCGCGCTTCGAGCTCGTGCCGAGCACGAGCGACGTCTTCGATGACTTCCACGAAGCGCATCCGTCCACCGCAGTTCGAGCATTCGAGAGGGTCGATGTCGAAGACTCGCTGATACAGCGTGGCCCAGGCCAGGCGTGAAAGCCGCGTGAACCGCAGCTGCTCGCTCGCATCCTGCGATGGCGCGAGAGGCGCAGCTTCGGGTCGAGGCGGGGCCGATGCCGAAGGGGCCTGGGGCTGAGAGCTCGTGGGCAGCGCTTCGGACTTCGAGTAGACCACGCTGGGGATCGGTGGTGGCGTCTCACCCTTCGCGCTGGCCACGTCGACCGTTGTCACGGGCAGTGCGCACGAGTCATTCTGATCGCCGTATGGGTATCGATTCGGCTTTGGGGTCGCCACCACAACTCGGCTGCGCCACCGGCTGTGCGGCGCCCACACTCCGTAGAAGCGCACCAAGGGATGGCGCGGCGGCGGTACCAAAGCAGCCAGGCGCGCCAGAAACTGCGTGGGCGTCATGAGCCTCACCTGATCGCTATCCTTGATCCGATAGCAGATCCTGCCGTCATCGAGCGCGGAAAGCCGCTCCAGCGCGAGGGGAGGGCGAGCACAATAGCGAAGCAGGCGTTCACGCGCGGCGGGCAGACCACCGGGGACGCTGACGCCGGCGTGGAGATTGAACTTCAGGTACTGGGCACCGAGGCCCTTGGTGGGCTTGGGCAGCGACCGGCCGCGTGTTGGGTCTGGGGTGTCCTCGGCGCGGCCGTGTTCTGGCCAGCGCTGGAGCTCGCCGACGCCGAGGCTACCTTGTAAGCATCGCATCCACGGTGAGTCGGCCTCTCCAGTTTCGGCCGGGTTCTCATCCTCGTCGCCAACTTTTCGAAGGTAGCCGTGCTTCTCGAGCCAGCGGACGGAGCGAGTGGCCACCGCCGTCACGATCTCCGCCAGGTCGAGGCGGGTCGGTGCTCGGTGTTTCAGCGTGTCGACGCTCTCGCCCTTGGCATCTGGCAGAAACAACGCATCGGGGACGATCACATGCCAATGGACATTCAGATTCAAGCTCGATCCAAAGCGCTGGCAGAAGGAAACCGCCGCACCCTCAGCATGCTCGACGCCGAGCGCTCGGGCTTGCTGGCGCTGCCAGCGCTGGATCTCTTGTATGAAGATGCGCCCGATCGCCGAGAGCACGTCGGGCTTTGCGGCGAGCAGCAGGCGGAGCTCGAAGGGAACAGTTAGTACCCACTGCCGCAGCGCCACGTCCGGAGCGATGACGTGGTCCAGCAAGTGTGCGGCGGTGTTCGACATGCGCCGGGTGTTGCACGAGGGACAGAGCCCGCGGAGCTTGCAGGAGAAGGGCAAGAGGAGCTCGTCGCCACACGTCTCGCAGACGGCACGAGCGAAGCCGTGCGCGTGCAAACCGCACTCGAGATAGCGCCGGAATTCGTTCTCCACGTATTTCGGCAGGCGCTTGCCTGAGCTCTCGTAAGCGTGCTCGAGGAAGCTCTCCAAGTGCCCTTGGATGACTCGGTAGAGAACGGTGTTCTCGGGGCGCCGCTGCTGATACTTTTCCTGCTGGGCTTCGGGCACGGCCCCCGCGCTTCAGCGACGGGCATGCCGATGCAGCCGAGCGACCAATTGCGGGGCTTCTCATTGAGCCAGCCACGGCGGGCGCCAGGGTCCGGCGCTGGCCTCGCCAGAGTGCGAGCGCGCAGACCCGAGACGCAGAGCGATGCGGCGAAACGGCAGCACCACTGGACCTCCTCGAGGATAATCGTCAGAGTGGAGCAGCGGCAGCGGCGTCGGGCTGGTCGAAGTGCGCCGCCCGTGCGATGCTTCGATCATGGCGGTAGACGCCCGGGCAGCTGCACGGTTGGTTCGCGAACGCGCGCAGCGGGCCCGCGCCGAGCGTGAACGACATGCTGCGGAGGCGCTCCGGCACGTCGAGGCACTTGTGCCGCCACTGCTGCCGGAGGGCGGCCAAGCTTGGCTCATTGGTAGCCTCGCCTGGGGCGGTTTTGGCGAGCGCAGTGATATCGATCTCGTCACTCGCGGCGTGAGCGGACCAGACGCCACCCGGATCGAGGATGCCATCACCCGCAGCACGGGCGTCGGTGTGGATCTGTTGGAGCTCGAGGCGCTGCCGCCCGGGTTTCGGCAGCGTGTCGAACGCGAAGGAATACCCCTGCATGGGCGCTGATGCCGGGAGCATTGCGCGTCTCTCTCGGCTGCTTTCCGAAGGCAGCCTGGACTCGAATGCCTTGGGGCAGCGCGCGTCGGAGATCGCAGCTCTCATGAGCCGCTGGCAGGGCGAACAGGGTCTGCCGCGTTCCGAACTGATTGTCCTCGGGGTCAATCTCCACGCCTATTACACTGCGTTCGAGACGCTCTTGGAGCGAGTGGCGCGCTTGCTCGATGAGGAGGTCCCGTCAGGTCCCGCCTGGCATCGAGATCTGCTGCTGCAGATGAAAATCGAATTGCCGGGTCTGCGGCCCGCGGTGGTGGCGCCGGAGCTCCTCCGAGAGCTCGAAGAGCTGAGACGATTCAGGCACTTTTTTCGCAACGCATATGTGCTGGAGCTGGATCCGGACAAGACACGAGAACACGGGCTACGGGTGCTGCGGGTGCACCCGCAGCTGGCTGCGGGAATCGGCGCCCTGCTCAGCCACGTCGAGCGGATGGTGCAGACGCTGGCGCTGGGGTGAGCTCTTGTCGCTCGACGAGCGATTGGGCCATGCAGCGTCGAAGTGGCCGGGCAGGGTGTTCCGGAATCCCTTAGCCCTTGACCCCTGACCTCTCCTCAATCTGCCAGAGCAACTGCTGGTTTCCCTGCGCGCCCGCGAAGCGCAGCCCCAACCAATGGGCGTGCGGCGACACCGTCGGGCGCCCATCGAGCGTCATCAGCGGGAAGCGGATCTGGTGCACCACGCGCCAGGGCGTGGTGTAGGGGAAGTAGGTGAGCTCAATCGCGCCGGGGTTGGAGATGCGCTTGATCTCCATGGGCGCCGTTTCGCTGCCCTGGTCATCGATCAGGCGTACGATCCAGGCGGCGTCCGTGGCGGTCAGATCGGACCAGTAGCGGCGCTGCGCGTACAGGGCGACGTAGAACTGGTGATACTTCTGCGTCTCGGCCAGCGAGTTTTGCAGCAGCGCGTGCGTCTGGTCGACGGTGAGGCGGTAGTCCTCCGCGTAGCGCACGGCGTACGCCCAGCGGAAGTCCCACGACTCGTAGGTGGCGGTGGCCGTCAGGAAGTTGTCGAGCGCGCTCAGCGAGATCATGTCCTGGGTGCGCGTCCAGCGCCGCAGCACGGACTCGTAGTCCGTGGGCACGTATTCGCGCGGGCCTTCGCCCATCACGACCGTGGGTTGGGCACATCCTAGGGCCTCGAAGAGCGCCAGAGCGCCGAGCCCACCAAACGTTCGTCGGTCGAAAACGCGCGGCCCGTTCACGGGCCGCAGTTTACGTCATTCGCCCCGGATGTCGAAAACAGAGACGACAACCATCAAGGCCAGGAACATCAACAGCCCGATCGCGTGGATTTGTGCCTCTATTCGCGCATTCGGTTTGCGGCGCGCCACACCCTCGTACATGAGGAACATGAGCCGGCCGCCGTCCAGCGCGGGAATGGGCAGCAGGTTGAAGCCGCCGAGATAGGCGCTGAGCAGCGCCAGGATGTACAGGTAGTCGTCCAGGCCCCGGTGCGCCGCCTTGCCGATTTCGCGGCTGATGCCGACGGGACCCGTGAGCGACGCCTTCTCCTTGCCGGTGACAATGCGGCCCAGGCCGATCACGAGCCGGTAGACCACCTCGGCGGGGCGCACGATCGAGATCGAGAGGGCATCGGAGATGGCGACCGGCTCGCGGCGTGTGGTCGCCGGAGCCACGCCGATCAGACCACCGCCGTTTTCGCCCTTGGGCTCGGGGGTGACCGTGACGTGGACGTGCTTGCCGTCGCGCAACACCTCTATGTCGAGCGCGTGGTTGGGGCTGGCCAGGATGATCTGGCGCATCTGCTCGAAGTTATCGATCTTCTGGCCGGCGATGCCGACGATCTCGTCGCCGTTGTGCATCTCCGCCTTCTCCGCAGCGCCGCCGTCCACGAGATCGACGATCGTGGTGGGCACATGCTGTCCACCGATCATCAGCGCGCCGAAGAACAGCACGGAGGCGAACAGGTAATTCGCCATCGGCCCAGCGAAGACCGTCAGGATGCGCGCGGTGAGCGTGGCGTTGGCGTAGCTACCTTCGTCGTCCGGGTCTGAATCCTCGAAGGGATTCATGCCGGCGATCTGCACGTACGCGAGGAAGGGGACCAGCGCGACCTGGTAGATGGTCTCGCTCCCGCGCGGCTGATGTCGCCAGATGGGGGGTCCAAAGCCGATGCTGAAGCGCAGCACCCGCATCTTGAAGGCCCGCGCGACCAGATGGTGGCCGGACTCGTGCACGACCATCAGCAGCGCGAGGCCGAAAACGGCCGCCAGGATTCCGGTCCAACTCATCGTGTATCCTTGGTTATAGTGTCCAGGAGACGGCCTCGCCACGACTTCGGCCGCACCCGCAGGCGCACCCGCTCCACCCGGAGGGGCGCTCGCGCGTGAAATCGTGCGGCAGCAGCGGCGCGGCCCGTGGGACGAGCCTGCACGGGCCCGTTCCATCGTTGCCCGGTCGCGTGTGCACTGCTAGCGTCCGCGCCACGTTTTTTCGCCTTGGGCCTTCGGGGGCGACGCACCGGTCGAGCGACTGGCCCTTCTCGGGGCCACTTGTGGGGCCATCAGGGCGTGACGTTCCCAAGAGGGTCTGGGCCCCTTCAGTCGCGGGCGCGCGTCACCGAACCCGCCCCAGAGAGCCAGGTAAGTTCATGAGCCAGTCGACCCCACCCGATGCCGGCGGCGGCAGCGAAGCGAACATTCAGATCGAGGGCGGCGCTGCCATTCTCGCCCCCGCCTCCGCCTTTCAGGGCGGCGTTCCGCAAGGGGCGCTGATCCTGCTGCCCCTCAAGAAGCCGACGGATGAGTTGATCACGGCCATGCAGAATGGGCCGCTGGCGGTGACGCCGGACCAGATGTGGAAGCTGCTCGGCTTCAACGGTCCCGCCGTGCAGATCCAGGACGCACAGGGGCGGCCGATCACCGTGGGCCTCGAGGATCTGCTGAACAGCCTGGAGAAGCACTGGCAAGAGAACCCCGACGATCTGAACCGCGGGCGGCTCTACGCGCAGGAGTTGATGAAGTACCGCCGCCACGAGCAGGCGGAGAAGGTGATGGCCAAGGTCGTCGCCACCGGCGGCAGCGGGCAGGACTGGCTGGGTCTCGGTGTGGCGCAGGTCGCGGTGGAGAAGTTCGACAAGGCGGAGAGCACGCTCAAGGGCGCGCAGAACCTGATGCCGGACAACCCCTTCCCGTCGCTGCACCTGGCGAAGGTCTATCGCGCTCGCGAGGATCTGGGGCTGGAGCGCCAGATGGCGGAGAAGGCGATCAGCATCGATCCGAACTGTGTCGAGGCCTGGGCGTATCTGTTTGCGCGCACGCGCGAGACGGAGAACGAGGCGGCGGCGGAAGCGGCCGTGACGCGCCTCGCGGATGCCGAGCCCAACAAGAAGACGGCAGCGCCGTTCGTGGCCGTGCAGGGCGTCTATGCCGCGGCCGAAGAGACGCGCGACAAGGCGTTCACCTGGGCGCAGCGCGCGGTCGAGCGCAATCCCGACGACACGCTGGCCCTGATCAGCCTCTCGGCGCTGTACGGCGCAAAGCAGGATTTCCAGGGCATCATCAACCTGCTGAGCCGTCACGAGGGCAAGATGTCGCGCGACGTGCGGCTCGCGAACAACTACTTCGAGGCGCTGTTCCAGGCGCGCGAGATGGAGAAGGTGACGCGGCTCTTGAACGCGCTCGCCGGCTCGCCCAACGCCAACGTGAAGCAGTTCGCGGTCGAGCGCTCGCGCATGGTCGCGCAGTACCTGCAGCAGCAACAGCAGGCGCTGCGCGGCGTGGCCGCGAACGCGGGTGCCGCTCCCGCCGGCGCTCCGCCCCGGCCCGGTGCTCCCCGCCCCGCGGCCCCGCGCTGATGTTCTAGGGGGCTGAAAGCAGCCCCCAGTTGTCGAGCTGTCGAAATGCACCGCGATCCCGCGAGGATCGCGGTGCTTTTCGTTTGTGAATCGAATCAATAAGTCGTCTGCGGGGGGCGGCTTTCTTGGCCCGAGGGCGCAAGCACAGGGAGACTCCCCCCGTGCAAGTCGGCGAGAAGATTGCGGGGCGCTACCGTCTCCTCCGGCGCCTGGCCAGCGGCGGGATGGGCGAGGTGTGGGCAGCCAATAACGAGCTGACCAACCGCGACTTCGCGATCAAGTTCCTGCTCAAGGAGTTCGCCAGCAACGACGAGGCGTACAACCGCTTCGTGCGCGAGGCGGAGACCACCGGCAAGCTGCAGCACCCGAGCATCGTCGACGTGTTCGACGTCGCGCAGACGGCCGATGGGTGGCCGTTCATCGTGATGGAGCTGCTGGTCGGTGAAGGCCTCGACGACCGGCTCAAGCGCGATGGCACGCTGCCCGCCCTGCAGGTCGCCACCTATTTCTCGCAGATCGCCATGGCGCTCGACCTGGCTCACCGCGCCGGCATCGTGCACCGCGACCTGTCGGCTTCGAACATCTTTCTGGCGCGCTCGCGCGAGCACAACGGCATCTGCCCGAAGATTCTCGATTTCGGCGTGAGCAAGCACCTCGGGCAGAGCGATGGCGCGTTTCAGACCTGCCATGGGGCAGTGCTGGGGAACCCGCTCTACATGAGCCCCGAGCAAGCGCGCGGCGCGGAGCAAGTCGACGCGCGCACGGACGTGTGGTCGCTCGGCGTGCTGATGTATCAGGCGCTGACCGGCGTCGCTGCGTTCGCCTCGCGCAACTACAACGCACTGATGGTCGACATCATGACGCGGCCGCACCGGCCGCTGCTCGAGCTCGTGCCCGGGCTCGATCGCGCGCTCGCGGGCATCGTCGAAGGCTGTCTGGTCAAGGACCGCACGCGGCGCATCGGCTCCGCGAGCGAGATCGCCGAGCGCCTGGCCGCGGTCGCGCGCCGGCTCGGCCGCAACGAAGAAGGCGCCATCGATACGCCGCGCCGGCGCGCTACCGATCGGCTGCCGCCGGTGCGGGGCGTGGTGGGGGCGCTCGACCACCCCGCGAACGCTCCGTTGCGGGGCAGCGACCCGCGGCTGCAACAGGGCGCGAACTACGCGCGGGTGGCCTGGTCGGCGGGGTTGTGCGGCCTGGCTCTGGGGGCGCTGAGCGCGTACGCGATCGTCGCCTGGCGTGGCTCCCATGCGCCCGCGAATGTGGCTGGAAGCACCGTTCCCCCTGCCGCCGTGGCACGCGGCGGCAGCC
>JAICTU010000427.1 GCA_025936205.1 Polyangiaceae bacterium | reverse complement strand
CGAGAGCTGCACGACCGGCTGCACGCAAAGTGCCACCTTCAATACCAGCTCGCTCAGCAGCGGCGATGTGTGCGTGGCGCGCGTCACCAACGCCGACGGCGTGTACGCGGAGTTCTCGGCCGTGGGCATCACCAATAGCTCGTACAATCTGTCCGCGCCCAAGCCCGGCCCCGCGCTGAACGTGGGACGCCGGGCGCTCGCCTCGTCCGCCATCCAGGCGACCAGCGCCGCGCGCTTCGTGTACGCCATCGGCGGCGACCAGGGCGCCGTCAGCAGCGCGCTGTCCAGCGTCGAGTTCGCGCCGGTGGATCTCTTCGGCAACCTCAACCCGTGGGTGCAGAGCCGTCAGCCGCTGGCCGACAACTCCAAGCGCAGCTTCGCCGCGGATGCGACGCTCGGCCGCTACGTCTACGTGTTCGGTGGCAATGACGGCAACGGCGCGCTCGACACCGGCTTCCGCGCGCTGGTGCTCTCGCCCGAGGAGATCCCGACCGTCTCCAACGTCGACCTGTGCCTGGGCGGCGGCAGCGCCAACTGCTTCGGCTCCGGCTCGAGCGGCGCGGGCCTGGAGCCCGGCACGTACTCGTACCGCGTCTCGGCGCTGATCGACGCCAACGACAGCCAGAACCTCGGCGGCGAGACCCTGGCCTCCGACGCTCTGATCTTGCGGCTGCGCGGCACTCAGGACCGCTCGATCCTGGTCAAGCTGGAATGGACCGCTCCCCGGGATGCTCTGGGCGCCGACCTGACCGGCATCACCGGGTACCGCATCTACCGCACGCCCAAGGACGCCGCGCCGGGCAGCGGCGAGCAACTGCTCGCCACCGTGTCCGCGAGCACGACCGAGTTCGTCGATGACGGCAACACCGGGCTCAGCGCCGACCAGACGCCGTTGCCGCTTGGCTCGACCAGCAGCTGGCAGGCGCTGCCGGATTTGAACACCCCGCGCGAAGGCGCGGGCGGCGTGGTTGCGGTCGACCCCAGCGACCCGACAAAGTGGTACGTCTATTCGCTGCTCGGCCGCAACGGCACCACCGGGCTCGACACGTACGAGTACCTGCCTGTCACTGTGCTCGGCAACGGTCGGCAGACCATCGGCAACGCTTGGACCACCGGGGCACAGCAGTCTGCAGTGGGCCGCTGGCAGCACGGCGCCTGGGCGATCGACAGCGTCGACTCGCAGTTCGTATCGGGCAGTGCCACGTACATCTACATGGGCGGTGGCTTGCTCGGTGACGGCACCACGCGCGACGGCCGTGTCGAGGCCGGCATCGTGACGGCGGGCGGCGAGCTCGCTGCCTTCGCCGACGTTGCCGGGCCCAGCGACACCGTGAAGGACTTCAGCTCCACGCGGGTGGGCTACGGCACGGCGGGCGCGGCCGACCGCCTCTTCGTCTTCGGGGGAAGCGCCGCCGGCGGCGTACAGAGCAACGCGATCGCAGCGGGCTTCGTCAACCCCGCTCCCGACATGGCCAACAACTCCTGGAACAACGAGGGCCTGAGCATGACGACCCCTCGCTATTTGATGGGTAGCCCGATCCAGAGCGCCTTTATCTTCTTGATCGCCGGCGATACGGGCAGCGGCGTGACGACTTCGACGGAAACGGTGGTGTGGTGATGCGAGCGATGGAGATGACGATGATGACTCTTGGCTTTCGATCGGGTCGCGCCCTCGCGGCGCTCGGCGGCACCTGCCTCGCGCTCTGCGCCAGCAACGCCCGCGCAGCAGATCCCGCGCCCGATGCCAGCGCTCCGTCCAGCGCGCAGCCGCCGGCTGCGGCGGACTCGGGAGCAGTGCTGCTCGCCGGTAAGTTCGGTGGCATCGCCTCCTTCAACGGGCTGAGCCCCTTCCCCACCGTAGGCCTCGAAGCGGGCTATCTCTTCCCCGGGACGAACGGGCGCATCGCGGCGGCCTTGGCTGCCGAATACACCGCGCCCAGCTCGGATGGCAGCCAGCCGGAGACGTTCAGCCCCGAGCGCATCCCGGCCGGCGGCAGCTACACCTGGGAGCTGCGCCAGAAGGAGCTGGTGCTGCAACCGACGTTCTTCTACCGCTTGACGGGTCTCGTCGAGCGCCTCACGCCGTACGCCGGGCTCGGACCGCGCTTCTACTTCCTGGAGAGCGTGGTACGGGGTAAGTCCGGCGGGCAGTCGTTCTCCGATACACCAGAGCGCTCGACGAAGGTCGGCTTCGGCGTGCCGCTCGGAGCGGAGTTCGCCATCGGTCCTGGTGGGCTGTTCGGAGAGCTGCTCCCGCAGTGGGCGCCGATGAAACACACGACCACCGGCGACACTCATCTGGGTGGGATGTCGCTGTTCGTGGGCTATCGCGCCGCGCTCTGAAGCAACTCTCGAGCATGGAACTCTGGGCAGGGGGCCCTCGTCTAAACAGATGTTAACAAGCCGAGGGCACCGCCCTCACAACAGGGTTCCAAAGACCAGATGATGCAAGGCAGTGGGCTCCGAGTTCTAGGTATCGCCTCCGTCGCTATTGCCGCAGGCGCATTCCTGGGGTGCGGCTCTGGAGGATTCAACGCGGGCAGCGACAGCGCCGGCGATGATCTCATGAGCATGGCTCCGGGTGGCGACGACAACGCTTCCGCCGATGACAGCGACTTCAGCAGTGGCGCTGAAGCCTTGATGAGCTGTAGCAATCCGGATGGCACAAACGCCGTGATGGCGGCCTTTGCGGTCGCCGTCGCTCAGGAGCTCGGCCGCTGGAACGCCTCCAAGGACTTCGTGATGAACCTGACGAGCGGGTACAGCGAGGGCTCCTATGGTGCGCAGCAGGCCATCAAGCTTGCCAGCGGCAGCGACATCAATGGCCCCATCGGCAAAAGCCGCTGCGCCGACGGCAGGTGCGCGAGGGTCCAGGCGCTGCTCGACATGCAGTACGATCAGTACAACAACAAGATTTACATCCAGGGCTCCGGCTCGACCAAGGTCCTGCTCAGCCCCTCAGCTCTGCGCTCACGCATGTACGCCAAGTGGCAGGATCAGATCGCCTGTGACAAGGCCCCGAAGGATGGCGACGTCACGCAGTGCACCCGAGAGCAGCACAAGCTCGCCTTCGTGAGCTCCGCCAAGGGCGGCTGCGACACCAACTTCACCTTCTCGGCGAAGAGCACGAGCGGTGGCTCGCTGCTCTACATCAATCAGCTGAAGAACGAGCTGAGATTCGCGGATAGCAGCAATCCCTACATCAATTTTACCAACCTCGGCAGCGGCAACGTCTCGATCGATCCCACCTACGGGCTCGACGATGACGGCACCAACACCACCGCCACCTGCACCGCTGCCTGCACCAAGATCTCCGTCAGCACCAACTACACGGGCTCCTGCTGCTCCTGCGGCGGTGTGACCAAGACCTTCATCAAGTCACCGGTCAACGCCATCACCTACCTCTGCCAGTAAAGCGCTACTGCGCCAGAACGAGCCGGGCCCCGAGCTTCGAGTTTGGGGCTCGGCTCTTTCGTCAAGGCGGCCGGCATCAGGAATTTCCGCTGCCCGCGCCCGGAACTTTCGGCAGCGAGCGTCGTCTGACGTAGCAATGCTCGGCTCCAGAACGGGGCCGAAGGGAGTCGTCGTGAGCAAGACATTTCGCTTTGGGTTGGGTCTCACCGGTCTGGTCGTGCTGCTCGCTTGCGGCAGCAAGTCGCCCGCGAAGACCAATCTGGTAACGGACGGGACGGATACCGCGGGTGCCGCGGGCGCCTCCTCGGGCGACCTCTCGAACACCGATCTCTTCCCGACCTCGGAAGGCACGGCCGGCGCCTCCTCCACGGGTACGGACCCCTCCGGCACCGCCGGCTCCAGCGGACAGAGCAGCTCGACGGTGCCCACCGCCAGCCAGAGCCCCGGCGCCACGTGCCAGAGCGGCACGGAGTGCTCCACGCTCAGCTGCCAGGGTGGCTCGTGCTCGACCGCGGCCTGCGTGGCGGACGGCAGCGCCTGTAGCTCCGGCGCAGAGTGCTGCGGTGGTCACTGCGACAACGGCACCTGCACGCCGCTGAATCTCGCCTGCAAGAGCTCGGGCAATCCCTGTGGCGGCAACACCGAGTGCTGTTCCGGATTGTGCACGGACGGCACGTGCCAGGTGCGCAGCTCGTTCTGCACGCAGTCGGGCGACGTGTGCGGGCGCGACTCCGAGTGCTGCACCGGCGCGTGCGTGATCGCGGAAGGCTCCAGCGTGGGCACCTGCGCTGCTCCGCCCTCGGGCGCGACCAACTGCGGCGGCGGCGTCGACGGCAGCCTGTGCAACGGGTGCGGCCAGTGCTGCAGCCGCCTCTGCGCGCCCTTTGGAGACACCGGCGTCTACGTCTGCCAGCCCGCGAACGGCTGCCACGTCAACGGCGACCTGTGCCGCGAAGACAGCGATTGCTGCGGCGCCGCCGGCACGGGCTTGCCCGGCGACGGCAACGTCACCTGTGAGAAGGAGCCCGGTCGCAGCGTCGGCATCTGCCGCAACCCGACGGGCTGCAGCCCGCAGGGCAACGTCTGCCACTACCAGGACTATGCCTGCAGCATCTCCAGCTCGCGCAACAACTGCTGCGGCGCGACCGGCAACAGCGGCGCCTGCCAGCTCGATCCGCTCGGCGTGCCACGCTGCAACGGCCTCGGCGACGCTTGCCGCGCCGCGGGCGACACTTGCGCGTCTTCCTCGGACTGCTGCGACGGCAAGGCTTGCTTGCCCGCTGCGGACGGGCAACTGCGCTGCGCGACGGGCGATGCCACGTGCGTGGCGAGCGGCGGCGCCTGCACCGTCAGCGGCGACTGCTGCCCTGGCGTGCTCTGCCAGGTGCTACCAGGCTCGACGCGCGGCACGTGCGGCGGCTCCCCCACCGGCGGTGATACCGGCGGCGGCGGCAGTGCGGGCAGCGGCAGCGGTGGAAGCGACGGGGGCGGCAGCGCCGGCAGCAGCAGCGGTGGCGCGAGCGGCTCACCGAGCGAGCCCACCTACTCCTGCGGCCTCTACGGCCAGCAGTGCACCCAGAGCAGCGACTGCTGCAACGGCGTGCCGTGCACGGGCGGCCTCTGCGTCTACCCCGCCGTGATCCGCTGAACACGGAGCGTCCGCTGAGCGCGGGGAAACCGCGCTCAGCGGGCGGCTGAGCTCAACAGAGCAGGAAGCGCTCCAGGATCGTGGCGAATAGCGCCGGCGTCTCCTGCATCGGGTAGTGGCTCGAGTCCGCGATCGGAGTGACCGTCAGCTGGCTGCACACCGCGGCCAGCGCCGGCGTGATCGCGTCCTTGCGCACCGGCGGCATGTCTTGGTCGCCCGTGATCGCCAGCACCGGTTGCCGCACGCGCAGCCCCGGCTCACTCAGCCCGGAGCGAGCAAACAGCCGCGCATATCCGGCGGACGCCTCCGGATCCGCGCTCTCGACCCAGCGCTGAGCCTTTTGGCGCCAAAACGCTGCCGACAGTCGCTCGCCAAACGTGCCGATCAAACCTTGCTGCCGCTGGCCCACGTTGCCGCGCCCCATGCCTTCGAGCGCAGCGAGCGTCGCGTCGTCCACGCCCATGCCGCGCGGAGGAACGGGCGTCACCAGCACGACACGCTGCACGCGCTCGGTGGCGTGCTGCGCGAGGTGCAGCGCGATGATGGTGCTCACCGAGTGACCGACCGCGACGAACTCGCGCCAGCCCAGGCGATCGGCGACTGCCAGCACGTCGTGCGCGGCTTCTTCCAGCGAATACCGTCCCGTCAGATCCCGCGAGCGACCGTAACCGCGCAGATCCACGAACGCCCAGCTCTGGCGCTGCCCATCCAGATAGGGCCGCGTCGGCTGCCAGCTGGAGGTGTCAGACACCCAATCATTCATGACGATCACGCGCTGCGGACCGCCGCCCACCACCTCATATCCCAGGCTTTCCATGCCACTCCCTTGCTGCCCCGCATCAGATCGAGGCCGCGCAGCAGTAGCAGAGACGCGCGGCTCCTGGGAACCCGCTGCGCGGCAGAGAGGGATCAGGGGTCAGGGATCAGGGGTCAGGGGGCCGGAGGATGCGCAGTGTCGGAATGCGGGCGTTCCTAGAGCCGGTCAGCTTCGCGACGCCCGAGCTCCGAAATCCCTGATCCCTGACCCCTGACCCCTGACCCCTCTGGGTCTGACAGCGCTGTTTCTGCGTCGTCAGTTGTCCTGGATGCCTGCTTCGCGCTTCCAGATGAAGGGCACGCTGAAGCGCCCGTCGTCCTCGATGTGGCTGCCCCACACCGTCGAGCTCGCCTGGTGATTGGTGCCCGAGAAGTTGAGCTCCGTGCCGATGCCGATGTCCAGATCCTTCACGCGCGTATCGAGCGTGCGCATGAAGTTCTCCGTGGTCAGATTCGGCCCATTCAGGTCGAGGGCGGTGGTGAAGAGCCGCGCCACGATGTAGCCCTCGAGCGAGGTGAAGCTGAGCTTGCCGCTGTCGTAGTCCTTGATGTCCTCGCGGTACTGCACGACGCCGGCCGCCTGCGAGTCGTAGTTCGGCACCACCTGCGTCACGATCACGTTCTCGGCGTAGCTGCGCTTGCTGCCGGGCGTGCGGATGTCGTCGTAGGCCTCGGGCGTGGTGCGCAGCGCCGTCGACAGCGCGTCACCGCCCACAAAGGACACGTTCATGAACAACACGTCGAGGCGCGCGGCGCGCTTGGCGTCCTTGTTGATCCAGTCCTTGACGCCACGGATGAAGCGATTGCCGGGCTGGTAGGTGTCGATCATGACGACCGCCACCGACTCCACGGAGCTGTCCGAACCCGAGTTGTCGAGCACGCCCTGTAGGTAGGTCGCGGCGTCGGCGATGGCCGGATCGACGCTGTTCACGTCTTCGCGCTTGTAAGCGACGCGCTTGATGGCGTTTTTCACGGGCAACGGCGAGATGGATTGATTGTAGGCATTGATCACGCCGTCGTAGCCCGAGTCGCCGTAGCTGTCTTCCTGGGCGAACACCAGGATGCGCTTGTAGTCCGCCACCGGGTCGTTGATGATGCGCGGGATGCGCGTGCCGCGGATGTAGTCGAGCATGGCCGCGGTCTCATCCGCATAGCCCGCGCGATAGTTGTAGACATACGGCGACTTGGTGTCGTCGCGCAGGTACGCTTGCGCGCCCGTGAAGGCGCCGAAGAAGATCACCTTGTTCTTGGTCGCCACGGGCGCAGTGGCCAGCATGGTGGGAGTGCCGACATTGCCGACGAGCGCGAACACGCTGTTCTTGCCGCGCGTGTCGGGCGTGTCCTTGTCGTTGCTGGTCTCCTGAATGTCGAGCAACTGCTGCACGACGGCCTTCGCCTGGTCAGGGTCGTAGTTGTCGTTCTGGGCATCCAGCAGCACCTTGCGCCCGGCGACGCCGCCCGCGTTGTTGAAGCGATCGAGCATCGCGTTGATGCCGCGCCGCATCTCGATACCCAGCGCCTCGCTCGGCCCCTGCAGCGGCGCGCTCATGCCGATGCGGATCGGCACCTCGCTGCTCGCCATGCACGCGGGCGTGCCGTCCATCTCGGCGCAGGTCTGCCCCGCGCCGCAGTCGCTGTCCGAGTTGCAGTAGAAGTTGGTGCCGGCGAGCTCGGGAGAGGAGCAGCCGAACAGCCCGAGCCAGGCCGCGAGCCCCGCGACCTGAGCCACTCTGATACCGGAGATCTCGTACGCCATGGTCAGAAGCTCCCTTGCACGCTGAAGGAGGGCCCGCGCGGCGACCAGTCGAGCGCCAGGCTCGGGCCCTCGCTCGGCGCCGGCCGGTCCTGCGTGACCAGCAGCACCACGTAGGTGGCCGCCAGCGCGCCCGCCGCGCCGAAGCCGATGCCGCCGATCAGCTTCTTGCTCTTGCCGGAGTCGATCAGGTCCTGCGCCTGATGGCGCGTCATCGGAGTGACCGCGGTCGGGTCACCGAAGCCGGGAGCATTCTCCACCTTGTTGTGGTCGCTCACGCCCATGAGATAGAAGGCGGTGCCGGTCGCGGCGGCCACGACGCTGCCGCCGAGCACCACCCAGGGCAGATAGTTCGTTCCCTTCGGTTCCTCCGCTCGGCTCGCCT